>NZ_JBMPOX010000002.1:0-379935 GCF_049340445.1 Undibacterium sp. Ji50W | reverse complement strand
ATTCCTGTGGCTTGGGCTAATTCCACAATGGCACGATTGATGGGAGGTATCATTTGTTGAATTACCCATTCCTTTTGTTCTGCCGTATAGCGTACTCGTTTCATCTTACTCTGCCTTTCGCTCTCCAACGGGTTAGATTTCTGATGACGCGACATCTATCCTGACATGGAGGGGAAGCAAAGAAAGGAATTCGGCCGCCGGGCCGAGACCCGGCTTGGTTCTACGAAGCGCAATCGCCTTACACACAACATCAGCATACAACGATAGACGCTGGGCTCCATCCTTCGCTCACTGCTGTCCGGAATAATTATCCTGACTCGTTCTGAGCCTCAAGGACTGGCAGTTTTGTAGCAATTTCTCTTCATCAAATACTTAATTTTTAAACTAATATTTCTTTGTCAGAAACTGCCCTCCAAGCCCCTTCCCCTTCAAGGGTAAGGTTGAGATGAGGGATAGGTTTCCGCCGTAAATTCAACTATCGTTAATCGACCGAAACCCATCCCCACCCTAACCCTCCCCTTGAAAGGGAGGGGATTTCCTGGTCATTTTTTGTCAAGAACATTATTCCGGACACCAGTTAGCCTTCGCTGGAGCGACGTAATTCAGGTCAGAGTGACGTTAAAAAACCCAGGCTGCCGACGCAGTCAAATCAGACCGACGACGCTAAGTCCCTCACTTATTCACCGGCGACTCCACATCCAGCAACAACGCCATCACATCCTTCAACTGCTCCTCCGTCAACACCCCGTTATGCCCAAACCGTGGCATCCTGGAACAAGCGCTATACGCTTGCGCGTTATAAATTTTCCCCCACGTGTATTTCACTATCTCTGGACTGGTGCCACGTGTTTTGCCATATTGATAAAGCGTTGGCCCGATATTACCGAAAGAAATTTCCTTCTTGCTCATCTGATGGCAGGCATAGCAATTGCCGCCATTGACCGACCCCATGGCATCGGACGATTGCATGCCCCGGCCATTCTGGGCAATTTTTTCACCATTCTTCCAGTCGCCCATATACTGGCCATCAGCCGGATATTTGACAGAAGCCAGTTGGGCCTGTTCCAGTTTTTTTGCCTGCTGGGGTTTTAAACCTTGCGGATTGGCGCTGCATAGTGCCTGGGCTTCATCTTGCAGCACCATGCGTTCCATGGTGGCAGGGCCCTTGGCTTTGAAGTCAGCCTTCATCATGTCCAGCGCGGCCTTGGCATAATCGGGTTCGGCAGCAAGAACCGGTGTCATGCAACAAGCTGCCACCAGCAAAACACTGATGTGGCGTAAGCGTAGATTTTTCATGCGTAGTCCCTCAGCGTCTAGCGTTTTAAGGCAGGTGCATTCATGACCGCGCCATCGGCAGATTTTGCCAGGAACATGGTCAATGCAGTGATGGTGTCTGAAGCGTAATCAGGCACAGGGAAGCGCTGCTGGCGAAAGCAATCATTCAACCGGTGCTGCATGCTGCGGACTTCGCCTTGCGAAACACGGTAAGCAGGCCAGGTTGAATAGGCGGCCTGGGCATTTTCCTTGTTGTTCAGGTTAGGCAAGTCTTGCAGGCGTATGCGTTGGCCGTCGCTAGAATGGCAAGATGCGCAAGCAAAATCATGGGAGCCGGCACGGTAATAAAAAATCTTTTTACCAATTTCATAGGCCTGCTTTTCTGCCGGATGCTTGGTACTGATAGCCAGTTTCATGCCACGCGATTCTGCCGTCAGAAAAGCAACCAGGGCTTCGATATCGGAAGGATTGCCGGCAGAGCCAAAGGGAGTCTTGCTGGCTTGCTCGCGCGTCAGGCCCTGCAGGCTAATACGACAATGCATGAGGCGTTGCTCAAGATCCATGACCTTGCTGGTGTCTTTAAAGTAACGCGGCAATTCTGCATACGCGCCCTTGGTTACGCCCGGGCCTTTACCCAGATCACATTGCTCCAGCGATTGCTGATTCGGGCCAAGTTTTTTTTGCCAGAGTTCCTGCCCACGCATTTCCCATAATTCAGCCGGGTTGCCATCAGCCAGCATTTGCCGGTATTTGGCGATTTCATCGCTTGAGGATGGGCTAGCAGTCTGCGCCTGCGCAGACGACCAGACAGAACATGCCAACATGACACAAAGCGGCATACAGGACAGTGATTTGAGAGCAAGACGTGACATGGGGTTTCCTTATCAGCTTATGGCTGCTTCGTCGCTACGCTGGTCACCTTTGCTGTCTATCCAGGTTACCGACACTTTATCGCCCTTGACACCGCCCTTGAACTTGAAGGACAGGAAAGGATCTTTGGAAACTGAAGGACCAAACTGCGCATCCAGCACCAGCTTGTCTTTCCATTTGGCTTGCAGGGTCTTGATGAAATGTGCCGGTACAACTTTACCTTCCAGGTCTTTACGCTGACCGGTTTCCATATCGTGACGCATCAGCACTTTTACTTCAACAACGTCGCCAGTAGCCACTGCCCGAATACGCATAGGATCGCCCATGATGTCTCCTTTTTTAATTGCCTGTAACAATACTTTGAATTTACAAACCCTACAATTTATTTACATCAAAACAGAGCCATGCCAAGTATTGCGAATGTCTGCCGTGACGTAGATATCAGTCCGTGTCGATTTTTCAAAAACTCATTTATCGGGATGCAGAGCAAGGCCAACTGTAACCCTTGCGCAGCAATACGTCGGTATTGCGAGCATTTGCAACGCAGCTATGCGCCCGAGAAATGGGTTTTTACATGCATCACCCGCCACAGCCACCTAGAGTAACCTTAATCTCTTTCGAAGCCACCAGCCATTTACCATTCGCCTTCACCAGCGCATGCACGTTTGAAGTTTCGCCTACCTTGACGCGGGTGCTGACGGAGGCTTCTGTCCCTTCTGGAATAGTAAATGCCGCTGACATGGCGTTCGGGTTTTTCTCTATCAGAATCGCGATGTAATCCGTATTGGCGGCCTTACTGCTGACACTGACTGGCACAACTGCACCATTTTCGGCAATATCTGGCGCAACGATAGCGATGTCGGCGCTGACAGCCGGGCTGCCTGCACCCAAGGCGGCAAACGCATCCTGCAGGCTCTTGGCTTCAAACGCCTTGGCTTGCCATTCGGCGGCAAATACATCAGATGGTTTCAGCAAGCCGGCGGCAAATGCCAGGCCAAATATGGTGGAAATGCGTAAAAAATCACGGCGCTGCTGACCGTCATCATTGATCTTGATTGCCTGCTTCATTGCTGTCTCCTGAGTGAGCATTTACCTGATGATGCGATTTACTGATTTGTACCTGTTCGATATAGCTTAACGCGAATTCCTTCCGTCGACGTGACATACCTGCAAAATCCATGTCGAATTATTGTCGCAAAATCCAGCTCAGCATGGTCTTGATCTCGCCATCCTTGACCTGGCCTTGCGACGGCATGGGAATATCACCCCAGGCGCCGCTGCCACCAGCCTTGATTTTTTTGGCCAGACTGGTTTCTGCATTGGCGTCCGCTTTGTATTTTTCTGCAATCTGGGCAAAGCCGGGGCCGACAATTTTATCCTTGATACCATGGCAGGCGACACAGGCGTATTGCTTGACCAGTTTTAAACCTTCATCGGTGACAGGCTGGCTGACTTTGATGACGGCGGCCTGATTCAGGTCCACACCCCGTACCGCACCGACTGTGCGATTTTGTTCGACCGGGTTGCCATTGGCGCTACGCGCAAAGACCGGTAACTCAGAAGTGATTTTCACTTCCCTGATGCAGTCTTTCATGCAGGCTGTATTCTTCACATCGGGCTTGCCTGTGGTTTGCCACAAACCATGCTGCTGGCTCATCCCCAAGCGGTTTGGCATACGCTTTTGTACGTCGGCGATGTTTGCATCTGACATGACAAAGTCATCAGCGACAATGCCCCCCAGGTTGAGTATATAAGCAGTCACTGCGTACACTTCATCCGTCGTCAGCGTCTTGGGGGCATTCCAGGGCATGGCGCGATTGATGTAATCCCATAGCGTGGAAACAGTTGCCACCTTCATCAGGGTAGTGCGCTGCGGCTGGCTATTGCCAGTCAATGCAGCGACCCGGCCATTCTTGACATCTTCCCTGGTGGTGCCGCCGACGATGGGGGTAAACACCTGGTTCGATTCACCAAAGGTGCCATGGCAGGATGCACATTTGCCATCCCATACCTGTTGGCCCTGATCAACACTGCCACGCCCCTTGGGCAAACCTTTGAAGTCCGGCCGCACATCGATGTCCCAAGCCGCTACTTCTTTGGGTGTGGCAGCCCTGCCTATGCCGGAATAATTATCCGCACCGGCGGTCAGGCTGATGCCAGTCAGTATCAGTATGCCTAAGGCTTTGCTCAGTATGCTCAACTCAGGCCACTTGTACATTGCTGACCTCTCCAACTTCATTAATTTTCCAGGACTGGATGGCATTGTTGTGATAGATCGAACGGGTGCCACGCACTGCGCGCAACTGTGCGATCTTGGGTTGTACATACCCAGTGTCATCCATCGCGCGCGATTGCAGGATCGCCGGTGTACCATCCCAGTTCCAGTCGATATTGAAGCGGGTCAGGCATTTGCCCAGTACCGGCCCTTCCAGCCTGGCGGTACGCCAGCTACGACCACCATCAGCAGAGACATCCACGCGCTTAACCTTGCCACGTCCCGACCAGGCCAGGCCGGTGATATTGTGAAAGCCTTTTTCCAGCAGCATTTGGCCGCCGGACGGTGTGGTGATAACCGACTTGCACTCCTGTACCGATGTATATTGTCTGTGCATGCCATCCGGTTGCAGATCGATATAGTGGATAGCTTCATCCTTGGTCGCCCAGGGCTGGTCGCCAACTTCTATGCGGCGCAGCCATTTGACCCAGGACACGCCTTGCACACCTGGCACCACCAGGCGCAGCGGGTAACCATTTTCTGGTCGCAGCATTTCACCATTCATACCATAAGCGACGATGACATCATCCATGGCACGGGCAATATCAATCGTGCGCGTCATGGCAGAACCATCGCCCCCTTCTGCCAGCACAAATTTGGCTTTCTTGCGGTCTATGCCGCAATCGTCCAGCAAGATCGACAAAGGCACGCCGGTAAATTCGCAACAGCTCAACATGCCATGCGTGTACTGCACCGTGGGTACGGCGACATTGCCCCATTCGGTCGCGCTATTCGCGCCGCATTCTATGAAGTGCATGCGCGATACCGAGGGCAGGCGCATCAGGTCGTCCATGGTGTAAACCTTGGCTTCACGTACCAGACCGTTGATCATGAAACGATGCTGGGCCGGGTCGATATCTATCCAGCCCTGATGGTGGCGTTCAAAATGCAGGCCACTGGGGGTAATGATGCCGAAGAAGCCTTGCAAGGGTGCAAATGAGACGGAAGCCTGCGGTACCCGAGTCAAGCCAGGTGATTGCCGACGCTGCAGATTGGCTTCGAATCTGGATGGCTGGCCATAAGCCTGCATGACGACAGGATTACCCAGGGTCTTTGCATGTTCCTGCAAATTCAGTATCAGCGGGTCGCCATCCCCTTCTGGCATGCTGCCCGGCCTGGCTATTGCCGCACCAGATGCCAGTGCCGCCGTGGCAGCAGCAAAACTCTTGCGCAAAAAACCACGCCGTTCGTCATTCAAGCCATGTTCATTGATGGCTTGACGCAAAGGCGCATCCAGAAAATTTTCAGGCGCACGACGCAACAGACCAGATTTTTTGACTTGGATAGACATGAGGCTGAAACTTTCCAATGAGATACTTCGTTCATTCTGGTCAGTATGCTTTACCACACCAACCAGCATAAAGCTTTTTTAAGCACAGTTTTAGCGATTTGAATTTGATCAGGCGCAAATAATACTATTTGCGCATATAATCAAATAAGGAAGAGAAAAAGGCAAACACTTTTTTTGGCGCAACGCACAAAGGCATCAACAAATCAGCCGGATTGACCTACTCATGGTAAGTTCTGCTATCCAATTCAAGCTTGCCATCTCATTCAGGAATCTCTGATTAATTGAAACAGAAAAATATAGTCCTCAGCTCACCCGTGGCAGTTTGTATCAGTAGTTTGATACTGATGGCTTGGACCGTCTCGGCCTTGTACTTCAAGCAATCTCTTTTTGCCTCGCAAAAGTCCTTGCGTCTACCTCAGCTTGGCGCTGCAACCGGCGAGCTATTTACCACACATGAATGGTGGCGCTTGCTGGTGTCGCAATTTTTGCATGTACATTTCCTGCATATGCTGTTCAACACCACCTGCATCTTTGTATTGGCGAGCACCCTGGAACGCGCACGTGGCTGGCGGCTGTTGATCAGCCTCTATCTGATTGGCGGCCTTGCTGGCCAGGCTGCCAGTGTCTGGTATTACCCGGACCTGGTTACAGACGGTGCATCGCAAGCTTTGATGGCCCTGTGCGCGGGGGTATTCATTTTACTGCCACGCAATAAAATGGCATGGTTTGCAGGTCTGATAGTCGCCATACAGATTGCGCTCGATGTACATGCCATCGCAACTATCAAAGCAGGCCATGTGCATGGTTTCGCCGCAGGACTATTGATCAGCCTGAGTAGTTTGCTTGCATCGCCAGGTGCAAACCGTCCTGCCACGCTGAATGAATCCGCATGATCAGGCTATCGGTCACTTCGCATTCAATCCAAACCTGGTAAGTCCTTATAAAGAAACTGGCACAATGAAGGCATAACAAGTTAGCATGAGAATGCGGCGCTACCCGGAAAGAATTATTCCGGGTATAGCCTTTTTCCTGCCATCCCCATTCAGGAGTGCCACTGTGAGCGACTCATACTTTGATGCCCCCATCTTCATCGAAGATGGCCCGTATATAGACTTAGATCCCAAAGAGCATCCATTTCTCTACAATGAGCGCGGTCATGGCAGGCCATTGCGGCTAGCTTTCGGTCATGAGATCAGCCTGGCACCAGACAATCCTGACCTGTATCTGGGTACCAAATATCAGGGCATCAGTCACCATGCCAAGACCATACCCAATGATGGTCATCCTTACGAGATCACCGAATTCAATTTCAACACGGCAGAAGTCGAATACGAAACGATACTTGCGACCAAAGACAGCGTGCAAGCCTTTGGTATGACGCTGCTTAAAAGTGGTGAATGTCTGCGTTTTGAATACGAGGGCCTGATCATGGCCCAATACACCTATGGAAAATGGGCAGGCTACCAGTCACCTTACCTGGGTGGCACACGTCGCCGTGAACTGCTGACTTACAATCCGACTGACCTGGAATTCCATGATTTTCCGCATGTGTTTTTCTCCCAGGATGAGCGACCCCTGGTCATCAGCGTGGCACGCTGGCGGCCCTATGTGCAGGAAATTTTCCTGGCTGATTTATGGATACAGCCAGGTGACGCCATCGTCCTGCCACCCAAAACGCGGCCGGCCCAACCAGACGACCATCTCCCGGAAGCAGAAAAACGACGCATCATCATCGACCTGCATGGCAACCGCAATTCTGCCCTGGCTTGCTGGCGCGACGGCCAACCCGCATTAACCACCACCACGATACTGGGCAACAACAACACCATGCAAACCCGCGCCCCCAATTACCATGAAGAAATGCACCCGACCAGGCATGGGCATGCAGGAATCAGGGCGATCAAATAGCAGTCAAGCGCTGCTCACAGGGGCAGCGCGCTATGCAAGACCCTGTTGCCGTTTTTGCCTGCGTTGCCACCACCACTGAAATAGCGTGATCAGACTGATGGCCAGCAAAACAAACCAGCAAGTCACCGCCATGATGCCGCCCCATTCAGGATTTCCCCAAAAAAGCACCCAGAAAAACAGAGGGAAACTCGCGAGCACACTGGCAATAGTGGTAATGATGGTCTGTGGTTTTTCACGGACGAACAACAGTGCAAAGGGTAAAAAGAAAACGATGACAATTTCAAGCAAATCCAGAACACCAAAACCCAGCGTTCCTTCCTGAATGCGGTTCCAGCCCTGCTGTACAAGTTTGTAGGGATACAAATAACCGTCTACATAGACGCTATCCTTGTTTGTTTCTTTAACGGGTGCTTTCGCTGTTACTGGCTTTTCTGTGCTTTCTGTGCGTTCTGTGCTTTCTGTCGCAGGCTCTTTCGCAGATTCGCATTTGGACAAAGGCAGGACAAAACAGATCAACAACAATAGCGAAGCAATTTTTCTGATCAGACTGAGATTATGCATAGTTGTCACCCAGCTTGAAACCGAAGTGCCATCATTTCAATCCGCGAGAAGTCCCGCCAGAATTGCAGCGTCGCCGTCATATCAGGGCCTGATATAGGCATAACCCTGCTGCTGGCGCTTGATCAGTTGTGACACGCCTGCCTCAACATAACCCAGGTTATCCAGCATATCTGCCTTGGTGATTTTTTGGGCGCGCATGGTATTTTCACAGATCATGACCTGGGCCCCCAATTTAAGCACTTCATCGATGCGGCTGGCTGCCTGGGATTCAAATTTGAACATATCAATGCCAGGACCATAGGCGACGATTTCCACCTCGATATTATCCCGGCCCATATCCTTGATGACGTTTTTGACATTATTCAGCGTCAAATCCCATTTTTTGCTGTCGCCATCACTGACCTGAAAAACAACTTTGGATTTCTTTACCGCCTGCGTGCCGGCATCTTGCTGCGCCAGTGCGCTGACATGCACCATGCCGTTCAATACCAGTGCCAGTGCCAGCAAACGCCCATAGTAGGAAATCAGTCTCATGCTTACTCCTGTTTTCAAATGATCAGATAACGATACCAGATTTATGCGTCCGCTGAAAATGATATTTCGATGTCAACATTTCGTTGGAAAAACATTCATTTCTGAAAAGAATGTTAAAAATCATTGCATGTCCATGCATGACTGGATTAGAGTTGGTCTTTCCATACGCACACAATCTGGGCATGTATATGAAAAAACTTTTCTCGATTGCAGCCTGCACACTGGTATTTAGCATCAGCGCTTTTGCGCAAAATACTTATACCCTGAACGTCAGTGAAGGTACATCCGGCGGCCAGGATTCGGCTCAGATTATAGAAAAATATACCGGCCTGGCAGAGGTGATGAGCAAGGCCCTGGGCAAAAAAGTCGTGGTTATCGTGACGCGGGAATTTGCCCAACTGGAAGAAGGCATGAAATCCGGCAAGATGGATTTTGTGATGGCCCGCCCCAGTGATTATCCAGCACGCGGTGTGCGTGATTACAAATACCAGTTGATATCAACCTCCAAGCCAGAAGGTCATTGTCTGTTGATCGTACCAAAGGCGTCACCTTTGAAAAATATCAGTGACATCAAGGGCAAACGCATCACACTGCCAGAGAAGATTTCATACATGTCGAAATTCTGCTCGGCCGAACTGGTACACAATGGTTTCGATCTCGAAGCAGAAAAAATCCAGTATGCAAAAGAACAAGGGGCCGTTATTTTTTATCTGGACAACCAGTTGGCGGATGTGGGCGGTGTTGCCTCGTATTCTGCGGTAGCCAAGAATCTGGAAAAAACCGGGCATCGCGTCATCCATACCAGCCAGAAACAGCCTTACCAACCCTTGATTGCACATGCCAGATTCAGCGCTGCGCAAATTCAGGCTTTGAAGAAAGAACTGGGACAAATGGACGAAACCGAACCCGGTAAAGTCATCCTGAAACAGTTAGGCATCAAGGAATTTGATATAAAAAGCAATGAACAAAGTCTGCACGATTTGCTGAAATGGTTGGGTTAATAAAACCTGATCCAATGCTGACCCAGCGCTAACCCAAATCAGGACTTTACAAGCTTCGTATTCACATACAAAAGCAAGCAGCCCAGGATTTCCTGCTTCAGTGTCAGATGCAGACCGGTCAACAGGGATTGCTCATAAGTGACACGCTCACAAATCTGCCGTGCTGATGTCGCCGATATCAAAGGTCCAGAAGGCATCAGCAGGCTGGCTGCGATCAAAAAACTACAACTCCAGATCAAGGCACGCATGATGTTATCCTTAAGCTGTGGCTAAACTGCCCGGCCGACAGGGAAAACTGCCGCCACCTGCATGAGCTGATTCCAGCGCCAGCGCAAGACTATGCCGGTGCCGACTGCCACACCAGCGCAGATAAACCATGCAGGGCAAGGTAAAAATTTTACATACAAAATAACCAGAACCAATCCAGGCAAAACAGACATCGCCACGCCGATCAACAAAGCGAAATCATAACGTGACTTCATCACGGCATAGTTGTTCAGGCTCATGACACTGAGAGGCAGCAAGCAAAAACAACCTATCCAGACTGATCCGTTCATCGTTGGTCCGGCAGATGAAAAATATACTGTCAAGCAAACGATCACCGTTGTAACAAACCATAGGCACAGTGCCTGACGTAATAGGAAACCCGCAATGAGCACAGTTTGCTGCTTAACGCCCGGCAACCTGGCTGCAAGACAAAGTAAGCTTTGTTCACCCCTGCGTTGATTTACGCTAGTAAGTACGACGCTGGAATATACAATGGGTAAAAAAATAAAAGATGCGACCGGAACAAAATACGCCAGCAAAATATCTTTGTCATCAAACTTACCGGAATGGCGAAGAAAGAAAATAAAGTAAACGCACATGCCTACACACATGAGTAGCATAGACATAAAGCTAGTTAACCAAAATACCTGTCTGCCCATTGAAAATGGTATTAGCTGACTCACTGTTTCTGGAAAGCGCTGTACTTTTTTCATGCAGCGGCGCAACAGAAAATCATAGGGACTAATGAAACTCAACGGATACTGATTCATTGGCACTTCTTCGCCTCGCATCATCTTTTGCATCTCGGCGAAATTCTGTTCTCTTTTGAAATGCTGGTCGCCATGTATGGAAAAAAGCCAACGCAATACTAAGGCGGTCAATCCAACGGTTATTAACAACATCAGTACAGGCTGATTCCATATGCCGGTATCAGGCAAGCTTATTTTTGTGCCTATCCAGATCGGCAATTGCGACATGATAACCAGCAAAATCAACACCCATTTACTGCGTATGGTGGCAACGTACACCAGCAAGGCAAACACACCCAGCATCCAGATTTTAAAAAAATTACTCTGCGATTGAAAATTCAGCGCCACAGCCAACAATGCAGGCAGCAGCAGAGTAGGAATAGCCAGTGCGTACTGCATATTCCGTTTGATCTGAGGCACAAGACGTGCATTGGCAGGTGTGTATTGCATCGCCACACTGGGTACCAGCATCAGCATCCAGGACAAAAGCAACAAACCAAGCGCCATTGACAGACCGAGGCAAAGTGCCAGTAAAATGGGTATCCAGCCCTCATCTTTCTTCCCGACAAAGAAGACGACTACCATCGGTAGCAATACGATCAGGCTCAATAAAAACCATATTATTTTCAAACTCCCGGTATTGATGCGGGCATAGTATGGCTGCTTCCAAATGGAAATGATTGTCTTCATGGGGTACCTTTTACGACTGGCGTCAGGAGTTGATTTTTTCGCATGGCCAATTGGTTCATCTTTATCGTGTCATTTCTATGAACAAATCTTCCAGGCTCAATTTTTCCAGGCGTACATCATGGCGACTCTGCAGTTGTTCCAGTTGCTGAGGTTCAAACTGGGCCAGTACGCTGTCTTCACCCTGCATGCCGGTATTGCGGCACGCGCTTAAAGTCCGCTTGGGTGTGAGTTGCGCCAGCACTTGGGTCGTCCCACTGACGCGCACGGTGCTATCCATCATGTCATCCAGTGCCTGCTGATGCACGATGCGACCGTGGTTAAGAAAGGCTACATTCATGGCTACCCTTTCCAGGTCAGACAGGATATGGGTGGAAAATACGATCGTGGTCTGTTTCGCTATCACGCTTTCTATCAGTTCACGCAAGAAATCGCGACGGCCTGCCGGGTCCAGGCTGGACACGGGTTCATCCAGTATCAGTAGTTCCGGCTCATGCGCCAGGGCGCGGATAATCGACAGCCGCTGCTTCTGTCCGACAGACAGTTTGTTGATGACCTTGTCAAATGGCAGTTCCCAGGCCTGCATCAGGCTATTCACCTTGTCTTCATTCCAGTGTGGATATAACTGACGGAAGTAATCCAGCATTTGCCTGGCGTTCAGCCATTCAAACAAATCACTGCGCTGCGGCACATAACCTATCCTGGCTCTGGTTGCCTGGCTGAGTTGCCCGGCATTGTCACCAAATAACTGTGAGCTACCGCTATCCACATCACGCAGGCCCAGCAGGCACTCGATCAGAGTGGATTTACCGGCACCATTGCGCCCCAGCAGGCCTACGATACTGCCTGGCTCGATGTGCCAGTCAAGTTCTTTCAAGACAGACTGCCCACTGAAGGATTTGTTCAAACCACGAATTTGTATGGGGTGCGATGTAAGTTGTGTTGGCTGCGCATGCATGCTTATTTTCCTTTAAGAATACTGGTCAGCAGTGCGATGACTGCCTTTGGTTCCAATTCCAGCTGACTGGCTTCGATTGCGATACGCTCCAGGCTGGGGCGTAATATTTCCAGCCGCGTACCCAGGTCCTGGCTGCCCCCCTTCTGGGACGCCACCTCCATACCCAGGCCACGGCGACGCATCAGCAAACCTTCTGCCTCCAGCATGCTATAAGCCTTGGATACGGTCATAGGATTGACGCCTAATGCGCTGGCAACTTCGCGTACTGATGGCATGGCATCACCTGCAGCCACCTGCCCTCCTGCCAGTAAACGTCGCAGTTGTTCTATCAGTTGCCGGTAAATAGGCTCACTGGTTCCGGTCGTCACCCGAAATATCTCTGCGCCTAATTGGCGCGGACTTTCTGGCGACATCATGTTTTACGCTCCATAACAAGCTTTCCTGTGCGCTGTGATTAAGTGATTGGGCGATTAATGCATCACTATGGGTGCAATATGAATACACCATGCTTACGTGTATTAATATAGTAATACACTTATTTTATAATTTCAAGATAAATCTTGTTGCCACCGACAGGATAAAATACAGAGACTCATTTCATCCATGCGGATGCCTCCTACTATTCATAGCATTTTTTGACGATGATCCCCAAGCCAATCCAGCAGATCAATAAAGATGCGGCCAGCAGCCTGGCCGCAGCACGTATATTGCTGGCGCGACGCCTTACCGGTGAACAGGGCCCAGCGCTGCCGGCAGCATATCGCCCAACGACGCTGCAAGCTGCATTTGCCATACAGTGCGCCGTCAGCTATTTGATCAGCGACTTGCACAAGCAAGACATAGTCGGCTGGAAGTGTGGCATGCCAGGTGACGAAAAATGGGTGCTGGCGCCCATCTATGCCAATGATGTCCATGAAGCATCTACACAGCCGCATAGGGTCTGGTGTCACCAACAACAGGTCAAAATTGAACCAGAACTGGCCTTCATCCTGGCACGGGATTTACCTGCAAGAGCCACACCCTATACAGCAGCGGAAGTCGACGCCGCCATAGGTGAAACACGGCTGGCGCTGGAATTGATCCATACACGGTACGCCAACGCAGATCAGTTGAATTTCTACGATCACCTGGCGGATTGCCTGTTCAATCAGGGTCTGGTACTGGGGCCAGCTATCGATCATCAACTGGCACAGCAAACACACAGCATGCGTATCGATTTGATGCTCGCCAACCAGGCGGTCGTGACTGTGGATGGACAACATCCAGCCGGTCAGCCGCGTTTGCCCTTGTATTGGCTAGCAGAATTCCTGCGTAGCCAGGGCATGGGCCTGCGAGCGGGGCAAGCCGTCATCACCGGTTCCTACGCCGGCAGCCCGCAAGTGCCGGTGGATACCGATATCAGCGTGCACTTTGGTGATCTGGGTCTGATGCAAGTGCGTTTTGAAGGAAGATAAACCGGCACCGCGCGGCTTACCGCGTGGCTTACCGCGCGGCTTGCCTGAAGTCGCAGGTCATTTTCGCCCACGCATCAGCTTGCAAACCCTGCACCGGGGCGATGGCTTGCTGGGCATGAAACCCAGTGGCGACTTTGGTCCACGTGGTGGCAGTGTCACCGTCGTCGAAATCGACTGGCTGTACCACACTGATACCGGCCTGCGCTGGGAAACTGCGGCTCCAACCGCCTTGCTGAACCGCCGCCCGCATTCCACCCAGTTATTGCATGATGCAGAAAGCAAAGCCATCTGCCTGCTGCGTGATCTGGGGGCAGAAGCTGATGCCCTGGACAAAGTCTGGGATATCGGTCTGCAGCCGCTGCCTGCCGCCAGCCTGCAATGGCGCAACCAGGCGGTAGCCGAGAAATTTGGCCCACTATGGAGCCTGGTACAGGAAGGTTTTTTTGCTGATTTCTGGGCCGACCGATTGCCTGAGATGCAGGCGCTGGGCTGGCAAGTCGTGGTACGCCCCGGCTTTGCGCATGAAAGTGTGCCGGTCGATGCCTGGCATTTGATCATCGACGAAAATACCGGTGCCATCATTGGCAAGCAGGTGGCATCACGTATGCGCAATCGCACCGAAATCATCACCCCGCTGGGCTTGCCAGCACGTGAGGGTTCATGGATGCTGAGCCTGGGCATAGAAATCGAAGGTGAAGTACTGGATCTGGTTCCCATGCTGGCGCATCTGCTGCAACGTGATGCTCGCTGGCTGAATGCCAGGCAGATACGCCAGATAGACGACATGGCCATCATACAATTGCGTGCGCCAGGCGGTAAGCGCATCGACGCCATGGCAGCACCATTGAAAGCCATCGTCATCCACATGCTGGATTTGCTGACCGACAGGCCGCAGATGGAAGGCCCGGTACAATTATCGGCCTGGGACAATTACCGGCTGGAAGCCCTGCGCGCCAGCCTGCTCGACAGCCAGCCTGCGCGTGCTGGCCCGCACGGTGGCTGGCAGTTGCAGGGCGAGGTCGGCTTGCGCAACCTGGCACAGCGCTTGAAAAAAAGCGGCAGTCTGCGTGCCGTGGCGGCACCCACTGGCCTGGGTGTGACTTTGCGCCCGTATCAACTGCATGGCGTGGCCTGGTTGCAATATCTGCGCGAGCAACATCTGGCAGGCATACTGGCAGACGACATGGGCCTGGGCAAGACCGCCCAGGTACTGGCCCATCTGCTGATAGAAAAACAGCAAGGCAGACTGGATATTCCTGCGCTGATCGTCTTGCCAACTTCACTGATCTTCAACTGGCAGGCCGAAGCCCGCCGCATGGCTCCGGCCCTGCGGGTACTGACCTTGCAAGGGCCAGAACGCAGCGACCTGTTTGCCGACATCCGCCAGGCCGATGTGGTACTGACCACCTATCCTTTGCTATGGCGTGATCTGGATACGCTGGCAGCACAAGAATTTCATTTGCTGATACTCGATGAAGCACAAACTGTAAAGAATGCCGCCAGCCGCAGCGCCGACGCCGTGCGCCGCATCCAGGCCAGACACAGGCTGTGCATGACGGGCACGCCACTGGAAAATAATCTCGGTGAATTGTGGACCCAGTTTGATTTTCTGATGCCCGGCTTCCTCGGTGATATACGCAGCTTTTCACGCCTGTGGCGCAAGCCCATTGAAGTCAATGGCGAAACCTTGCGGGCGCAATTGCTGGCGCAACGGGTGCGCCCTTTCATACTGCGGCGACGCAAGGATGACGTGGCAACAGAATTACCACCCCGCACCGAAGTCATCAAGCGCCTGCGTCTGCAAGGCAAACAGCGTGAACTGTATGAAAGCGTGCGCGTCGCTGCCGATGAGCAGGTAAGGCGGGTACTGCAACGCAAGGGTTTTGATGGCGCGCAGATCACTATCCTCGATGCACTGTTAAAGCTGCGCCAGGTGTGCTGCGACCCGCAGTTGTTGAAAGGCCAGAACCTGCCGCCGGACATGGAAAGAGCCAAGCTCGACATGCTGGCAGACATGCTGCCGGCACTAGTGGCAGAAGGCCGTCGCATCCTGGTGTTTTCGCAATTCACGGAAATGCTGGAGCTGATTGCCGTGATGCTGGCAGAACTCGACCTTGCCTGCCTGATGTTGACCGGCAAAACTGCGACCGCCAGCCGTGGCGCGGTGGTCGCCCAGTTTCAGGACAAGCAGGTGCCAATCATGTTGATCAGCCTTAAAGCCGGCGGTGTGGGCCTGAACCTGACCGCCGCTGACACCATCATCCACATGGACCCGTGGTGGAACCCGGCCGTCGAAGAACAGGCCAATGCCCGTGCCCATCGCATCGGCCAACAACAAGCGGTATTTATCTACAAATTACTTATCGAAGGCAGTATAGAAGAGCGCATACTTGGTCTGCAGGCACGCAAGGCAGCACTGGCGGAAGGGGTACTGGGTAGCGATACCGCCTTTTCACAGAAATTCAGTGCAGAAGATCTTCAGGCCCTGCTAGCCCCTCTGAGCGCAACGCTAACCAGCAACACCTGAGGCATCAATAGGATGGAGTGGTGGATAGATGGATGTCAGCAAACCGCCCAAAGTTAAAAATTTGTTTAATTTGCAAATTTTATCTTTTCTACAATTGACAAAAAAACATAGTTGCCACATCTTAGCAAATAAGTGTATTGAGACATGTTAATCTCGAATGCTTGCTTAATGGAAATTCTCATTTAAGCTTATATAACCCTGTCCGCGTCTGCTGGCAACAACAGGTAGGGGTACTGGCAAAACTGTATCGTGGCAATTGCAGGACAAAATGATCAGGTACCACGGCATACGGCACAAGGGGCGACCAGACTTGATGTCCATGACTGATGTTCCAAAGACAGGTTACCCATGACGACTACGCGACGGAATCGCTACATTGGTATTGTGACAGTGCTGTATTTATTGCTGGCACTGGCATGGATATTCCTGTCTGACAGTTTACTGTCCAGTATTAGTGATGTCGATAAGATGACGTGGTTATCCACTGCCAAAGGCGTTTTTTTTGTGGTCACGACCAGCGCCCTGCTGTTCCTGGCCCTGCATGCCGTCCCCGCAAGGAAAGGACAGCATCAGACATGGTCAGGTCCTGTCGTGCTGGAAGAGTATCAAGAGCAGACGCCGTCACGCGTCATGATTTACCTGCTGGCCGTCATTCTTCCCCTGTCCGTACTGATGCTGCGTGAAGCGATAGCCCCCAGTTTTGACAACCGGCCCTTGCTCATCATATTTGTACTACCTATCGTGCTAAGTGCGCTGGCAGGTGGTCTAGGGCCTGGTTTGCTGACCACACTGATCGCAACGATAGGCCTGATTTATTTCGTTATTCCACCAATACACAGTTTTGAAATCAAACCCGGACCGGATATATTTCAACTGAGCTTCCTGGTAATCAGCGGCATCGCTGTCAGTTTTATGAGTGAAGCCTTGCGCAAGTCCCTGCTCAAAGTGCAGAGCAATCGCAATCTGCTCGACGCCATCGTGTATGGCACCTCGGATGCCGTATTCGTCAAGGATATGGAAGGCCGCTATATTCTCATCAATGAAGCCGGAGCACAGTTTGTAGGCAAAACCAAGGCAGAAATCCTCGGCAAGAATGATCGTCATCTGTTTCCCGACATTTCAGCAGACAGCATTCATGCAAAAGACCAGGCCATTTTGAGTAACGGTGATACCCAGACCTATGATGAATCCATCGATACCCACGATGGCCGTGCCCTGGTATTCATGATTACCAAAGGCCCCATGCGTGACAAGAAGGGAAAAATCACTGGCCTGTTCGGGATTGCCCGCGACGTGACCGAACGCAAGGAGGCAGAGGCGGCACTCAAGGAAAGTGAAGCCGCCATGCGTGTGGCACAGCGCCTGGCCGCAGTCGGCAGTTGGGAATGGAATGTACGTACCGATGTTCACACCTGGTCGGAAGAAGTCTATCAAATTTATGGCCGCGATCCTGCGCTACCAGCCGCCGTTTACCCCGAAGTGCAGAAATACTTTACCCCCGACAGCTGGGCCAGGCTGGCCAGCGTAGTCGAACAGACACTGCAAACCCATGCTCCCTATACCTGCGATGCCGAAGTAGTCAGGCCAGACGGTAAGCATCGCTGGATTATTGCCCGTGGCGAAGCCTTAATGGACACACAGGGAAAACTGATCAAGTTGCATGGCAGTGTGCAAGATATTACCGAGCGCAAAAACGCCGCCATGCAATTGCAGGCCAGCGAAGAACGCCTGCAGATGGCGATTGAAGCGACCAGCGAAGGTTTGTGGGACTGGGATGTCCCCAGCGGCAAAGTGTACCGGTCACGCCATTATTACGACATGACTGGCTATGAGGAAAGCGCTGATAACCGTGACTTTGATTTCTTCAAACGGCTGGTACATCCGGATGATCTGCCGAATACCTTGCAACAAATCGAGGCGCACAGACAAGGCCGCACACCGGATATCGATTTTGAATACCGCATGATCACCAAATCCGGTGCCATCAAATGGATGCGTGCCAAAGGCCGTGCTGTCAGGCGCGATGCCGACGGTAATCCACTCAGGGTGGTTGGCACACTATCAGACATTAACGACAAAAAACGCACCGCTGCGGAATTGCTGGAAAGAGAGCAAAGGCTGGAGCGCGTCATGCGAGGCTCGGATCAGGGATACTGGGACTGGGACCTGTTGAGCAATACCTTCCAGGTCAGCGCTCGCTGGGAAACCATGCTGGGTTACGACCCTGGCGAAATGAATGTCAGTCCCGAACACTGGGGCGATCATGTGCATCCTGAAGACCTGGTGCAGGCAAAACGGTCTCTGGACCGACACCGGCACGGTGTCACAGCAGCACATGAACTGGAATTGCGCCTGCGTACCAAAACGGGTGAATGGCGCTGGATACTGACACGGGGTGCGATTGTTTCCAGGGCCGCGGATGGTACGCCCCTGATCATGTCCGGTACCCATACCGACATCACCGATAAAAAAATAATGGAACTGACGCAGCGTGAAGCTGCAACCGTATTCAGCAACAGTTATGAAGGCATCATGGTTGTCAATCCCGAGGGATGCATCACCAAGATCAATCCGGCATTCACCCGCATTACTGGCTACACCGAAAAAGACATTTGCGGCAAATCCACCAATCTGCTGTCTTCAGGACGCCATAACACCAGTTTTTACGCTGAGATGTGGAATGCCGTCAACAACAACGATTTCTGGCGCGGTGAAATATGGAACAAACGCAAGAATGGCGAAATCTATCCTGAGCTGTTATCGATTTCCTCGGTGCGCGACGCCAGAGGTGAGATTCAGTATTACATAGGCATCTTCACCGACATCAGCGAGTTGAAAACCCATGAAGCAGAACTGGAACGCATCGCCAATTATGATACGCTGACAGGTGCACCGAACCGACGTCTGTTGGCAGACCGCCTGGACCAGGCAGTAAATCGTGCCAAACGCACTGGCAAGACCGTGGCGATCTGCTATCTTGACCTGGACGGTTTCAAAAGCATCAATGATCACTACGGCCACGACGCCGGAGACAGGCTGTTGATCAGTGTGACCGAAAACCTCAAGCATGTGCTGCGTGCAGATGATACCCTGGCACGCTTGGGTGGCGACGAATTTGCCCTGCTGTTGTCAGACATTTCATCGGCAGAAGAAAGCGTCACCATACTTGATCGTATCCTCACCAGCGTCAGCCAGCCCATAAAACTGAATGAAGTGGTGGTCAGCATTTCTGCCAGCATAGGCGTCAGCCTGTATCCGGATGACAATGTCGATGCCGATACCCTGTTACGGCATGCCGACCATGCCATGTATCTGGCAAAAGAAGCTGGCAAGAATCGCTACCACCTGTTCGACCCCGAAAATGACCGCAAGGCGCAGCAACGCCGGAAAATTCTGGAGCGTCTGCAAATTGCCCTGAACCAGGAAGAATTCGTTCTCTACTACCAGCCCAAGGTGGACCTGATTACCGGTGAAGTGATAGGTGCCGAAGCATTGATACGCTGGCAGCACCCGGAACGCGGCATCCTGTCACCAATGGAATTTCTGCCACACATTTATGGCAGTAAACTGGAAAAACTGGTGGGGGAATGGGTTATCAAGGCAGCCTTGCAACAAGCCAATAACTGGCAGTTGCGCGGAATGTCGATTTGCGTCAGTGCCAATATCAGTGCCCATCACCTGTTGGAACAAGGTTTCTGTGATTATTTGCAATCGGCACTCAGGCAGCACCCGTATTTTCATGCTGCCAATTTTGAACTGGAAGTGTTGGAATCGGCCGCCATCGCCGATATGGAACAGGCGGTCGCCATCCTGAATCGTTGTCGGCAGATGGGTATCCAATTTGCACTGGATGATTTCGGTACCGGCTATTCTTCCCTGACCTATCTGCGCAAGTTGCCGGTCCATACCTTGAAAATTGATCAGAGCTTTGTACGCGACATGCTCAATGATGTCGAAGACCTGGATATCGTCGAAGGCGTCATACGCCTGGCAGGTGCGTTTGACCGCCAGGTCATCGCCGAAGGTGTGGAAACCATGGAACATGGTGCCAAACTGCTGGAACTGGGCTGCCGGCTGGCACAGGGTTATGGTATTGCCCTTCCTATGCCTGCTGATCAGTTCATCGACTGGTCAGCAGGCTGGAAGGCGGAAGGCCGCTGGCGCGACCTGCGGCCCAGACTCAGTCTGCAGGCCTTGCATTGAATTCTGCAGCGGGATTATTTTTTGCGGAACACCAGGTCCCAGACACCATGACCAAGCCGCAGGCCGCGATTCTCAAACTTGGTGACAGGACGGTAATCCGGGCGTGGCGCATAGCCATCGGCGGTATTTTCCAATGCCGGTTCGGCACCCAATACTTCCAGCATCTGCACCGCATATTCTTCCCAGTCCGTCGCGCAATGCAGATAGCCGCCAGGGGCCAGGCGCGAAGCCAGCAAGGCCACCAGCGGCCCCTGTATCAGGCGACGCTTATTGTGGCGCGCCTTGTGCCATGGATCGGGAAAAAACACGTGTATGCCATGCAGCGAAGCCGGGGCAATCATGTGTGTCAACACTTCAAATGCATCATGCTGGATGATGCGCTGGTTGTGCAAACCCATTTCATCTGTCAGCTTCAATAAACTGCCAACACCCGGTGTATGTACCTCGACCCCGATAAAGTTTTTTTCCGGCATGCCGGCAGAAATCTTTGCGCTGGTTTCGCCCATGCCAAAACCGATTTCAAATACAGTCGGTGCCTGGCGACCAAAAGCAGCATCCACATCCAGTTGTGCTTTTTGATAAGGGATACAAAAACGCGGCGCCAGGGTGTCCAAGGCCCTGGCCTGGGCATCGGACAAACGTCCGGCACGGGTCACAAAGCTACGGATGCGGCGCTCGGTAGGATCATAAAACATCGGTTTGCTGCCGTCAGCAGGCTTGGAATCAGACATACAGGAATTCAATAAGAATGGAAGCTGGTACAGGTATTTGAGGGGTAGTCCCGGTGCAAGACAAGTGCGGCAGCAACACCCACGCGTGATACCAGACTTTCGTGGTCTGGCGCACCCTTTACCTGCTTAACCGTTAAACAAGGCGCGTATTTTAACAGATGATGCCTCATCACAGCATCCCGACTTTGCCTGCCATGAATACAAGCGTCAATGAAAGAAGAGGTGAACCCCATGAGAAAACACATGGAATTCATGGCACAAGGAAAGATCAACAGACACAACCAACTTGCTTCCCAGCTACGAATAAAAGAAAAAACCGATGTTACTACAAATTTTAATAAGTCTCATTTATAGTTATTAGCCTGTCAACCTATCGGTCCACTCAATATCCGAAACCTATACTTCGCCACACAAACCAAATGATATAGACAATGCCAAATAACATGCAATGCTCTTTTGAACCGGCTCGTTTTCCTTTCTTTGAGCAGGCTCCGTCTCGCTCTAACAGGCAAAGCCAGTCAGGCGATGACCTGTCTGCATTCATGACAAAAGAGACTGTCACTTGTTTAAGTCACAGTCCCTTTTTATTTGTTTTTTTCTTGGCGCTGAGGACCATAAAAAAACCCGTCCGGCATCAGGAGGGGCTCAGGCGATTAATAGTGATTAATAGTCAGTGCTCGGTATTACTGACTTGATCTCATCAGAACTTCACATTCGCGGTCAGGTTGACGGCGCGTGGTGTACCTGGTGTGTAACGATAACCACTCTTGTTGATGGCTGCCACATAGGCTTTGTCTGCGATATTATTGATATTCAACTGCAGGTCCAGGTTTTTGTTGACGGCATAGCTGGCCATGGCATCGAATACCCAATAGGCTTCAGTCGAAGCCGGTGTGCCGACTGCACCATCCGTACCGCGCAACAAGGCATCCACAAAACGTGCGCCGCCACCCAGTTTCAGGCCCATAGGCAGCTGATACGAAGTCCATGCCGTGAAGCTTTGTTTTGGTGTGTACGACAGATTGTTGATACCGCTGGCTGTCACCAGCGGGCCGCTTTCAACACTGGTATCCATTCTGGCATAGCCAGCGCTGACCAGCCAATTACGGTTGATGGCACCTGTCACACCCAGTTCGATACCCTGCACGCGTTTTTTACCAGTCTGGTAATACAACAGGTCAGTCAGGTTTTGTACGACTTCATTTGATACTTCGGTACGATAGATCGCGGCTGTGAATGACAGTTTTTGTTCCAGCAAATCCCACTTGGTGCCGATTTCGGCATTTTTGGTTTCTTGCGGATCAAACTTCGGATTGGCCGCACTGCTGGCCGATGCGCTCAATGCAAAGTTGGAACCCCCTGGCGGTTGTTTCGATGTCGAGTAAGAAGCATAGATACTGCTGTCTTTGGTAGGCTTGTACAAGGCGCCCAGTTTGACGTTGACCAGGTTGCCGGCCATATTCAGGTTGGTTGGCACCAGCGTACCTACCGGCAGCGTCGGATTACTGGTGGCGGTGGACAGGCTGGCGGCAGAATAGTCTGTGCTGTAATGATCAACGCGCACACCGGCATTGACCTGCCATTCCGGGCTGAACTTGATGGTGTCAAATACATAGGCACTGACGGTGCTGGTTGCGCCACGTGTGAACACGCTGTTACGCACCGGATTCAAACCTGTCACCTTGTCGTTAGGATCAGGCTTGTAAAAATTCGCTGCCGGCAGCGTACCCAGGCCATCATTGCCCCAGGTATTCTGTTTTTCATTCGTCAGTTCCACACCACCCAGCAGGCTGTGTTTGAGACCGCCCAGTTCCACGTCGGCCACCAGGTTGGTCTGGTTGGTCAGGATTTCATTTTCCTGATCTTTCAGGGTACGCGTGCCGCGTGCCAGCGTCCAGGTAGACAGATCCGTGGTCGATGGTGTCAGCAGATTCGCGGTCGATCCCATGAATGAAGTCAACAGATAATGTTGCGTGGTTTTGCCAAAGCGGGCTGTATTGATCAGTTTTACCTTGTCGCTGAAATCATGTTCGACGCGCAAGGTCAGCATGTCTGCGGTGACTTTGTCGAAGTCATTGACCGAGCCATAAAAATTCTTTGGATCGACTTTCGGTGCAGTAGACAGGAAAGGACGTTTCGGGTCCGGGCTGCTATAGCCAGGCAGGCCGATGGTAGGTACGCCACCATCCGGTACATTGTCTTGCTGTACGTGCAGGTAATTCAGGTAAAAACGGGTAGGTGAGTTCAAGCCAAATGCAAACGATGGTGCGATGCCCCAGCGCTTATTGTGGACTTCATTACGTCCAGGCACTCCACTGTCCTGATCCACCAGATTCAGGCGGAACGCCGAACCCTGATCAGCACTGATGACCCGGTTCAGGTCGGCAGTGACACGCTTCTGGCTACCGCTGCCTACTGTGGCCGAACCAAAGATTGCATCTTCCATGGTGGCTTGCTTGCTGATCAGGTTGACTGAACCTGTAGGCGCACCACGGCCACCATCGGTACCGGCCGGGCCTTTCAGCACGTCGATCTGTTCGATGTTGAACAGATCGCGGGAAATGGAACCCAGGTCACGCACGCCATCTACGTAAATGCTGCTGGATGTGTCAAAACCACGCATGTAGATTGCATCACCAGTGCTGGTGCTGCCGTTTTCACCCAGGAAAAACGCGCCGACGCCTGGCGTGTTGCGCAAGGCATCTGTCAGTGTCAATGCGCCCTGCTGATCAATCAGCTCGCGCTTGATGACGGTAATGGTCTGCGTCGTATCCACCAAAGGCTGCGTATATTTGGGAGAAGAAGCCTTATCCGCCTTGAAATCATTTTCTGTCTTTGCCGTCACCTTGACGTCAGGCAGGGCAGGGTCAGCCGCCTGGGCAGCGATCGGCAACAAGAAAGCGGCGGCAGCTGCCGTCACCGTATGATTAAAACGCGCGTGATGATGCTTGCGGCTCTTGATATAGGCCATGACATTTCCTCAGGAAAAATTAAAAATAAAACCGCTGGCTTTTCTTTGAGGAATGGCTGAGGTGAGATAGTGAAAAGATCGATGCCGGATTGTAACAAGTCAGAAACAATATGTAAACGAGAATCGTTCTTATTATCATTCATATTTACTGGCATACCTGCACTCATACTGCGTCTGCGCAGCCCCGCAAGCTGTCAGATGAGCTCTATACTTTGCAAATTCAGGTAACTGCTTTCACGAATGGTCGTCACAAAGTCGCTGAGGTAAGCCTTGTCTGACAAATCCGGCAAACAGGCTGCATACAGTCTGCCAGTCAGGCCGTCGGCAGTAATGCGCTTGGGCAGTACATAATCGCGGTTCACATAGTTTTGTGCGGCCCATACCGGCAAGGTGGCAATACCGCGCTTGCTGGCCACTAGCTGCAGCATGGCGACGGTCAGTTCCGTGGTACGGCGTGCGGTATCGACGCCGGCAGGCTTCAAGACCTGGCGCACCACGTCCAGCATGTCATCCGGTACCGGATAGGTGATCAGGGTATCGGTCGCAAAATCCTGCGCCACCAGATAATCACGCTTGGCCAGCGCATGGTCTTTGGCGACCAGCGCCACAATCTCGAAACGAAACAGCGGATGGTAGGCCACGCTTTCATCGCCATCCATTTCGGACACGATGGCCACATCTGCCTTATGGCTGTACAACAAGCCAACGGGGTCGGCCTGGAAGCCGGAAACGATGTCCAGCTCCACCTCGGGCCAGCGCTGACGAAATACATCCATGGCCGGCATCAGCCAGTCAAAACAGGTATGACATTCGACCGCGATGCGCAATTGCCCGGCCACGCCCTGGGCCAGCCGCGCCAGGTCGCGCTCACAATTCGCGACTTGCGGCAGAACACTGTCGGCCAACTGTAGCAAGCGCTCACCTGCCGGAGTAAAGCGTATCGGCGTAGTCTTGCGTTCAAACAGCGGCATGCCATGATGCTCTTCCAGCAATTTGATCTGGTGCGATAGTGCCGACTGGGTGACATTCAGCAAGACGGCAGCCCGCAGCAAATTGCCGGATTCACGCAGCGCAAGCAGGGTTTTCAGGTGACGCAGTTCTAGTATGGATTGCATTATGAATGAAATTCAAGTTAATTCTTAAAATATGTCGTTTGAATCATAGTTAATTCTAACCCATCATAGATTAACTAAGATAGGAGAATGAAATGACAACTACTGCACACACCCTGGGCTTCCCACGTATCGGTGCCCAAAGAGAATTGAAGTTCGCCCAGGAAGCTTTCTGGCGCGGCGATACTACCGAATCCACCCTGCGTGAAACCGGCAGCGAATTGCGCTCGCGCCACTGGGCCTTGCAAAAACAGGCAGGCCTGGATTTTGTCAGCGTCGGTGACTTTGCCTGGTATGACCAGGTCTTGAATACACTGGCCTTGCTGGGTGCCCTGCCAGGCCGCTTTGGTTTCGATGCCAAAGCATTGTCCCTGGCCGACTACTATGTCGCCGCACGTGGTAACCCCCAGCATTTTGCGATGGAAATGACGAAGTGGTTTGACACCAATTACCATTATCTGGTGCCGGAATGGACTGCAGACACCAGCTTCAATGGTGGCGTGGACTGGCTGTTTGAAGAACTGGCAGAAGCACAGGCACAGGGCCATACCGGCAAAGTCACCCTGGTCGGACCTTTGACTTTGCTCTACCTTGGCAAGATCAAAAGCGGCCTGACACACAAACTGGATCTGCTGCCAAAAATCATCCCGGCGTATCAACGTCTGCTGGCACGCCTGCAAGAACAAGGGCTGGACTGGGTACAAATTGACGAACCTATACTGACACTCGATCTGGATGCGGCATGGCTGGATGCCTTTGTCTTTGCTTACCATGCACTGGTCCAGCAATCTCCAAAAATCCTGTTGGCAAGCTATTTTGAAACAGTGCAGGACCGCGCTGCCTTGCTGCAATCGCTGCCGGTAGCTGGGGTCCATCTGGACCTGGTGCGCGCACCGCAACAGCTGGACAGCCTGCTGCAGAATTGGCCACAGGGTCGTGTCCTGTCGGCTGGCGTGATAGACGGGCGCAATATCTGGCGTGCAGATCTGTCTGCGCTGGCAGTAAGTTTACATGCGGCACAGGAAAAGCTGGGGGAACAGTTGTGGCTGGCCCCCAGTTGCTCCTTGCTGCATGTACCGGTCGATCTGGCAGCAGAGACAGCCCTCGATGAAGAAACCCGCAGCTGGTTGGCTTTTGCCACCCAAAAACTGCATGAAGTAGCGGCGCTGAAACAAGCCCTGAATGGCCATGCCGCCGCTGTCGCGCAAGAATTTTCGCTGGCAGACCAGGCCATAGCAAGCCGTCGCCAGTCGGTACGCATCCATAATCCCATCGTGCAAAAACGCCTGGAAGATGTCACCGCCCAGGATGCAGAACGTCATAGCCAGTTTGCCGAACGCATACGCGCGCAGCAGCAACGCTTTGCCCTGCCACAGTTTCCGACGACCAGCATAGGATCTTTCCCACAAACCAAAACCATACGTCAGGCACGTGCAGCCTACAAGCGTGGCGAGCTGACGCATCTGGATTATCTGGAAGCCATGCGCGCAGAAATACGCCATGTGGTCGAACAGCAGGAAAAACTCGATATCGACGTGCTGGTGCATGGCGAACCGGAACGCAATGACATGGTGGAATATTTCGGTGAGCAGTTGTGGGGCTATGGCTTTACGCTGAATGGCTGGGTACAGAGCTATGGTTCACGCTGCGTCAAACCGCCCTTCATCTACGGCGACGTGTACCGGCCCGAAGCCATGACCGTCACCTGGAGCGAATACGCCCAAAGCCTGACCGAAAAACCGATGAAGGGTATGCTGACCGGCCCCGTCACCATGCTGCAATGGTCTTTCGTGCGGGATGACCAGCCACGGGAAACGACTGCACTGCAAATCGCGCTGGCCTTGCGTGATGAAGTCCGCGACCTGGAAAAAGCCGGCATAGGCATGATACAGATTGATGAACCTGCCTTCCGCGAAGGCCTGCCTTTGAAGCAGCAAGACTGGGCCGCCTATCTGGATTGGGCCGTGCGTGCCTTCAAGCTGAGCTCTGCGGGTGTGAATGACGACACGCAGATCCATACCCATATGTGTTATTCGGAATTCAATGACATCCTGCCGTGGATTGCAGCCATGGATGCCGACGTCATCACCATAGAAACCTCACGTTCAGACATGGAATTACTGGATGGTTTCGGTGAATTTGCTTACCCGAATGATATCGGCCCAGGCGTGTACGACATCCATTCACCCCGTGTGCCCAAGGTCAGTGAAATGCAAAGGCTGTTGCAAAAAGCCCGTAGCGTGATCCCCGATGCGCGCCTTTGGGTCAACCCGGATTGCGGTCTGAAAACCCGCGACTGGCCAGAAACCATCGCCGCCCTGGAACACATGGTGCAGGCAGCCAAACTGCTGCGCGCCACGGTGGCAGCAGACGATGAAGAACATCAGGATTGCTGCTGATCGCTTTTTACAATTGATTTGAATTGAAACGCGGGCCCATCTTCATTTCACAGTGAAGATGGGCCTTCTGCCTTGTGCTCCAGAATAAGACTAAATGGTGTTTAGGATTTATAAGTCCGCAACAGACAAAAAAAAAACGCAAGCTATCAGGGTATGGCAGCATTTATCCAATTTTCTATGATTAATGGAAAAATTTGGATAAACTGGGTATTTCTGCGCCATTTTCCTCTGAAAGTGATTTCCCATTAGTGCTGCCAACAAATTTATTGTTTGCCATGAGTGCGACCTGATCTGCATGGATGCAGCGCTGGCAAGAGGTGAGGCAGCAAGCTGCCCGCGTTGCCGTGCTACGCTATACAGAAATGGCAGCGCCAGCCTGGATATGGCGCTGGCGCTGGCCGTTACCTCGGTGATCTTGTTGCTGCTGCTTAACTGCTTTCCCCTGCTTGCCCTCAAGGTCCAGCAAGTGACGCGCGACACCACCTTGCTGCATGCTGCCCTGGCCATGTGGAATGACGGCATGCATCTGCTGTCCTTGCTGGTCATCATTACTACCGTGCTGGCACCGGCATTGCAGATATCGCTTGCCATCTACCTCTTGTGCATACTCAGGTTTGGTGACGCCAGCCAGGCGCTGGGTGCGCCCTTGCGTGCCCTGCAAAGCCTGCGGCCCTGGAGCATGGTCGAAATCTTCATGCTGGGCCTGCTGGTGTCCCTGGTCAAGTTGCAACACATGGCCGATATCGTCATCGGCCCTGCCCTGTGGTCTTGCGCCGGTCTGATTTTCATCACGGCGGCGCTGACATCGGTACTCACCCCGCGCAATCTGTGGCTATGGGCGCGTGCGGCCAGGCGCGCCAGGGCAAACGCCAGGGTGAAGCATGTCTGAGCATGAATACCGCCACATCCCCGCTGCTGGCCTGGCGGGCCAGACAGGTGCAGCCACCGGGCTCATCAGTTGCGATATTTGCGAAACCCTGTGCTGCACCCATGATCAGGCAGCCACCCACTGCCCCAATTGTGGTGCATCTCTGCATTTGCGTCATAAAGACAGCCTGACCAAATCGCTGGCCTACCTGGTCGCCGCAATGATATTGTATATACCAGCCAATCTCTTGCCCGTCATGCATACCAATACCATCTTTGGTGCACAGGATGACACGATCATGAGTGGCGTGCTGGTGTTATTGAACACAGGTTCGTGGCCCCTGGCGCTGCTGGTGTTCTTTGCCAGCATCGTCGTACCCTTGCTCAAGCTGTTTTCCATCAGCCTGCTGCTGTTCACCTGCTGGAAAAAATCCAGCTGGAACCCTTTGCAGCGTACCCAGTTGTTTCGCATGATAGAAGCCGTCGGTCGCTGGTCGATGCTGGATGTGTATGTGGTGACGGTACTGGTGGCGCTGGTGCAGTTTCAGTCGCTGGCGGCGATACACCCTGGCGGCGGTGTGCTGGCTTTTGGTGCTGTAGTGGTGTTGACGATGTTGTCGGCACAAAGCTTTGATTCACGTTTAATCTGGATAACAAAGACGCATGAGTGATCCGACTTCAGAAAATCCCGGCACGCCTGCTGTGGACCAAGCCAGGGAAACCGCCGGGACTGTTGAAACCCTTGATACGGTCACTGCAGTCGACGCCGTAGTGCCGGTGGTCAAGGTTAAACCACGGCGGCGCATGCCCTCCTTCGTCTGGGCCGTACCGGTCATTGCGGCCCTCATCGGTATCTGGCTGGTGGTGCAAAGCGTTACCAGCCAGGGGCCGGTCATCACCATCACATTTAAATCGGCAGAAGGGATGGAAGCGGGCAAAACCAAGCTGCGCTACAAAGACGTCGATGTCGGCCATGTCAAGGCCATTGCGCTGTCGCCGGACCGCCAGCGGGTGCTGGTGACGGCTCAGTTGATCAAGAGTGCTGCCGATATTCTGGCCACCGACACCCGCTTTTTCATCGTCAAACCGCGCATCTCTGGCGGCTCGGTCTCTGGCCTTTCCACACTCTTGTCCGGCAATTACATCAGTGTCGATGTCGGCACAGCCACTGAGACCACCAATGAATTTACCGGTCTGGAAGAACCACCCCTGGTCAACCGCGATACGCCAGGCCGCGAGTTTGTCTTGCATGGCGCGCAGACCGGTTCGGTCAATTATGGCTCACCCATTTTCTTCCGCCATATCAATGCCGGCCATGTCACCAAGTTCCAGCTGGACCGCGATGGCAAGGGCGTCACCATCCGCGTCTTCATCGATGCACCGTATGACCAATATGTGACTGCCGATACCCGTTTCTGGCATGCCAGCGGCATCGACATGCAGCTAGACGCCAACGGCCTGCGCGTCACCACAGAATCGCTGACATCCCTGATCGACGGCGGCCTGGCCTTCCAGGAACATGACGACGCCCTGCCCGGCGGCAAATCCGCCTTTGAAGGCAGCGTCTTTTCCCTGTTTGAAGACCGCGAACATGCCATGCGTGCACCAGATACCAAGGTACGCAACTTCCTCATGTATTTCCCTGAAAGCCTGCGCGGCCTGTCAAAAGGCGCACCTGTCGACTTGCGCGGCATCGTCATTGGCGAAGTCAAATCCCTGGGTGTTGAATTTGCCGAGAATGGCCGCCTGCCACGCTTCCCGGTTGAAGTCAGCCTCTACCCGGACCGCCTCAAATCCCGGGTCCGCTCAGGTGCCCGCCTGCCTGACGATGCGACCGAAGCCAAAGAGAGATCGCTGCTGGAACACCTGATCTCACGCGGCTTGCGCGGCCAGTTACGCAGTGGCAACCTGCTGACCGGGCAATTGTATATCGCCCTCGACTTCTTCCCCGATGCTCCCCAGGCAAAAATGGACTGGCGCACCGACTACCCGGTATTGCCCACCGTCGGCGGCGGCCTGGGCGAAATCCAGGACACCGTGGGCCGCATCGCCAGAAAGATAGACAAACTGCCTTTCGACAAAATATCTGCCGAACTGGTGCAAGCCTTAAGCAAGCTCAACACCACCCTTGCCAGCACAGAAAAACTGGTGCGCCGCCTTGATGTTGAAGTCACGCCTGAACTGACCTCTACCCTCAAGGAAGCGCGCGGCACTCTCAACAGTGCCAATACCCTGCTGGCAGAAGACGCGCCCCTGCAGCAAGACATGCGCGAATCATTGAAGCAAGTCGCCAAGTCCGCCCGCGCTGTCGCCAACCTGGCCGACATGCTGGAACGCCACCCCGACGCCCTGGTGTTTGGCAAACAAAAGGTAAAACCATGATGCGAACCATAAAATTTGTGCCGCTGGCCGCACTTACCTTGCTCAGCCTTTTGCTTGCAGCCTGTGCCACCCCACCCGTCGAGCATCTCTATCACCTCGACTACCCACAAACAGCCAGCAGCCAGACCGAGCCGCAGTATGAAGTTCTCATCGCCACCGTCAAATTGCCAGAAGCTGTCCATCGCCCGCAACTGGTCATCCAAAAGTCGGCCACAGAATCCCTCATCTCTGACGAACAACGCTGGATAGCCCCGCTCGACGAACAGCTCACCCTGTCCCTCATCGCTCATCTGCGCACCCGCCTGCCAGACGCCTGGCTGTCGTCCGACACCGGCATCAGCGCTGGCATCAATACAGGCATATCGGCAAACCCATCCAGCACCCTGCCCCGCTACCTTGTCAAGGTTCAAATCGACCAGCTACTCATCTACAGCGGCAACCAGCTCACTCTCGAAGCAAGCTGGGTCGTACTGGACCACAGCCGCAAACTGCTCAAGCGTGATCACAAGGTCTTCACTGTTCGTTTGAATAGCCCTGCGTATGAAGCCGTAGCACCGGCAATGTCCGAGGCCGCACAGCAACTGGCGGAGCAAGTGGGAGCGAGTGTGCAAGGCGTACGCAAATCCTCAACTGGCGGTTCTTAATACCAAGCTGCGGAGTGTTTAAGCATTTCTGCCCGCAAGGTATTCACACCATGTCTTCGGGCCTGACCCATGCATCAAATTCTTCCGCCGTGACATGACCCAGCGTCAATGCAGCTTCACGCAAGGTTGTCTGGTGATGATGCGCGTATTTGGCGATTGCCGCCGATTTGTCATAGCCTATATGCGGGTTAAGCGCAGTCACCAGCATCAGTGAATTATTCAATAGCTCAGTGATGCGCTGGCGATTTGCCTGCATGCCCTGTACGCAATGCTGATCCAGGCTAGCCATGGCATCGGCCAGCAGACGGGTACTCTGCAAGAAATTGTGCACGATAAGCGGCTTGAATACATTCAATTCAAAATTGCCTGCAGCACCACCTATGCTCAGGGCCACGTCATTGCCCATGACCTGGCAACACACCATGGTCACCGCTTCGCACTGGGTAGGATTGACCTTGCCCGGCATAATGGAGCTGCCGGGTTCGTTTTCCGGTATCTGCAATTCACCCAGGCCGGAACGGGGGCCGGAAGCCAGCCAGCGTATGTCATTGGCGATTTTCATCAAGGCCACCGCCAGCGTCTTCAATGCACCGTGCGAGCTGACCATGGCATCGTGGGCAGCCAGCGCTGCAAAACGATTGGGGGCGGCGACAAAGCCTATGCCTGTGTCTTGCGCCAGGCTGGCGGCAACGCGCTGGCCAAATTCCGCATGGGTATTCAGGCCGGTACCAACGGCCGTGCCGCCGATGGCCAGTTCCTGCAAAGCCGGCAGACCGAGACTGATAGCCTGCTCTGCATGGACAAGTTGCGCCACCCAGCCAGAGACTTCCTGCCCCAGTGTCAGTGGTGTCGCATCCTGTAAATGGGTGCGGCCAATTTTAACGATGTCGGCAAATTCTGCCACCTTGGCGGTCAGCGAAGTGCGCAGTTGCTGCAGCGCTGGCAACAGTGACTGCGTTACCGTCAGGCAGGCTGCCACATACATGGCGGTGGGAAAGACGTCATTCGATGACTGCCCCATATTCACCTGATCATTCGGATGCACCAGGCGACTCATGCCACGGCTACCACCCAATAATTCAGAAGCGCGATTGGCCAGTACTTCATTCATGTTCATATTGCTTTGTGTGCCGGAACCGGTCTGCCACACCGACAGCGGGAAGGCATGCGGATGCGCGCCAGCCAGCACCTCGTCAGCAGCGCTGACGATGGCATCGGCGAATCTGGCATCCAGCAAACCAAGGTCACGGTTCACGATGGCACAACTGCGCTTCACACGTGCCAGCGCCAGCACCAGCGCATCCGGCATCTTTTCAGTAGAGATGGCAAAGTGATGTAGTGAACGCTGGGTTTGTGCGCCCCATAATGCTTTTGCAGGTACGGCGATTTCACCAAAGGTATCGCGTTCCATCCTGTTGTCGGTATTGTCTTGGCTATGCTGACTGGTCATTGCTGTTTTCCTGGTTGATGGCACGCTCGCCATATCTGGCATCTTTCACCGATCAGGTCAGGCGCGGCGGGCGTTGGGTAGACGGTACTTACTGCGTGTTGGCAAGCACCCATAGCTTTCATGATACGCAATCTGAATCAAACCTGCTTTTTACTCATTGGCAACTTTAAGCAAATTCACAAGGCCGTGGCATCGTTGAATTTTTTTCATGCATACCTACGTATTTACGTTTACGTAAACGTCAAGTCTTATGCTATTCTAAAAATAACAGGTGCACATCCCAATTTCTTGGGCTGTGTTAAACGGGAAAGTGGTCGTCCTGATCGCTGTCATTAACGAATGACAGTTGGTATCAAGACCTAAAAACGTGTTTACGATCTGTAGCGAGCGAGCGTCAGCGGGGTAAGGGTAACAAAAACGCCGCGCAAAAAGCGGAATGTACTTGTAGTACATGAGCATTTTGAGCAGCGCATGAATCCCGCATCAATACAAATTGCGCTCGCGCTTAAGATCGTAAGCAGGTTTCAAGCCCCTGCTGCCTCCGCAACGGTAAGCGAGTGCGGTTACATCAACCACGCCACTGGTCATGCATGACTGGGAAGGCGATGTAACAAGACTTGCAAGCCCGGATACCGGCCTGTTGATCGCTGAGAAAAACACTGCGGAAGGCTGTGTTTGAAACACTGCATGGGCACGTCATCATGGCGTGCGGGTGCGCGTGTATTCAACATTGCTCTTTACTGTTTTTTCCCAAGGTCTGGTCACGTACGGAAGGTGCGTGGCGGGTGTGCGTCCACACGGTGCATATCCATGGTCAGGATCGTTGCTACGGCAGGTTTCTGCATGTAGCGGCTATCCTGTTTTCAGGCATCAGTGCGGCAGTTGTTGCGGGCAAAGCCCGCCGTCTGTCCGTGCATAATCAGGAAGGTTCAGGAAAGCATCATGACTACTCTTACCCAGGTTCCCAAGGTCAAACTGCTGATCAATGGCGAACTGCTTGTATCCAAAACCACGCAGTGGCGCAATGTGATCAACCCCGCCACGCAACAGGTGCTGGCCCATGTTCCCTTCACCACACCGGATGAAATGCAGGCCGCAGTCGATGCTGCCAAGGCCGCTTTCAAGACCTGGCGCAAGACAGCGATAGGCACACGCGCCCGCATCTTTCTGAAATACCAGCAACTGATACGCGAAAACATGACCGAACTGGCTGCGCTGCTGACAGCCGAACAGGGCAAGACCCTGGCCGATGCCGAAGGCGATATCTTTCGCGGCCTGGAAGTGGTCGAGCATGCCGCCAATATCGGCAACCTGCAAATGGGCGAAATCGCCAATAACGTTGCCAGCGGTGTCGACACTTATACCCTGAACCAGCCGCTAGGCGTGTGCGCTGGCATCACCCCATTCAATTTCCCCGCCATGATACCGCTGTGGATGTTCCCGATGGCGATTGCCTGCGGCAATACCTTCATCCTGAAACCATCCGAGCAAGACCCCATGGTCACCATGCGCCTGGCTGAACTGGCGATGCAGGCAGGTGTGCCACCTGGCGTGCTGAATGTGGTGCATGGTGGTGAAGACATCGTCAATGCGATTTGCGATCATCCGGATATCAAGGCGGTGTCCTTTGTCGGCTCTACCCGCGTAGGCACGCATGTGTATCAGCGCGCCACCCTGGCGGGCAAGCGTGCGCAATGCATGATGGGTGCCAAGAACCATGCCATCGTCCTGCCCGATGCAAATAAAGAACAAACCCTGAACAACCTCGCCGGTGCTGCCTTTGGTGCGGCTGGCCAGCGTTGCATGGCACTGTCCGTCGTTATCCTGGTAGGTGAAGCCAATCAGTGGGTGCCAGACTTGCTGGACCGCGCCCGCAGCCTCAAAATCAATGCCGGTGCAGAAGCCAATACCGACATTGGTCCGGTCATTTCCTGTACCGCCAAGGAACGGGTAGAAAACCTGATCGCACAGGGCATTGCCGAAGGTGCTACCCTGGTACTGGATGGCCGTGCACCGCAAGTGCCGGGCTATGAACATGGCAACTTCGTTGGCCCTACCGTCTTCACCGGCGTCAAGCCCGGCATGCGCGTGTATGAAGAAGAAATCTTTGGCCCTGTGCTATGCATCATGCAGGCAGATACGCTGGCTGATGCCATCGCCATCATCAATGCCAACCCTAACGGCAATGGCACGGCACTGTTCACCCAGTCTGGTGCGGCGGCACGCACTTTTGAAGAAGATATTGATGTCGGCCAGATCGGTATCAATGTGCCTATTCCTGTGCCAGTGCCACTGTTTTCTTTCACCGGTTCGCGTGCATCCAAACTCGGTGACCTGGGGCCTTACGGCAAACAAGTTATACAGTTTTATACCCAGACCAAGACCATCACCGCACGCTGGTTTGATGACAGCGTCAGCGCTGGCAGGGTGAATACCACCATCTCGCTCAAGTAAGGAATCGCTATGGACTTCGAATTGACAGAAGACCAGCGCGCCTACCAGCAATCTGCCCGCAGTTTCGCCGCCCATGAAATGGCGGCGCAAGCCGCGCATTGGGATGCCACGTCCCACTTCCCGCTGGACGTCATCGCCCATGCCGGGGAACTGGGATTTTGCGGACTGTATGTGCCAGAAGAGCTGGGCGGGCTGGGCCTGACGCGGCTGGATGCCGCCATCATTTTTGAAGAGCTGGCTCGCGCCTGCCCTTCTACCACGGCGTATATCACCATCCACAATATGGCGAGCTGGATGATTGCGCATTGGGGCCGGCCAGAAGTGCAGCAAGAATGGGTGCCCAAACTGGCCGCAGGCAAGAAACTGGCGTCGTATTGCCTGACCGAAGCAGGCTCTGGTTCTGACGCAGCATCACTGCGTACCAGTGCCCGCCTGGATGGTGACAGCTATGTCCTGAATGGCAGCAAGGCCTTTATCTCGGGCGCGGGTGCGACCAATATGTTGGTGGTCATGGCACGCACCGGTGGCGAAGGTGCAGGCGGCATCTCAGCCTTTGCCGTACCGGCTGATTTGCCCGGCATCAGTTATGGCAAGAAAGAGGACAAGATGGGCTGGAACAGCCAGCCCACCCGCACCGTGAATTTTGACCAGGTACGCATACCGCGCAACCACTTGCTGGGTGAAGAGGGCGAAGGCTTTCGGATTGCCATGCGCGGCCTTGATGGTGGGCGCATCAACATCGCCACCTGTTCTGTCGGCGCTGCGCAATCAGCACTCAATAGTGCACAAGCCTATATGAACGAGCGCGTGCAGTTCCAGAAAAAACTGTCTGACTTCCAGGTACTGCAATTCAAACTGGCTGACATGCAGACTGAACTGGTGGCAGCCCGCCAGATGGTCAGGCTAGCTGCGAGCAAGCTCGACAGCAAGGCCGACAATGCCTCAGTGTATTGTGCCATGGCCAAGCGCCTGGCCACCGACACCGGCTTTGCCGTCTGCAATGAAGCCCTGCAAATCCACGGCGGCTACGGCTATATACGCGAATACCCACTGGAGCGTTTCCTGCGCGATGTCAGGGTGCACCAGATACTTGAAGGTACGAATGAAATCATGCGTGTCATCGTCGCCCGCCACATGTTAAACCAAGCCGCAAGCGAGGAATTTTTATGAGCAAATACCCTCAGTACTCTAACTACACCAATCTGCAATGCGAAATCATCGGTCACACTGCCCTGGTAACCCTGGCCAACCCGCCCGCCAATACCTGGACGGCAGCCGGTTTGCAGGCTTTGACGCAACTGGTCAACGACCTCAATGCTGATGCAGATATCTATAGCCTAGTCATCACCGGCTCAGGCCAGAAATTCTTTTCAGCAGGCGCAGATTTGAAGTTGTTTGCCGACGGCGACAAAGCCGTGGCGCTGGACATGGCGTGCCACTTTGGTGAAGCATTTGAAACCCTGGGCCGCTTCCGCGGTGTTTCCATCGCGGCCATCAATGGCTATGCCATGGGTGGCGGACTGGAATGTGCGCTGGCTTGCGATTTGCGCATCGCCGAAACCCAGGCACAGATGGCCTTGCCAGAAGCTGCCGTCGGCTTGCTGCCCTGCGCTGGCGGCACACAACATCTTGCCTGGCTGGTCGGTGAAGGCTGGGCCAAGCGCCTGATCTTGTGCGGTGAACGTGTCGACGCCGCCACCGCCCTGCGCATAGGCCTGGTGGAAGAAGTGGTCGCTACCGGCGCTGCACTCGAACATGCACTGGCGCTGGCCAAGCAAGTGGGCAAGCAAAGCCCCAGCAGCGTCAAGGCCTGCAAGCAACTGATACAGGGCGCACGCCAGCAACCCATGAACACCGTGCTGCCACAAGAGCGCGAAGCCTTCCTGGCCCTGTTTGATACCGCCGATCAAAAAGAAGGCGTCACCGCCTTCCTGGAAAAACGCCCCCCAGTCTGGAGGAATGCATGAACGATGCCGCCCCTGTCCTGTTCCACACCCTGCCTGCAACCAACGGCATGCAGATAGGCATCGCCACCCTGAATGCGGAAAAAACCCTGAACGCCCTGTCCAAGCAAATGGTGCAATTGCTGGGCACGCAATTGCATGCCTGGGATGCAAACAGCAGCATCGCCATGGTGGTGTTGCAAGCCGCCGGTGACAAAGCATTTTGCGCAGGCGGCGACTTGCAAAACCTGTATACCAGCATGCGCGAGCATCATGCCTCCGACAAAAAAGACGATCTTCTTGCTAATGCCTATGCCCTGGATTTTTTTGAGCAGGAATACCGTCTCGACTACCAGATCCACACTTACCGCAAACCCATCTTGTGCTGGGGCCATGGCATCGTCATGGGTGGCGGCATAGGTTTGATGGCCGGTGCCAGCCACCGCGTCGTCACCGAAAAATCCCGTCTTGCGATGCCGGAGATTGCCATCGGCCTGTTCCCCGATGTAGGTGGTACCTGGTTTTTAAACCGAATGCCAGGCAAGCTGGGTTTGTTTTTGGCATTGACGGGTGCCAGTATCAATGCCAGCGACGCACTGTTTGTGAAACTGGCAGACGTAGCCTTGCCGCATGCCAGCAAGGCAGATGTGCTGGCGGCTTTGCAGGCTGCTGCGTGGAGCAGTCAAGCCCACCAGAACCATCAGCGCGTCAACCAGGTCTTGCAGCAATTCTCAGCGCTGCCCAGCGACACCGCAGGCCCCTTGCGTGCCAACTTTGATCTCATCAATCGCCTGTGCAGTGCTGCTGACCTGCCGGCCATCGTCGCACAAATACTTGCAGTCGATACGGTACAGCAGGAAGAACATCCATGGTTGCAAAAAGCCGTCAGCAACCTGCAAAAAGGCAGCCCGACTTCCGCATGGCTGGCACATGCCTTGCAAGAACGCGGCAAACATTTGTCGCTGGCAGAAATCTTCCGCATGGAGTTAGTCGCCGCACTCGCCTGTGCGCAAGGCCATGATTTTGCGGAAGGGATACGGGCCTTGATTGTGGACAAGGATCAGAAACCGCAATGGTTGCCAGGTAGTTTGCATGAGATGCAGCCGCAGGATGGTGAGCGATATTTCACACATCTTTGGACGGCAGAGCAGCATCCATTGCGGGATTTGGGTGCTAGTGAATCACTGCAGAAGCGGGCGGCTTGAAGTTAGCTTGCCTCACGTAGGTTGGGCTACGTTTTACCAGCCCAACACTGGGCTTTTGATAAATGAATGCGTTATTTCAATGCTGAGTGTTGGGCTGGTAAACCGTAGCCTAGCGAGGCCCGGCCCAACCTACACGACACAGCCACCCACCAAGTCAAACAAAGAGCACGTATAACAAGGAGATAAACCACCATGTCAAACCAATCCAAAATTGCCTTCATCGGCCTCGGCAACATGGGCGCGCCCATGGCCCTTAACCTGCTCAAGGCAGGCTACCCACTGACCGTTTTCGATCTGTCCCCTGCTGCCCTGAAAACACTGGCAGACGCCGGTGCACTGGCTGCCAGCAATGCCAGGCAGGCTATTGAAGGCGCGGACATTGTCATCAGCATGCTGCCAGCCAGCCGCCACATAGAAAGCCTGTACCTGGGCGATGCAGGCATACTCGCCCACATCGCCGATGGCGCAATCATCATAGACTGCAGCACCATCGCCCCGCAATCCGCCAGGAAAGTCGCACACGCTGCAGTCGCACGCGGGCTGGCGATGATCGATGCCCCGGTCTCTGGTGGCACAGCCGGTGCAGCCGCAGGCACGCTGACCTTCATCGTCGGTGGCAGCACAAGCGATCTGGAACGCGCACGCCCTGTCCTGAATGTCATGGGCAAGAATATTTTCCACGCCGGTGAACACGGTGCCGGGCAGACCGCAAAAATCTGCAACAACATGCTGCTGGGTATACTGATGGCAGGCACGGCAGAAGCGCTGACACTGGGTGTGGCAAATGGGCTGGATCCCAAAGTCCTGTCCGACATCATGAGCAAAAGCTCAGGCCGCAACTGGGCGCTGGAATTGTACAACCCCTATCCAGGCGTGATGGAAAATGCACCCGCTTCACGCGGCTATACTGGCGGCTTTGGTGTAGACCTGATGCTGAAGGATCTGGGGCTGGCCACGGAAGCCGCATTGGGCACGAATGCCAGCATTCCGCTGGGTGAAGCCGTACGCAACCTGTATGGCATCCATAGCAAGGCAGGTGCTGGTGGCAAGGATTTTTCCAGCATACTTGAGTTATTGAGGAACAGGGATTAAGCAGGCCAAATATTTTGAAAATACGCCGAATACCTATTCGGCATTTCCCTTCAAGGGATGTTACGGGGTTTCGCAAAGTATGCTTTACGCTATCAATTTCTCAACTGCTTGCAAGGGAATGGAGGTGGGTTTTCTCAGCGATTTGGGAATATCCTCTCACCCCAACTGCAAAACCTTAAAATTATTCCGCCCTGCCTTTTTTGCCAGATATAAAGCTTCATCCGCTTTCTTCAGCAACTCAGCTGCGCCAAAGTCCTGCGCTGAAGATATCGCCACACCGATGCTGGTCGTCACCATCAAGGATTTTCCTTCGATATCAAAAGGCGTAGTCATGGCTTGCACAATTTTACTTGCTACCATATCGGCTTCACTATGCATGTTCAAGCCTTCCAGCACGATGACAAATTCATCGCCGGCAAGGCGGCCCGCCAGGTCGGTCTGGCGTATGCAATGCTTAAGACGGTTGGCAAATTCCTGCAAGACTGCATCACCCGCATGATGACCCAGGCTATCGTTGATGCTCTTGAACTTGTCAACATCAAGAAACATCACTGCCATCAAACGGCCGCTGCGCTGTGAACGGGCACTGGCCTGTTCCATTCTTTCATTGATCTGATTGCGGTTGGGCAAACCAGTCAGGGTGTCAAATCTGGCCAGTGCCAGCAATTGCCTTTCCACTGCCTTGGCGTCGCTGACATCGTTGATCAGGGTATTCACACCGACAACCTGGCCGCAATCATCATACTGGGGCACATAGGTGGCATGATAATGTCCAGCCTTGCCGCCTATGCTGATCTCGGTTTCAAATTCTGTTTTTTCACCGGCCATGGCCCGCTGGTAATGGGTCAGATGTTGTTGCAGCATGGTGCCGCTCAGCAGCGATGGCACAGACTGGCAGCGTATCGCCGTCAACGGCAGATGGAACCAGGCCTCATAAGGCCGGTTCACGAACTGATAGCGATTTTCTGCATCGACGAGGCTGACAAAGGCGGGAATATTGTCAGCGATGGTGCGCAACAAGCCTTCACTGGCGGCCAGTTTTAATTCCGCCTGCTTGCGCGCCGTCACATCAATGACCAGGGAATAATAGCCTGTAGTCACGCCATCAGTATTGATGTCTGGCACATACTCATATTGCAAATACCTTTTGATATCATGCTCGTAGGCATAGCGTTCGAAAGACACTTTTTCACCATGCAATGCCTGCTGTATTTTTTCCTTGCGCTCCAGATAGGATTGTTCGCCAAACACTTCAAGGATGGATTTGCCCAGGATATTTTCAGGTTCCAGTCCGGGAATCTGGCTGTAATTGCGATTGCAGAATTGATAGCGTTCATTCGCATCAATATACGCAATCATGGCGGGTACATTGTCGGTGATGGTACGCACCCTCTGCTCACTGCGTATCAAATCATCTTGTACCCGCTTGAATTCGGTGATGTCTTCTACCAGGACAAAAAAACCTTCGACCTGGCCTGACTTGCTGAAATCCGGCGCATAAGTGACCCTGTCCCATTCCCAGTGACCGTAACGCTGTATGCGACGCTCATAACGTGTCCATTCGCCATTGAGCACCCGGACCACATGGGGCTTGACTATCTTGTCATAGACATCAGGAGTAGCCACTTCGCGCATGGTTTTTCCTATGACAGCGGCCGGCTCCATACGCGACAGATGCGCAATGCGCTTATTGGCGAAAGTATACTTTTCATGACGGTCGATATAACCAATAAAGGCCGACATATTATCGGCAATCAGACGCAACTTGTTTTCACTGGCACTCAAGGCGGCTTCAGCGGCACGACGGTTCAACATGGCATCGTCAAATGCCTTGGCCAGATCCCCGATCTCATCTTTCGGATACACTTTTGGTGTCAGTGTATCTATCCAGTCCGGCGTAGCATGATTAACTTTCTGGCGTAAATGGTGCAAGGGTTTGAGTTGCCAGTACATGAACCACCAGCCCAGCAGCAGCAACATGACAAGCAAGGCGGTACCGGCCAGTATGATGTCCTTACGCACTTCGGTAATGACGATGAAAGCTTCACTGGTTGGATAGACAGAGGTGATGATCCAGTCTACCGACTTCAGGCGCCGGTAAGACAGAATTGCCTCATTATTTTTATGCTCATGTGAAATCAGGCTGCCTTCCAGCATTGAAAACGCAGTCTCCGGCAATTGATGGGTATCGGGCCGCTCGCGGCTGTTGGCAAGCACGCGGCTACTGTCGGGATGGGCAACAAATACGCCTTGCCGTGTCGTGATATAAAAATAGCCGTTGCCACCTATCTTGGTGGTTGCCAGATCCGCCAGAAAGCTTTCCTGTGCCAGCTCGATAATACCCGCCAGCACATAGCGCATAGTGCCTTTGCCATCAAATACGGGAACGCACATCACCACCAGAGGACGGCTGGTGACGCTACCTTTCTGGGGCAGGGAAACCAGCAGCTTCTTTTGCCTGATCACTTCCTGGAAATAATCCCGGCCAGACAAGTTGAGCTTACCGCGCTCTTCAGCGCCATGCAGAAGTGCCAGAAATTCACCCTGCAAATTGAGAACGGCAAGATTATCAAACAGGCTACCCAGACTTTTCTGGTGTATCAGCAAGTCTTGCAGTTTTCCCTGATCTTCATCATCCGTACCAAGATCAGTGGCCAACAGTATCAGCGCATTTTTCCTGAGTTCCACCTTCTGGTCTATTTCATTCGCCATGGCAGCAATCAAGCCAGTCTGGCGCGCTATGATGAGTTTTTCCAGTGTTCGCTCGGAAACCGAGGTGGCCAGCCACGAGAGCAAGACCAGGGAAAGCAAAAAAAACAGGGCCACCGCCACCGTCAGGCGGGTTTTCAAACTGATGTCGCGGAAACGAATGTACCGGTTAGACGACATATCATTCTGAAATGAGGATTGGTCTGAATGCCAATATTAGCATCCGTCATATTAATGACAATCAAAATTTCAATTTAAGCTGGCCGCTCCCTTTACAGCGTGGTAAATCCATCCTCATTGCTTTGCATTTGGTGCTTTTGACACAATTTGCCTTGTTCAGAACCTGTTTGCGATCTGTAGCGAGCAAGTGTGCGTGCATCCGCGGGGTCAGGGCAACATTCAGGACAACATTCAGGACAAAAAGCGCAGCGCAAAAAACGGAATGGTCTCTAAACCATGCGCATTTTGAGCAGCACATGAGCCCCGCGTGGACTGCGATTGCGCTCGCGCTTAAGATCGTAAACCGGTTCTCAGGAATACGCACCCAGGCTGTCGTCGGTCCTTATGTCATCACTCAGCATGACTGTGCTATTGCAATCGTAGAGATCGGCTTGCGCGGAAGGAGGATTTTGCGTGCTGTCCGTGCTATCGGTGTAGGCAGTTACGGTATTCGTATTGAGCAGGATATCGGCGTCATTGCGGGTATCAGAAAAAGAGCCGGGTTCATACTGGACGGGGTTCGCTGCCGCGGTGTTGCTATTGAACAGATACGAATCCGCCAGTACGGCACCAGCCAGCGTATCTGCCTGTCGCTGCCTGGCCAGATTGCTCTGTACATTGTTTTGCATCATCGAATGGGCAGGAAAATCATGCGCCATGCTGTACCAGGCATAATTGTCATGATAAGTGGAATGTGCATAATATTGCCTGCGCTGACGCCATTCCGTTTCAAGGTCTTTGCGCTTGACGGATGCCATGGTACTGCCACTGCCTGGCATGGCCACTGCGCGCTTGAAAAGCTGGTCGATATAACTGCTGACTTCTGCTGGTAAAGCGAGGTTGGTAGTCTGCGCTTTTTTCAGGACGCTGATGATGTCTACGGTTTCCTGACGCTTTTTTTGCAAGGCATTGATTTGTTCACTGATGGCAGCCAGGTCCTGGTCCAGATTTTCCACCTTGTCCAGGTCAACCCGGGTATCAAAATAAAATGCCAGCCTGGTTTGCAAGGTGGCAAGGGCTTTGGCGCTACCAGGTCGCGGCAATATGCCCAGCCATGGCCGGTATTCTTCAAATGCTATCAATACCACAGCATCGACAAAGCCTGGGCAGACTGACTGCAATTGACTCAGGGTACTGGCATAAAATCCCGGCAACAAATCTTCTACCGTGCGCTTGATGACGCGCTGCCTTTGCGCCTGCTTGTTTTCATGTTCTTGGTACAGATCCTCTATCTGCTGCTGCATCGCCAGCATGGCATTGTCCAGCGCCATGTAGACCACATCCATATAGGCCATGTCCCGGTGATAGCTTTTAAAATCAGCATCCCTGACCGGATCAACATTGGGTTTCAGCATGACTTGCTTTCTCTTGGTTGTCGCCATCTTCACGGCGCGATTGGAAATAATTGACGAAGTACTGGCGCAGGGCTGGCTTGTGCATTTCTGCATGCCATTCCAAGGGGCGACCGGCACGCATGCTCAAATCAGTCCAGGGATTGAAACCCAGGTCAGTAATGTCATGCATGCGTAAAAAATAGCGACGGTGGCGGGCATCCCCATGCCACAGGTGGCGAATCTCTCCTCTTACCACACCCAGTTGACCTTGCACCTGTTGATAAAAACGCTGGCCCCAAACTTGCAGATGCGTAATCTGGGCATGATCATGCTTCAGCGCATTCTGTATGCAAAAGTTATAGTCGCCATATATCGCATGCGCCATGAAATGATCGGCACTGCCGGAAATCGCTGCTTCATACAGGCCTGTACTGTCAAACAGGCTGCGTCGCATGGCCCAGCCATAGCCGGTATGTCCGTGGCTATCATAACGTCCGGCCTGCAAGGAGGCGGGTTGTTCCTGCATGACGGCAGCGAACGAGGTAACACGGTCTGGCTGCACGTCAGCGGTACGATAGGCGACACCATCGGCGACACCATCCCGTGGCTGCCGCAGACAGGTTTCCCACACTTGCGCGACCGGATATTGTCGCAAAACGGCGACCAGTTCCCTGGCCCAGTTTTTATTGTCAAACAAAATATCGCAATCCAGCCATGCCACATAACGGCAACTGGCAGGCAACCATGAAGCAGCCAGATTCAGCAGACGCTCTTTCTGCCACAGCAAGGTCGAAGAACGCACCTGCAAGACATCCAGTGCCGCCGGCAATTCAAACGACGCATCACCAAACGCGCATTCCACCGTGATACAAGTCACGCCCGCAGCACGCATACCCTGCATGAACGCATCATAGTTTTGCCTGCGCGATAGATAGCGGCAAGGATTGAAGTAAGTGGTAAGAACGACGAGTTCAGACATGGTGCGCTAACCTGATCATAAGCATTGCAGGATAATAACAAAATTTCAAAAGACGATGCGCGGATGAGGTATTTTTCTGTGGTCAGGGTGTGCCTCAAATAATTACGCTCACGTCCTTGGCGAACATGCAAATGCGCCTGCTCCTGCCCGATAATACAGCTTGCGGATATCGCCTCCCCACAGCTTGAATTCAATCCCGTTCTGTATTAACCCGATGAGCTGTGCCTGGTTTCCTGTACTTTCGCAGCAACTGGCCAGAGCATGTTGACCCAATTATTCCATTCATCAAAATCTGCCTGACATTGTCGTGCTTGAGGGATTTGCACCGTACAACCTCAGATTGCATGCCGCTGCGATACTTTTTTACTGATTGCGATCAGCAATATGTAGAGAGACGATATCATTGGCGAAATAAATTGCCAAATGAATAATATTAGTTTATATTTTCAAAATGGCAATTCGCACCTTCCATTCGCAGGCAGGTCCGCGCCCGACTTCCATCAGGAGCACACATGATGCATATCCGTATGTTGTTGGTCTTCTCGCTGTTAATCACACTAATAATCACGCTGTCTGCGTGTGATGGTGCCTGGTCCAGACCGCGCTATCAACTGATCACGGCGACCGATGGCAAGGTGTTTCGCCTGGATGCGCAAAGTGGCACGGTCCACTACGTCACACCCGAAAAAATGCTGGCGCTGAACGACGAATTACCTACCTTGCACGTAGGCGCGTATTATCAGATGAGCGACGTCAGCGGTAACGCACGTTATCTCAAGTATCTGGGAAATGCCCGCTTTGAAAAAAGTCAATTGGGAACGCAGGTAAATCGCTGACTGTGTACAGCCCGAAGCAGATATCAGGTCACACCAAACATCACGCGGTTCTATCAATATCTGGAATAATATGAAAAAATTGACACCGCAAGCCGATTGACCAGAAGCCTGCTATCGCCCTTACGACACGACTGACCATGACAGAAATTTACATCAGCACCGATGTGGAAACCGACGGCCCCATTCCAGGACCACATTCCATGCTCAGCCTGGGATCGGCTGCCTACACCGCAGACAAGCAGATGATTTCCACCTTCAGCGTCAACCTCGCCTGTCTGCCGGGTGCCACTGCCGATCCCAAAACAGCCGCCTGGTGGAAAACCCAACCGGAAGCATGGACAGCCTGCCGCCAGGATATCGAAGACCCGGCCACGGCCATGCCGCGTTATGTCAGCTGGATTAAATCCTTGCCGGGAAAACCAGTGTTCGTCGCTTATCCAGCCGGTTTCGATTTTCTGTTTGTGTACTGGTATTTGATACGCTTTGCCGGCGAAAGCCCATTCAGTCACTCGGCGCTGGACATGAAAAGCTTTGCCATGGCGGTGATGAAAACCGATTATCGCGACAGCACCAAACGCAATATGCCCAGGCACTGGTTTGATCCCATGCCACATACCCATGTCGCACTGGATGATGCAATTGAACAAGGTGCCTTATTCTGCAATATGCTGAAACAGAATCGCTACAACCCCTGACTTGTGAGGTAAGCTGAATGAGCGCGGCAGGAAAGAAAGCAGCAAGGATGTTGAAAAACTGAACAATACGGCAGAACAATAAGCACAATTTGTGTCATCAGCCGGAACGAAGAATAGGAATAAATTCCGATGAAAGTCTTTCTTGATGATGAACGCCAGACCCCGGAAGGCTGGGTGAGGGTCTATTGGCCAGACGAAGCTATCAGTCTTCTGGAAAGCGGCAAGGTTCAGATCATCAGTCTTGACCACGACCTGGGCGATGATGAACGTGGCACCGGCTATGATGTCATTACCTGGCTGGAAGAAGCCGTCATAACACGCGGTTTTATTCCGCCAGAGATACGCGTACATTCAGCCAATTCATCAGCAGGGCAGAAAATGGAAATGGGTGTACAAACTATCATGCGCCATGCCTCTGCCTGACTGCATCATGATCGCACAATGACAATATAAAGCGACATCCATCAAGGGCGTTGCGGTGTGCCCACCATTTCTGCCAACATCAAAGCACTTGGTACCTCACCCAGACCATGCAAAACAGGCAGATTGAATTCCAGTGTGTGGTTCAATATTTTTATCCGCAGTTTCCAGATGACCTTCTGTCTGTCCTTGTCCCAGGTAACGCTTGCTGGCAGGCGATCAGGCAAGTTCAGACTGATATCCAGGTAAGAAGCAGTATGTGCGAACGAAAGTATGGGCAAGGTTTCTGACCACAATATTTTGGTATCGGTATCTTCTCCCCTGCTGTCTTCGTACAGGCATTCAATACTGGTATGCGCATCGTATGACATGGATGGGGTGTGCATGCGCTGCCCCAGCGGGGTGAAAAAATGCACACGTATTCTGCAGTCAGTGACCCCGATGGCAGGCAACTGCGACATGCTCAGTGCTGTCTTGCCTACACGCCAACGCAGGTAAGCCTGATGCACCGCATAATAGGCGATCAACACACCGGCAAGAGGAAACACCAGCAATAGCCAACGCATAGCACAGCCACCACCAGATAGCGCCAGCAATACCAAAGGTAAGCTCACCATATTCCATACCACGGCAAACAGTCCCGCGGCCAGGGCACCGCTGGGCTCGGGTTTGATCAGTCCCCGCTGTGGCGAGGGATTCAACACCTGCGTCCATACCTGGTCATCAGCGGGGTTTTCTTCCATGGCAGGCGAGTGCCAGATCGCCCACAAAAACCAGCAGGCCCCCAGAGCAACGGCTGGGAAGAGGAAAGCAAAGGGAATCAGGAACAGTAAACGTTTCAGGCGAATCTGGCGATCCACCACGGCAAATTCTGGTTGTTGCGGGTCCACCCAAACATCGATGTCCTGGTTAGTGGCCTGTGCACGTTGCAATTCTGCATAACGGTCTTGCTGATAAGAGCCGATATTGTCGCTGCTGTCGCCACCGATATTGATACGGTGACTGCGAAATTCCTTGCCCTGATACTGGTAGACAAATTCGCCCAACACTTGCCAGGTCGTGCTTTCACCATCGTGTCGCTTTAATGCCAGCTTTTCTATCCTGGCGGGCACGGCGACCAGAGATGATGCTCGCCACCAGCCCATCAGCATTTTTGCCATCGGCAAGACACCGACTTCAGCACCACCAAAACCAAACCCCAAAACAAAAACCAGGGCGAAGGCACTTAATCCCAATTTAGAACTTATTGTTTTTATTTTTGTCATGCTACGCAATGTAGCAAAACACATTGTGCGGTGCAACATTACTGACTTTCCATGATGTTGGTACGCAACACCATGGAAAAACGCTGTTTTGTTACGCTGATCTAAGCCTGTTGCCCGAATTCGTCCCCCAATTCCTTGCCACGTGCGGCAGCTGCCTTGATGGCAGCCACAATGGCAGGTTTGACGCCAGCCGCTTCCATACTGGTCAGGGCGGCATAGGTGGTACCGCCTTTTGATGTCACCCTGTCACGTAATACGGCAACCGGCTCGCTGGAATGCAATGCCAGTTGGGATGCGCCATTAAATGTGGCAATCGCCAGTTGCACGCCCTGCTCGGGGCTCAGGCCCAGTTCCTGGGCTGCCTGCTGCATGGCTTCAATAAAATAGAACACGTAGGCAGGGCCACTGCCAGACACGGCAGTGACGGCATCCAGCAGGCTTTCATCATCCAGCCAGGTGGTCAGGCCCACGGCTTGCATGATCTGTTCGGCTGTCAGTTTTTCGGCTGCGCTTACGTCTGGCAAGGCATACAAGCCGGTGATACCTTTACTGATCAGGGCCGGGGTATTTGGCATGGTGCGTACGATCTTGGCATAACCATTCAGCCAGCGCGACATGTCAGCCGCACGGATGCCTGCCGCAATAGAAATCAGCAATTGATTTTTCAGGTAAGGTGTCAGTTCTGCCACGACATCACGCAGATTTTGCGGTTTGACCGCCAGAATAATCGCGTCGACACCCTGCAACCTGTCATCGATCGCCATCGCCGTGCTGACGCCAAATTCAGTCTCCATGCGGGTCAGGGACTGTTGGTTTACATCCACCACATGGATATGTTCAGCGCTGGTTAATTCGCTGATCAGGCCACCGATCAGTGCGTTGGCCATATTGCCGCCGCCAATAAAGGCGATTTTGAGTTTATTTTGCATAATTCCTGCTTCCAAAGATTGCCGTGCCTACCCGCACCATGGTACTGCCCTCTGCAATTGCCGCGTGCAGATCGCTGCTCATGCCCATGGACAGGGTGTCGAGTGCTATCCCGGCGGCCTGTATGGACTGGCTTAATTCTTTCAACTGACGAAATGCCAGTCGTTGCTGTTGCTGATCGTCACTGGCTTCAGGCACGGCCATCAAACCGCGCAAGCTCAGGCGTGGCAAGCCGGCAATCTGTTGCGCAAGGTCCAGCGCTTCCGCCGGTAACACGCCGCTCTTGCTTTCTTCGCCACTAATATTGACTTGCAGACAAATATTCAAGGCTGGCAAATGATCTGGCCTTTGTTCGGAAAGGCGTCGGGCGATTTTTTCCCTGTCGACCGAATGCACCCAGGCAAAGTGTTCGGCAATGGGCCGGGTCTTGTTGCTTTGTATAGGGCCGATAAAATGCCATTCCAGCGGCCATTGCGGTGCCATGGCCTGCACTGCCTGTATCTTGTCCAGGGCTTCCTGCAGATAATTCTCGCCAAAGCGACGTTGCCCTGCTGCTGCGGCCTGCAGCACGGCTTCGGCACCGAAAGTTTTGGAAACTGCCAGTAATTCTACCTGGCTGGGTTCACGCCCACTCTCCAGTGCATAAGCATGGATATGCGCAAGTACGGCTTGCAAGTTGTCAGAAATTGAGGACATAATCAGGGAAGCAATAATCAATCAAATTCGTTGCGGATTGCTGCCATAAACAGCTTACTATGGCGATAAGCTTATTACTATCGCCCTTAAAACAGTTTTTAAAGCTTTAAAATCAGACAACAACGCAATCAACAACGATAACCACTAGCGGAATTATAAATGGACATTTCAGAACTGCTGGCGTTCTCCGTCAAGAACAATGCCTCCGATTTACACTTATCTTCCGGTTTGCCGCCCATGATACGGGTACATGGCGACGTCAGGCGCATCAATCTGCCGCCACTGGAACATAAAGATGTCCATGAATTGATTTATGACATCATGAACGACTCGCAGCGCAAAGCCTATGAAGAAACGCTGGAGTGCGATTTTTCCTTCTCTATTCCGGGTCTGGCACGCTTCCGTGTGAATGCCTTTAACCAGGAACGTGGTCCGGCAGCGGTGATGCGTACCATTCCATCCAAGATTCTGTCACTGGAACAATTGAATGCCCCCCGCATTTTTGCTGAGCTGGCGTTAAAACCGCGCGGACTGGTGCTGGTGACAGGGCCAACCGGTTCTGGTAAATCAACAACACTGGCGGGCATGGTCAACCATCTCAATGAAAATGAGTATGGCCATATCCTGACGGTCGAAGACCCGATCGAATTCGTGCATGAATCCAAGAAATGCCTGATCAACCAGCGTGAAGTCGGTCCGCACACCATGTCTTTCAACAATGCGCTGCGTTCGGCATTGCGTGAAGATCCTGACGCCATTCTGGTGGGTGAGTTGCGTGATCTGGAAACCATACGCCTGGCATTGACTGCCGCCGAAACCGGTCACTTGGTGTTCGGTACACTGCATACCTCTTCCGCTGCAAAAACCATTGATCGTATTGTCGACGTTTTCCCGGGTGAAGAAAAAGAAATGGTGCGTTCGATGTTGTCTGAATCCCTGCAGGCCGTCATTTCACAAACCCTGCTGAAAACCAAGGATGGCTCCGGTCGTGTGGCGGCGCATGAAATCATGATAGGTACACCGGCGATCCGTAACCTGATACGTGAAGCCAAAGTGGCGCAGATGTATTCGGCCATCCAGACCGGTAGCAATGTCGGCATGCAGACGCTAGACCAAAACCTGATAGATCTGGTACGCAGAAATGTGATCTCTATCGGTGCTGCACGCTTTGCAGCTAAACTCCCGGAAAATTTCCCCGGTTAACTGATTACAGGACGGCATTCACATGGAACGCGACCAGGCTACCAAATTCATGCACGATTTGCTCAGGCTGATGCTGAGCAAAAACGGCTCTGACTTGTTTATTACTGCAGACTTCCCTCCGGCTTTCAAGATAGATGGCCGTGTCACCCCGGTGTCCAACCAGCCTTTGTCACCAGCACATACGGTCGATCTGGCACGCGCCATCATGAACGACAAACAGTCCGCAGAGTTTGAGGCGAGCAAGGAATGTAATTTCGCGATCAGCCCGGCGGGCATGGGGCGTTTCCGCGTCTCGGCCTTCATGCAACAGGGTCGTGTTGGCCTGGTATTGCGGACGATTACGACCGCCATTCCCAAGCTGGAAGACCTGGGTTTGCCAGGCAATCTCAAAGAAATCGCCATGACCAAACGCGGTCTGGTGATCATGGTAGGTGCGACCGGTTCCGGTAAATCAACTTCGCTGGCCGCCATGCTGGGATACCGGAATGCGAATAGCTATGGCCACATCATCACTATCGAAGACCCGATAGAATATGTGCATCCACATATGAACTGCATCATCACCCAGCGTGAAGTCGGGATTGATACCCAGGACTGGGGTGCTGCATTGAAGAACTCCCTGCGCCAGGCCCCGGATGTGATACAGATCGGTGAGATACGTGACCGCGAAACCATGGATTTTGCCGTTGCCTTTGCAGAAACCGGCCATCTTTGCCTGGCTACCCTGCATGCCAACAGTTCCAACCAGGCGCTGGACCGTATCATCAACTTCTTCCCGGAAGAACGTCGCGCCCAGTTGCTGATGGATTTGTCGCTAAATCTGAAGGCAGTCATTTCCCAGCGCCTGATTCCCCTGAAGGGGCGCAAGGGTCGTGCTGCGGCGGTTGAAATCATGCTCAATACACCGCTGGTGTCTGACCTGATCTTTAAAGGCCAGGTGCATGAACTCAAGGAAATCATGAAAAAATCCCGTGAGCTGGGTATGCAGACCTTCGATCAGTCGCTGTTTGACTTGCATGAAGCTGACCAGATCACGTATGAAGATGCCTTGCGCAATGCTGACTCTGTCAATGAACTGCGCCTGGCCATCATGTTACAAGGCAAGGATGCCAAAGACCGTGACCTGACTGCAGGCACCAAACATCTGGGGATAGTATGAGCGCGCTGGAATTCAATGCCAATAACCTGCAAGGTCAGCCGGTTGACCTGAAACAGTATGCAGGCAAGGTCGTACTGATCGTCAATACAGCCAGCAATTGCGGTTTTACTCCGCAATACAAGGGGCTGGAAGCCATCTACCAGCAATTCAGGGACAAGGGTGTGGAAGTGCTGGGCTTTCCCTGCAACCAGTTTGGTCATCAGGAGCCGGGTTCTGCTGGCGAGATCGGGGCATTCTGTGAAAAGAATTACGGCGTCACGTTTCCCCTGTTTGACAAGATTGATGTGAATGGTGAAAAGGCACACCCACTGTTCAAACATTTGAAATCCCAGGCACCCGGTCTGCTGGGCAGCCAATCCATCAAATGGAACTTCACCAAGTTCCTGGTTAAAAAAGATGGTAGCGTGTTCAAACGCTATGCACCACAAACTGCGCCAAAGGACTTGCTGGACGACATAGAAAAGTTGCTAGTGGAGTGATGAGAAAAGTCTCTGGATAACGTCTCAAATCACAAGCGCCCCGTCAGTATTGCTTGCCTTATCAGGTACTTTAGCCCCCAGCGATGAAAGGGGCGTATCAGTTGTATATAGACTCGCCCAAACCAATTGTGAGTCAGGCAGACCGTGGACACTACGATAGCGACGGTCTGCTCCTCTTCTACACGCACTATGGAAAGCCGGAAATCCAGATGGCTGTTGTCCCGGCCTGCAACCAATTCATCTGAACTCAGAAAAAAAATAGGCCAAGCGCCTATTTTTTCGCCCACTTTGTAATCTGATCTCCTACTCGGGTGCATAATTTCTGCCCTGTCTGCCACGGCGACTCCAAACATGGATGCCAGGTAATTACGGCTCAGGATGACTAACTTCATCCATGTTGGCCTGTGCATGAAGATCCCGTGAAATGCATCGATGACAGACAACTCGCAACGACAAAGCTCAGTTCTATAGGAGTCGCGATAATAGGCACCATGAACTACATCAGGCATCAACACACTTTGCCGTGGATGTCCGCATTCGCTAAGGAGTTCACGCTGGCTGGACATATGTCACTCAGCTTTATTGACAGCATTTGCCACACTGCCCGCTTCAGGCAAACCCTTACTTATCTCGGCGGCGTGCAATGCCAGATCAATCAGCTCCACCCAATGCCTGACAGGCGTGTCTGTCCCCGATTGCAAATGTGTCAGGCAACCTATATTCGCCGACAAAATCATCTCTGCATCCGTTGCTTCCAGACTGCGTAATTTGTTATCCCGCAATTGATAGGAAAGCTTGGGTTGCAAGACAGAATAAGTACCGGCAGAACCACAGCATAAATGGCTGTCAGCACAAAGCTGGACATCAATACCCAGCGCCGTCAGCAAGCCTTCTACCTTGCCACGTATCTGCTGCCCGTGTTGCAGGGTACAGGGTGGATGCCAGGCAATGCGCTTGCTGATTTTGCCTTGCAGACGACGCACCAGCTCATCCTGGAATGCGGGTAATATCTCGCTCAAATCCAGTGTCAGTGCAGAGACTTTCTTCGCCTTGTCGGCATATGCCGCATCGTGCGCCAGCAAATGACCGTATTCCTTGACAGTCACGCCACAGCCGGATGCGGTCATGACGATGGCTTCGGCACCCGCTTCTACATACGGCCACCAGGCATCGATATTGCGGCGCATGTCATCCAGCCCATCTTCCTGCGCATTCAGGTGATAACGTATGGCACCACAACAGCCAGCCTTGGGCGCTACCTGCAGTTGCACCCCCAGCGCATCCAGTACACGGGCTGTGGCAGCATTGATGTTGGGCGACATGGATGGCTGCACGCAACCATCCAGTAGCAGCATCTTGCGCGCATGTTCGGCCTGCGGCCATACCCCGGCTTCTTGCACTGCTGGTATCTTGTTTTGCAAGACGCGTGGCAACATGGGGCGCAGGCTTTGTCCCATTTTCATGGCGGGTGCAAACAACCATTTACGCGGTAATAACTGCTTCAAGGCAGAACGGCTGATACGCTGCAGCAAAGGGCGGCTGACTTGCTGTTCGACCACCTGACGACCAATATCCACCAGGCGACCATACTGCACCCCGGATGGACAGGTAGTTTCACAATTGCGGCAAGTCAGGCAACGATCCAGATGCTGCTGGGTCTTTTGTGTAGCAGGCTTGCCTTCCAGTACCTGCTTGATCAGGTAAATGCGGCCACGCGGTCCATCCAGTTCGTCACCCAACAGTTGATAGGTGGGACAGGTCGCTGTGCAAAATCCGCAATGCACGCATTTACGCAAAATGTCTTCGGCTTCCTTGCCTTCGCGGGTATCTTTGATGAAATCAGCGAGATTGGTTTGCATAATTGTTCAAAATCCTTTGTACATGCGACCAGGATTAAATATCCCGGCGGGATCAAATACCTGCTTCAAGCGCTGATGAATTTTTTCCAGAGGTGCGGACAAAGGGGTAAATACACCCAGGCTTTTGTCACCACCACGGAACAGGCAGGCATGCCCACCTGCAGCCAGTGCATTCAGGCGTATCAGCTCTGGCTTTTCATTGCTGTATAGCCAGCGCTGCGCCCCACCCCACTCGATCATGGATTTACCGCTCAGACGGACAGGTGTGGCGGTCGATGGCAAAGATAGCCGCCACAAGCCTTGCTCCTCATCCTGCGAGAAAAAATCATGCGTCTGTTCGCGCAGGCTGATCCAGAATTCGGCAGCGTCCTGCATCTCTTCTCCACCCAGCCGGGCTTTGGCAGCGCGCACCGCAGCCTCGGCCCCGGACAGGCGCAACATCAGGCGTCCGACCTGCCAGCAACTGCCGGAAATCGGCAAGGCCTGGCCCGCCCATTGATTCAGGCGCGTAATCGCATCCGCTTCCGACAAGGCAAACACCAGGGTGGTTTCAGCAAACGGACGCGGCAATACCTTGACCGATATGTCCAGCAGCAAACCCAGGCAGCCCATGGAACCAGTCAGCAAACGCGAGACATCATAGCCAGCGACATTCTTCATGACCTGTCCACCAAACTCCAGCACGTCTCCCTTCCCATCCATCAGGCTGGCACCCAGCACAAAATCGCGTACAGCGCCTGCGGCAGGCCGCCTGGGGCCAGACAAGCCTGCAGCGATCACACCACCCAGGGTGGCCGCAGTACCCCAATGCGGCGGTTCAAATGCCAGCATTTGGTTGTGTTCTGCCAGCGCAGCTTCAATGTCTTGCAAACGGGTACCGCTGCGTGCCGTCAGCACCAGTTCGGTCGGATCATAGGCCAGGATGCCCTGATAGGCGGTGGTGTCCAATAGTTCGCCATGCAACTCCTGCCCGTACCAGCGCTTGCTGCCGCTGCCCTGGATTTGTAGTGCCGTCTGCTGATTGCTTGCAGCAAGTATGCGCTCACGAAAATTTTCTACGATGCTTTGCATGCCATATTCCGAAATAAATTTTTGACCTTGAAACAAGCTCTAAAAGCGTGGCAAATCCGGGAACTTCACTGCCCCTTTTTTTACATGCATGCGACCATATTCTGCACAACGGTGCAGGGTAGGAATCGCCTTATCCGGATTCAGTAAAACTGCAGGATCAAAAGCCCGCTTCAATGCCAGGAAGGCGGTGATTTCTTCACTGGAAAACTGCACACACATGGAATTGATTTTTTCTATGCCTACCCCGTGTTCACCGGTGATGGTACCGCCTACCGTCACGCAAAGTTCAAGTATCTCGGCACCAAACAATTCGGCCTGATGGAATTCACCTTCCTTGTTGGCGTCAAATAAAATCAGGGGATGCAGGTTGCCGTCACCGGCATGAAACACATTCGCGCAGCGCAAGCCATATTTTTTTTCCATCTCGCCGATACCAATCAATACCCGCGCCAGATGCTTGCGCGGAATCGTACCGTCCATGCAGTAATAGTCAGGCGATATCCGGCCCGCTGCGGGGAAGGCATTCTTGCGACCAGACCAGAAACGCAGGCGCTCGGCTTCGCTGGTGGACACCGCCAGTGCGGTGGCACCGGCCTGTTCCAGCACGGCGCTCATACGTCCGATTTCTTCTTCCACTTCTTCTGTGGTGCCGTCCGATTCACATAGCAGGATAGCTTCGGCCTCGGTGTCGTAACCAGCATTCACAAAGGGCTCGACCATGCGTGATGAGGTCTTGTCCATCATCTCCAGTCCGGCGGGAATAATGCCGGCAGCGATCACGCTGGCAACCGCATTGCCGCCTTTGACGACATCATCAAACGAAGCCATGATGACGCGCGCCGTCTGCGGCTTGGGTATCAGCCTGACCGTCACTTCGGTGACGATGCCCAGCATGCCTTCCGAACCGATGAATACCGCCAGCAAATCCAGCCCCGGCGCATCCAGCGCGCCACCGCCGAGTTCAATGATGTCCCCTTCCATGGTCACGGCACGCACGGCCATCACATTGTGTACCGTCAGGCCGTATTTCAGGCAATGCACACCACCCGAATTTTCTGCCACGTTGCCGCCTATGGTGCAGGCGATCTGTGACGAAGGGTCGGGCGCATAATACAAACCATGCTTGGTAACCGCTTCGGAAATGGCCAGGTTACGCACGCCCGGTTGTACTACGGCAGTCCGTGCATAGGCATCCACCTTGAGAATGCGGTTCAGCCTGGCCGTGGACAATACCAGGCCATCGGCAATCGGCATGGCACCGCCAGACAGACCCGTGCCTGCGCCACGCGGCACGATGGCGATCTGCATTTCCCGGCAGATGTTGATGATGCTGATGACCTGGCTTTCATTCTCTGGCAGGGTCACCACCATGGGCAACTGACGATAGGCGGCCAGGCCATCACATTCATAGGGCCGGGTATCTTCTTCATCATGCAAAATACAATGCGCGGGCAGTTGCCGGCGCAAAGCCTGCACCAGCGTATGCTGGCGTGAAGATATGGCAAGTGTGTCTGCCTCCATACTGACTCCTGTTTGTGAAGACTCACTGCATCAATAGGAATGCTGTGAGCTACAGATGAGTGTAATCAGCTTTGCTGGTCTTGTGATGAATTGTTCAGTGAAATTCCCGCAAATACTTTTCATTGTGCTTTGCAGATACAGTGAAAAGAGGATGTGATTGCAAAAACAAAAAAGGACGCCGCAGCGTCCTTTTTCATACTTGCCAAAGTTCAGGCCATATCAAACAACATCAGGCAGAGAACGAAGAACCGCAGCCACAAGTGGTGGTTGCATTCGGGTTCTTGATCACAAATTGCGCGCCTTCGAGGTCGTCTTTGTAATCGATTTCTGCACCGACCAGGTATTGATAACTCATGGAATCGATCAACAGATGGACTCCGTTCTTGGTCATGGTCGTATCATCTTCATTGGTGATTTCATCAAAAGTGAAACCATACTGAAAACCTGAGCAACCACCGCCTTGCACAAACACGCGCAGTTTCAGGTCAGGGTTACCCTCTTCTTCAATCAGTTGGGCTACCTTGGCAGCGGCGCTTTCAGTAAAAACAATGGGTGCGGGCATTTCGGCAACAGCGTTCATACATTACTCCTTCAAACTAGTTACCGTCATTATAGACCCGCAAGCAAAACTATGCATTGCTCGCTGCAAGTTTCAGGACGGGTTCTTGCGCCAGGTCATGCGACAGTTTGCCGGAAACCACGGCACCGCTCAGCATTTCCAGGGTTTTATAGTGAACATCACCAGAAATTTGCGCTTTTGGTTGCAATTCCAGCAATTCTGACGAGAAAACCGGTCCATTGATGACACCATTGACAACAATATGTGCAGCACGGACTTCACCGTCTATCGTTGCCTGTTCAGAAATAACCAGCATGCTGGACGATTCCAGGTCAGAAGAAACATTGCCACGTATATGTCCGTCTATACGCAGGCCGCCTTTGAACATCAGGTCCCCCTCAATGACGGTAGTGGCGCCAATCAGGCTGTCTATGGTGCTTTTGCTTTTTCGATTAAACATTCTTGCTTCCTCTTGAGGAATTAAGCCAGAACCCGCGGCGTATGAGAAGTGCTATTTTTAGCAATTGCAGCAGTTTCTTTGCGTGGTTTATAAATTGACCGTTTGCTGAGCCCGGATCTGCCCATTTGCCAATACCCTGGCCTGCACACCTTTGACCGATGCTCCCTCTGGCAGGGAAATTGTTCCCTCCAGTCGCTGATAATGCCGGAATGATAATTTTAACTTCCCAGCGTCACCCGACTTAGGATCGGGAAACAGCATCGTAGCAGGTTTACCAGCTTGTACCAAGTTCAGGCTGAATTGCATTTCCCCGGCGAAATCCCGCCCGGTTTTACCCCCTTGCATGACCAGGGCGCGATAGCGCAGCTGTCCGGGGCTTAGTATTTCAACTTTGAAATTTTGCAGGGAAATACCTTCTGCACTGACTGCAGACGGAGTCAGGCTTTCAAAAAAAGCCAGGTCATCCTTGAGTTTCAGATTTTCTGCAGTCAGGGCCTTGACCTGGTCGGTCAATTCCTTTTGCGTGGACTTGTCGATGTTGACCTTGCTGTCTATGGTATTGGCTGACAGCGACAGCTTGTCGCGCTCGGCAGTCAATTCCTCTACCTTCTTATTCAACTGTTCGACTTGCCCTGCGCTGATCTTGCTACCGAAAGCAAAGTTTTTACCCAGGTCATACGTCCACCATGCCACTACGGCAGCAACGCCTATCACCACCCCGGCCATGGCCAACTTGGTGGTCCAGGGTTTTTCATTGGTAATGGTCATTTTCGGTGCCAGATAGCGCCGCTGAGCGTAACGTGATTTAGTCATGGTCCTGGGATGGTCAGGGATTAAGGCATGACGGGCACATGCATCAGCCCGGTAGTTTCTTCCAGCCCAAACATCAGGTTCATACACTGGACCGCCTGGCCTGAGGCGCCCTTCACCAGATTATCCTGCACCACCAGCACAATCACGGTATTGCCATTGTTTGGCCTGTGCAGTGCTAAGCGCAGCATATTCGATGCGCGGGTGGAACGGGTTTCAGGGTGCGCGCCAAATGGCATCACATCCACAAATGGCTCATCCTTGTAGGCATCTTCAAACAGGGATTGCAATTGCTCGTTGCTGGTTTCGCTATTCAAGCGCGCATACAGGGTTGAATGCATGCCACGTATCATCGGCACCAGATGCGGTGTGAACAGCAGGCCAATCGCGTCTTTGCTCATGGCTTGCAATTGTTCCACGGTCTCTGGTGTATGGCGATGGCCAGATACGCCATAGGCTTTAAAGCTATCGCTGGTTTCAGAAAACAGCAGGCCCAGCTCAGCTTTTCTGCCGGCACCCGACACGCCAGATTTACAATCAGCAATCAGATTGCCTGCATCAATAATGCCCGCCTTCAGCAGCGGATAAAAGCCCAGTTGCATGGTGGTCGGGTAGCAACCAGGGTTGCCTATCACTCGCGCCGACTTGATGGCTGCGCGATTCAATTCCGGCAAACCATACACCGCTTCTTCCAGCACATTGGTGCAGGTATGCGGGATGCCATACCATTTTTCAAATTCTGCCACATTCTTCATACGGAAGTCTGCCGCCAGGTCAATCACCTTTACGCCTGCCGCCAGTAATTCTGGTGCCTGTGCCATGGCGACGCCATGCGGGGTCGCAAAAAACACGACATCGCATTGTTTCAGGTTAGCTTTGTCCGGTGAAGTAAAAGCGATGTCCACGCGGCCACGCAAGGATGGGTACATCTCGGACACCAGCAAGCCATCTTCCTTACGCGAGGTAATGGCAGTAATCTGTGCCTGCGGATGCGATGCGAGTATCCGCAGCAACTCCACACCGGTATAACCTGTACCTCCAACAATGCCTATTTTGATCATGATCTTTTCCTTGCAAGCAATTTTGACGCTATTCTAACAGCAGAAGACTTGAACCTGATATTCAGTATAAAACTCGTTACATGTCTGACATAAGCCATGCCCAAAGCAAAAAAGCCGCCCATCCAGGCGGCTTTTTCGTTCCAGCGGGAAAAAATTAACGCTTGGAGAATTGCTTTGCGCGACGTGCTTTGCGCAGACCAACTTTTTTACGTTCAACTTCGCGAGCATCACGAGTAACGAAGCCAGCTTTGGACAATTCAGGTTTCAAAGTTGCATCGTAGTCGATCAGGGCACGAGTGATACCGTGACGAACAGCACCGGATTGGCCGGACTCGCCGCCGCCGTGAACGTTAACCATAATGTCGAATGTTTCGAGATTATTAGTCAGTTCCAGAGGTTGACGAATGACCATCAGGCCAGTTTCACGAGAGAAATACTCATTAGCTGGTTTGCCGTTGACAACGATTTTGCCGCTGCCGGATTTCAGGAATACGCGAGCAACTGCGCTCTTGCGACGGCCAGTTCCGTAGTTGTAATTACCGATCATGGCTAATCCTTAGATGTCGAGTACTTGTGGTTGCTGAGCTGCGTGCGGATGTGTTGCATCTGCATAGACTTTCAGCTTCTTGATCATTGCATAACCGAGTGGGCCTTTAGGCAGCATGCCTTTAACAGCTTTCTCGAGTGCACGACCTGGAAAACGCTCTTGCATTTTCTGGAAATTTGTTTCATAGATACCGCCTGGATAACCAGTGTGACGGTAGTATGTTTTGTTCAGAGCTTTAGTACCAGTCACGCGCAGTTTGCCTGCGTTAACAACAACGATAAAATCGCCTGTGTCTACGTGTGGTGTAAATTCTGGTTTATGCTTGCCGCGTAAACGGAGTGCCACTTCGCTGGCAACACGTCCGAGTACTTTATCTGTCGCGTCAATCACGAACCAGTCGCGCTGAACCTCATGGCCCTTAGCGGAAAAGGTTTTCATGTTGAATCCTAATAAAAGTTAAAAACGCCCTGAATATTCTGTGTTTTTGGTGGTTCTGCTACTAATTTCAGCAGACTCGTCCTTATCACTTCTCGCCTGGGGCGATCAGGGAGTCGGAAATTATAGTATTTTCAAAGACTTAGTGCAAGGATTGTTTAATTTTTGTGCAGATGCCTTTATAAAAAGGCAAAAAAAAACCCGAAGACTAGCTTCGGGTTGAATCCACCAAAGGAGTAGGTGGAGGAGACAATTGCTTGGCAGTTAAGGGCAAGAAGCATTAACTAACCGATGAGTCAATAATAGGACAAGAAATTGTGCGCTGCAAGGTAATTTACCGTTTTGGTGCACAAAGTCAGAATTTTGCTCGTTAGGCTACAATCTGTAACAAGTGTAATTTCTAGGAGGAAAAATGGAAGCAACTGTACGCTGGACAGGTTTGTCCGGCATGTCTTTTCTGGCAGAGACCGGCTCGGGTCATGCCGTGTTGATGGATGGCGCACCCGATGGCGGTGGTCGTAACCTGGCACCAAGGCCGATGGAAATGGTGCTATTGGGTACAGGCGGCTGTAGCGCCTATGACGTCGTACTGATATTGCGTAAAAGCAAGCAGGACATCCGTGGCTGTGAGGTCAGGCTGACAGCAGAACGTGCCGACACTGAACCCAAGGTCTTCACCAAGATCAACTTTCACTTTATTGTGCGGGGCCGTCAGTTGAAACCGAATCTGGTGGAGCGTGCCATCAAGCTGTCGCATGAGAAATACTGTTCGGCATCCATCATGCTGGAAAAAACGGCAGAAATGACGCACAGCTTCGAGATTATTGAAGACCTCGATCTGCCTTCGGAGCATCAGTCAGCAGACTGATTTGAACAGGCTGAAATCACGCTGGCACCATTATTTGCAGGGTGGGATGGGATGCCAGCGGATTGAATGAAGGCTGGAATGCGCTTTACACTTAAAAAATGGAATGAAACCAGTTTTTTTGTTTCACATACTGAAAGTGTAAAAATTTGTGATATCTTACAGAGACTCGACTACCTACTTCAGTTGCCTGTTATTCGTGAAGAAACTGAGGTTAAAGAGACGTTATTCTGGATCGGAGGTGGCTTTCTCCCTGTATGGGATGGAGTGCTTGCACAGATGCTAATAAGGTCGATCAGTTTTGCGTTGGAACACAGTCGCGGGGCACGGTTTCGTGTCGATTATGCAACTCCAACGTATCAAGAAGTTCTAATGAGTGCACTAGAACGGTCAAATTAAGACCATTCTAACGAACAAATTGGAAACGGTGTAATAAAGTTAATTAAAAGGTGATTCAAATGGCAAATTTGATTGAACTTCCACTGAAAAATGGTCTGATCGAGTATTTGAATGCGATAGATTCAAGCGCAATTATGTTGGAATCTCACAAAAATGACCCTGTCAGTACCATGGCTAATTTTGGTTTGAACCATGTAGAGCAAGTCGCCTTATTGTCTGGCAACAGGGTCGTCGTTGCCACGGTAGTAGGCATTTCCGCTCAGGACGCGTCTCCACTGGATACCATAGAAATTAATCCGTTTCCTTGACAAGGGATTCCGGTAACTTTAACGCTTGGTGTCGCTAAAGTTGTGAACGTCTATCCTGTACGAAATACACTCCCCCAAGAATCTGTGTCAGCGGATCTATCCTGGCGGCATTTCCGGATTTTGCGGGGTTTCTGACCGCGGTATATCCGGCCTGCCAAAAATAGTTGTGTAGGTCGGATAAAACGAGCAATACATCACCACCGTCAGCACCAGCGATACCGGTATCATCACCAGCAAGCCTATGGCGACCTGCCCCACGACGGCAGCCGTTATCATGCCCAATAAAGTCGGCCCAAAAACGCCGATCAACAGCCATGCCAGTCCATACACAGTAAATGCCAGACCGGTACGCTGGACTGCGAAGAAACTGTAAAACACGGCTTTGCCCACCGACATTCTGCCCCAGGTGATCAGGGGCGCTGCAAACCAGAATGCCATCATGGCGGGAAGATAAGCCAGACCTGCTACCAGCATACCCAAAAACAGCTTGCCCTTGGGTAGGGTTTCGGGGTCTTCCGGCGTCATTGCAAAAATGAAATTCAAGAATATACCGTCATCCGCCAGGCTGGACAGACCGATCGCCGACATTGCCGCCAGCACATACAGCACACCCAGGCTCAACAGGCGCAACAATCCTTCGGACCGGAATCCCGTCAACAGCAGATTGGGATACACCCGCTTATCATCCTCGATTTGACTACATGCCTGCATGAAACTCATGGCAAATACTGGCACCAGCATCAAGGGCAGGAACCGTCCGGCAAAAGGAATGAACCCTATCACCAGGCTTAAAAACATGTAGGCAAAAAACAGTGTCAGCATTTCAGCTGGCTGTTTGCCAAACAGCGTGAAACCTTGTTTCACCCATCCCCATCCGGATGCGGCATCAACTGCATTCATCATTGACTCGGCAAAGGGGACACGCTGGCGGACTCTCTTAAACGAAGTATGCGTTCAAAATGACCAGGATCATGCGGCGTCAGCATTTCTGCGTCCCGTGGTTGGTAAAAGTCATATAGGCGCGACAGCCAGAAACGCAGTGCTGCTGCACGTAACATAGGCTGCCAGGCAATACCTTCTTCCTGCGTGAACGGCCTTACTGCATGATAGGCGTTCAACAGCGCCAGCACACGCTTTTCATCCAATACACCGGTGGCCACATCAATACACCAGTCATTGACCGTCACTGCCACATCAAATATCCAGGTGTCACAACCGGCAAAATAAAAATCAAAGAAGCCCGTCAGGCGCTCACCGTCAAACATCACATTGTTGCGGAACAGGTCGGCATGAATCGGGCCACGCGGCAAGGCGCGATAGATGGCTGTGCTGTCAAAGGCATCCTGGAAATGCACTTCGGCACGCAACAGATGCTGCAATTCATCAGACAGGAAAGGCAAGACCTTGGGCGTAGTTTCATGCCACCAGTCCAGCGAACGTAAATTGGGCTGCTGTATGCTGAAATCCTGTCCTGCCAGATGCATACGCGCCAGCATGCTGCCGACTTCTGCGCAGTGTTGTGGCTGCGGCTCCATCTGCGAGCGGCCTTCGAGTTTGCTGACGATCGCTGCGGGCTTGCCATGCAGTGCCACCACCAGTTCGCCCTGATCATTGGCAATCGGTGCCGGCACCAATACGCCATGGTCAGCCAGGTGACGCATCAACTTCAAATAAAACGGTAGTTGTTCGAAATTCAGATTTTCAAAAATCGTCAGGACAAACTCACCCGCTTCAGTAGTGATGAAGAAATTGCTGTTTTCAATTCCTGAAGCGATACCCTTGATGCCCAGCACTTTGCCAAGCGGGTATTGTTTCATCCAGGGGCCAAGGTCTTCCAGACTTACCGGTGTAAAAACTGCCATGTTATTTAAAATGAAGGACGAATAAAAATTTATTTGCTAACCGCAGAACTGGCAGGAGCCGGCTTGGCCGGTGCTGCTGGTGGCAGCACATCAGGTGGATTGCCTTCCTTGGCTTCTTTCTTGCCACCAAATTCCAGGATGGTCCATTGCGCCGCCCGGTTCGAGTCCCCCTGGACGGTTCCCTTGGGCGCATTACCGTATTCAGGGTTGGCCTTCACGGTATAGTTGCTATTGCCAGCCTTGACCTGGGCTTCAGTGACTTTACCGCCATTACTGCGTTTTTCTACTACTTTGTTTTTTGGTTCAGGCTTGGCGACAGTCACGCCTGGCTCATTGCTGATTTCTTCGAGTTTTTCCAGTTTCGGTGGTACCGGGTCCACTTTGGGTGGCGTTTGTGCCATCGCAGCCACACTCACCAGTAAGGCAGCCAGGTTGGCCAACGCGCCAGTGACGATGTTCGATGTTGTTTTCATGATACAGCCCTGTTCAACTAAGTATATGGACATTGTAACAAACCCGGCATGGACTGACAGAAATATCGGCCACGGGTCTGTATCAATGCATCAAAGCGGTGATTGCCAGCATCCTGGCAACGCAGAAAAAAGAGGCGCTGTCTCAAAAGACAGCGCCTCTTTTAGTATCAGTACCAGTCAGGTCGCAACCCGACTGACAAGGATATTAGAACTGGTGACGTATACCGAATGTCAATTCTTTTACGTCAGCGCCTTTAACTGCTGCGCCCACTTTTTGGGAATTGGCATCTTGTGATGTGCTAGCGAAAGCAGCATACAGGTCAGTACGCTTGGAGAATGTGTACTGATAACCGACAGCGAATTGCTTGGCATCGCCAACTGTGTCCGTTGTAGCAGCAGACAGACGTGTGGAATCTTTGATTTTGGAGTAAGTAGCCAGAACTTTGTTTGTTGCATCAAAAGGAACTGTTACACCCAAAGTGAAGATCTTTTGATCAACAGCCAGAGCAGCGTCATCGCTCACTTTTTGATAGATCAAAACTGGTTTCGCTACGCCGAAGTCGTAGGAAGCAGCCAGTGTATTACCTTTACGTGCATTGACTGGGCCACCAACTGCAGCTTGACCATTGTCTTTGACGAAAGAGTAACCAACGTCCAGACCATTGGCTGTATAACGCAGGTTCAGACCCAGGGAACGGCCAGCAGAATTGTCGCCAGCGGCTTCGCCGAAGCCATATTGACCAACAGCAGAGAAACCGTTCAGGTTGCCTGGTGTGTAGTAATAGATTGCATTGCTTGCGCGACCTGTGGAGTTGGCATTAGCACCAGCAACGGTTGCAGAGCCACCGATGAAGTACAGGTTGGACAAACCACTGCCGTTGTTGATGAAGCCGGATGCAAACGGATCAAAGTTGTCGAAGAATTTGAAAGTTGGAGTCTTGTCACGGCCCAGATCTACTGTACCGAAATCGCCAGACAGGCCAACTGTGGAGCGACGGCCAAATGTACGGCCTTGTGCAGAGCTACCATCATCAACGTTCAGACCCATTTCCAGAACGAAGTTGGCTTTCAGGCCGCCACCGAGGTCTTCAGTACCTTTGAAGCCCAGACGGGAACCGTTTTCCTGACCACTCTGGAGTTTGTTGAAACGGCCAGCAACTGTACCGTTATCCAGACTTTGGAAGCCAGCGTCAACAATACCGTAGACAGTAACGGAAGATTGAGCAAACGCTGCACCGGAGAAAGCACTCATCAGAGCAAGTGCAAGGAAGGATTTTTTCATTATCTAGTTTCCAAAAATGAATGTTAAGTTTTCACCAATTGATTTCAAGCACGGTAAAAACAGAATTACAGGTGTTTTACAGCCTTGAATCGGTAAGAGATCCAACGACAAGCGGCACGATACCTGCGAAAAGTGACAACTTGATGAATTCGGCGTGTCTAAAAGGCTACACTCTATATAAGTCCGCTTTAAAAGAACACGATGGATATCTTATTTGCATATGCAAAAAAAATTGAAGTAAATCTCATGTAAATCAAATGTTACAGGATGAAATTTAACAATTTGCTGCAAAGCACCAATTATATATGGTCAGTAAAAGATATTTCAAGTAACTGACTCGAAATTTATTTATTACTTACTCAATCAATACTATTTTGCATTTATTCTACCGTTTCCCATGCATTCTGGTTTTGTGCGGTCATGGCACGCCAATAGGCACGTCCCGTGTACCACATCACGGCTGCAATTGTGGTGCATCCCAACTGCCCCAGTGCCAGCGTCAGCACTGAATGATCCAGTGCCGGGGCCACAACACCGGCAATCACAGCTCCCAGCATAGTCACTGTCGCTGATTGGCAGGAAGCGACTATGCCCCTTATATTAGGAAATAGATCCAAAACTAGCAAGGTTGCACCGGGTGCGACCAAAGACATGCCAAAAGTATAAAAAAACAAAGGCGTTACAGACCACAGCAATACGGGGGCTGAAAAAAAATGGAAGACGACGTTGAATACCGCCGCCCCCAGCAGGAAGCAAAAACCGATGCTGACCTGTTTCCAGACCGTCATTTTTCCAGCCAGGCGGTTGGCTGCCAGGGCACCAAAAAAAATACCTCCTACCGACGGTACGAACTGCCAGCCAAACTGGTCTGGTCCCAGATGCAAATGCTGGGTGATAAACGCGGGCGCGGCAGACACATACAAAAACAGACCGGCAAAATTAAAGGCAATAGTACCTGCCTTCAAATGGAATAGCGGTGATTTGAAGACTTTTTTATAACTTTCCCACAGAAATTCTGCACTAAAAGGCTGTCTCTTGTCTAGCGGCAGCGATTCCGGCAGGTATTTGTAGCTGGCCCACCACAATACAATGGTGTAGCCGAACAATAATAGAAAAATGGCGCGCCAACTCGCAAAACTGACTACCCAGCCGCCCAAAATAGGGGCGATTGCGGGGGCGATCGAAAAAATCATGGTCACCAGGGACAACAGGCGCTCTGCCGGCGCGCCCGCATACAAATCCCGTATGATGGCTCGCCCGACCACCATGCCGGCACCGGCTGACACGCCCTGCAGAATACGAAAACCCCACAGATAATGAATGCTGTGTACGGAAGCGCAGCCAAAACTGGCCACCGCAAAGACCGCCAGTGCCACCAGAATCACGTTACGTCGGCCAAAGGCATCAGACAATGCCCCATGCCATAAGGTCATGACGGCAAACGACAGCATATAAGCCGTCAGGGTTTGCTGTACCTCCAGCGCGCTGGCGTGCAGGGTTGCCTGAATATTCGGGAATGCCGGTAAATAGGTGTCAATCGAAAACGGGCCCAACATGGCCAGGGCAGCCAATAAGGTCGCCAGGCCAGCATTACTGACTTTGGTAGTAGAAGACATGTTTACTATTCAGGTTACACGCCACACAGGCAACAAACCCGCGTGGTCGTCTTGGGTACTGCATGAATGGATTTATATTCCGCCCATGCACAGGTACTTCATTTCCAGGTATTCATCCATGCCATATTTGGAACCTTCACGCCCCAGGCCGGATTGTTTGACGCCGCCAAACGGTGCCACTTCGTTCGAGATCAGGCCGGTATTGATACCGACCATGCCATATTCAAGTTTTTCAGCAACCCGCCAGACGCGCCCTATGTCACGTGAATAAAAATACGAGGCCAGGCCAAAATCCGTGTTGTTGGCAGCAGCAACGGCTTCCTCTTCAGTCTTGAACTTGACCACGGCAGCCACCGGACCAAAGGTTTCTTCATTCATGATCAACATGCCAGATGTGACATTCGACAGCACCGTTGGTTCATAAAAAAGTTTCCCGGCTTCAAGCAATTTACCACCAGCCTGCAAACTGGCCCCTTGCTTCAGGGCGTCGGCGACATGTTCTTCGACCTTGGCTATGGCCTGCGCATCGATCATTGGCCCCTGGTTGATGCCAGTCGCAAAGCCATCACCGACCTTGATTTTCTTGGCACCGGCTGCCAGTTTTTCTACAAAGGCATCATAAATCGATTCGTGCGCATAAAACCGGTTGGTACAGACACAGGTCTGGCCAGAATTGCGGAATTTCGACTGCAATGCGCCTTCCACTGCGGCATCCAGGTCTGCATCTTCAAACACGATAAACGGGGCATGCCCACCCAGCTCCAGTGCCATTTTTTTCACTGTCTGTGCCGACTGCCGCATCAGGATACGACCAACCGGTGTTGAACCGGTGAAGGACAAATGACGTACCACAGGGCTGTCACACAAAACCTTGCCGACAGCGATGGATTGTTCAGAATCAGCCGTGATGATATTGATGATACCTGCTGGTATGCCAGCTCTGTGCGCCAGTTCAGCCATCGCCAGGGCCGACAGGGGTGTCTGTTCTGCAGGTTTAATGACGATGGAACAACCGGCCGCAACGGCAGGTGCCACCTTGCGCGTAATCATGGCGATAGGGAAGTTCCACGGCGTGATGGAAGCACAGACACCAATCGGCTGCTTCAATACCACCATGCGCTTGTCGCTCCAGGTCGATGCCATGACGTCGCCGGATACCCGTTTGGCTTCTTCGGCAAACCATTCTATGAAACTGGCACCGTAGATGACTTCACCCTTGGCTTCAGCCAAAGGCTTGCCCTGCTCTGCGGTCATGATGGCGGCAAGGTCATCGGCATTCTCTATCATCAGGTCAAACCATTTGCGCATCAGATTGGCACGCTCTTTACCGGTTTTTGCAGCCCACAGCGGGAAGGCAACTTGTGCAGCCTTGATGGCGATTTCAGTATGGCTGGCATCCAGATTCGGCACCGTACCCAATATTGCCAATGTGGAAGGGTTATTCACTTCAAACTTGGCTGAACCTGTGACCCACTCACCATTGATATAGGCGCGGTCACGCAATAAGGATGGATCTTTCAAATTCAATTGCTTTGCTATTGCTTCTTGTGACATCAGAGTATCTCCACTTTTTGCAAACGACAGGAATACCTGTAAGCCTAAAGCAAAACGGCCAGGTCTGCTGAGGCCTGGCCGTTTTGTAACGACATGATGAAAATTATTCAGCGATATCTTTGGGCTTGGCTTCTTCCCTGCGATTAAAGCCGGCCACCATATCAAAGCGGAACAAACGGCATTCCAGCGCGCCGTTATAGAACGGCGTCTTGCGCGATTCTTTCAGGCGCAACATTTTCGGCAAGCTCAAATCAGCAGTAAACAGGAACACGCTCCAACCAGCAAAACGCTGCTTCAGCGTGGTACTGAAAGCACTGAAGAAATCTTTGGCCATATCATCATCTTCCATCGTGCTGTCGCCGCGCACACCGATACGTTCGCCGTAAGGTGGATTGGTCAGCAAAACACCCGGCGCGGTCGTCGGTGCCTTGATTTCCTGCGCCTCTATCTGCTTCAGTGGCACGTCAAAACGGATACCAGCCTTGTTCAGGTTATTGCGCGTCATGACGATCATGTCACCGGAAATATCACTGCCAAAAATAGTTGGCTCGGTTGGCAAAGGATGTGGCTTGGCGCTGGCCTTGATCTGTGCCCAGGCATCGGCATCAAACTGATGCATTTTCTCGAACGCAAATTCACGCTTCAGGCCTGGTGGAATACCTGCCAGGATTTGCGCTGCTTCAATCAGAATGGTACCGGACCCGCACATAGGGTCAAACAAGGGGGTGCCCGGTTTCCAGCCAGCGGTACGCAACAAACCTGCTGCCAGGTTTTCACGCAAGGGCGCATCACCGGTTTCCAGTCGCCAGCCGCGTTTGAACAATGGTTCGCCTGAGATATCCAGGTAAATCGTGAAATTGCGCGCATCCAGAAAACCGACGATGCGCATGTCCGGGTTCTTGGTGTTGACCGATGGACGCTGGGTGAACTGGTCGCGGAAACGGTCGCAGATCGCATCCTTGATTTTAAGCGTGGCAAAATCCAGACTCTTCAAAGGCGACTTCACTGCCGTGACATCAACCCGTATCGTGTGGTGGTAGCCAAACCAGTCTTCCCATGGCTGATCCAGCACCAGGTCATAAATATCATTTTCATTGGCATAGCCGGAATGCGCCATGCGCATCAGCACGCGTGAAGCAATGCGTGAATGCAGGTTGATACGCCAGCCATCATGCAGACTGCCTGAACAGTGCACACCGCCAGGCACCTGATTGTGCACAGACATGGTTTTATCCATGGCTGCAATTTCACCCAGCTCTTCAGCCAGGGCTATTTCCAGGCCACGTGGGCATGGACAAAAATAAGAATAACGCGTCATAGGAGTGCCCTTTATCCGTTAAAAAACAATGGTGAATTTTCACCGCCAATTGCTGACCTGGAGTTCTGATTCGTGTAGGAGCGGCTTCAGCCGCGAATAGCCGATGTAAGCTGAATGATGGACACGGCACAATGTTCGCGGCTAAAGCCGCTCCTACAAAATTAAGTTCCCTAAAAAGGTTTGACAACAACCAAAATCAATATCACCAACAACAAAATCACCGGCACTTCATTAAACCAGCGAAACCAGACATGGCTGCGCTTGTTCATGCCCTTCTCAAATTTCTTCAGCAAGCTGCCGCAGGCGTGGTGATAGCCTATCAGCAAGATCACGAAAGCCAGCTTGGCATGCAGCCAGCCATTACCCGGCCCCTTGCCTATGCCATACCCCAGCCATAAGCACAGGCCAAGCACCAGGGCCAACACGGCCAATATCGTCATGAAGCGATACAGTTTGCGCGCCATCAACAACAGCCGCTCCGTGGTCGTCACATGGCTTTCCATCGCCAGATTGACCAGAATGCGCGGCAGATAAAACAGACCGGCAAACCAGGACGTGACGAACAGGATGTGAAAAGCTTTTACCCAAAGCATGATGTACCTTTTTTAATTTGCAGTATTTATTTTTACTTTGTTACTGACGCACTTCGCCATGACCAAAGACCACATACTTCATCGAAGTCAAGCCTTCCAGCCCTACCGGTCCACGCGCATGCAGCTTGTCGTTCGAGATACCAATCTCTGCACCCAGACCATATTCAAACCCATCGGCAAAACGGGTAGAGGCATTCACTATCACCGATGCCGAATCGACTTCACGCAAGAAGCGCAGGGCACGGCTATAGTCTTCAGTGATGATGGATTCGGTATGCTTGGATGAATAATCATTGATATGGGTAATGGCTTCATCCATGTCGGCCACCACCTTGACTGCAAGGATCGCTGCCAGGTATTCCGTGCTCCAGTCTTCTTCTGTGGCTTTGGCAAGATACGGATAGCCTGCCAGGATCGCAGCGGCGGCATCATCGCAACGCAATTCCACCTGCTTGCCTGCATACAGGTCAGCCAGTGCAGGCAAGACCTGCGCTGCAATGCCTTGCGCGACAAGTAAGGTTTCCATGGTGTTGCAAGTGCCGTAGCGATGGCATTTGGCGTTGAAGGCCACATCGACTGCTTTTTTCAGGTCAGCCTTGTCATCGATATAGACATGACAGATACCGTCCAGATGCTTGATCATCGGTACGGTCGCTTCCTGCATCAGGCGCGCGATCAGGCCCTTGCCGCCACGCGGGACAATCACGTCGACATAGTGCGGCATGGTGATCAGTTCGCCAACGGCAGCACGGTCAGTAGTTTCTACAATCTGTACAGCATCAGCCGGCAAGCCGGCACCGGCCAGGCCTTCCTTGACCAGTTTCGCCAGGGCCTGGTTGCAGTGTATGGCTTCCGAGCCACCGCGCAATATGGTGGCGTTGCCACTCTTGATGCACAGGCCAGCCGCATCCACGGTCACATTCGGGCGCGCTTCGTAAATAATGCCAATGACACCCAGCGGCACCCGCATCTGCCCTACCTGTATGCCGGTAGGACGGTATTTCATGTTCGAGATTTCACCAATAGGGTCAGCCAGGCTGACGATCTGTTCCAGCCCTTCGGCCATGGTGGCAATTGCCTTGTCGGACAGGGTCAGCCGGTCCAGCATGGCGGCTTCCATGCCTGCTGCTTTTGCTGCTTCCAGGTCGAGTTCATTGGCTGCGCGCAAGACCGCAGCTTCACGCCTGATGGCTGCGGCGATCAGTGACAAGGCCTTGTTCTTGGCGGCAGTGTCGGCTTTGGCCATGGCGCGCGATGCTGCGCGGGCACGGGTGCCGAGGTCGTTCATGTAGTGCTTGATATCCATATCGTCTTCAGAGAACGTCTGAGCATCCTCATATTCGTTGATCAGCCACCAGAAAGATGGCAAGAGAATTCAATTTCCGGTTTGATAAACCGCTTGCTATCAGCATCAGGTGCAGGCCATGCAGCGCTTAAGCTGCCTTGGCCACTTTCAAACCCAATTGCAACAAGGCATCCCAGGGATCGCCTGCAAATGCCTTGGCTCGTAAACCTTTTACCATCTTATCGACTTGTGAAGCTTCTTGCAGGGCCGCTCGCAGAGTTGTCAGGCTGACGCGCCGCAGGGCCGGGTCCATGAGCTTTTCACGCGGGCCCCAGATGCGATATTCTTTCAACAAGGCTGACAAGGGTCTGCCCTGCGCCATGCCGGACTTCAATTTCAGCAAGGTGCGAATTTCTTCTGCCATGGCCCACAAGACCAGTGGCAATGCTTCGCCCTCGCCCTTCAAACCATTCAGCATACGTACCAGTCTTGCCACATCGCCAGACAGCATGGCTTCATTGAGCTTGAAGACATCATAGCGCGCCACATTCAGTACGGCATCATGGATTTGTTCAAAACTCAGTTTGCCAGGTGGATGCAGCAATGCCAGTTTCTGGATTTCCTGATGCGCAGCCAGCAAATTGCCCTCTACCCTGTCAGCAATAAAATCCAGGCTTTGCCTGTCAGCGTTTTGCTGTTGCATCGATAAGCGCAGGCTGATCCAGTTAGGCAACTGATTACGTTCCACCAGCGGGATATCGATATACACCGCAGCCTGCTGCAGACTGGTCACCCAGGCGGCTTTTTGCGTAGCCCAGTCGAGCTTGGGCAAGGTGATCAGGGTCAGGTTATCTGGCGACAGATTCGCCACATATTCCTGCAAGGCCTGGCCACCATCCTTGCCGGGCTTGCCGGTGGGAATGCGCAAGTCGATCAGTTTTTTATCACCAAACAGGGATTGCGACTGATTCGCTGCCAGCAAGGCACCCCATTTAAAACTGCGTTCCACCGTCAGGATGTCACGCTCGTAAAAACCCTGTGCCTTTGCCGTGCGGCGTATCTTGTCTGCAGCTTCCAGCGCCAGCAAATGCTCATCACTGGTGATCACATACAGTGGCGCCAGTGTTTTCGCCAGATGGCCATCGAGGGCATCGAAGCGTAGCAGCATCTTAATCGTCCATCTTTACAACGGCCAGGCGGCGCATGATCTGCTGCACCAGGTCATTTTGCATGTCACGGTACAGCAAGACTTCTTCGGCCTCTTTCGCCAACACCTGGGTTTCATTGAAACTGATGTTGCGCTTCAGTTGTATATCTACCGGTTCCAGATATTCCTTGCCTTCGTTGTTGCGCAGGCGGAAACGGAAGTTGTAAATCAAATTGTATTCACGCACACGACCCTGGCTGTTCAGAGACAGAATCTGCTTGTCCCTGGTTTCACTCATGACTTCGAGTATGACCTGCGCATCCTTGGCGCTGGACATGATCTGGGTCTGCCCGTTGGCGCGTATCTGGCGACGCAATTCACCACCCAGTGCCGAGCTTTCCGGCATGCCTATGTATATATTCTTGAACGGCAAAGCCACCGGGCCGCGCAAGGCAAACCCACAAGCAGACAGCAGCATCACAGACAGGATGGCTGCCAGCCATTGCAGACGCTTGAAATACATTGCTTGCATGCAGTTTCCTTTGTTACAAATCAGACTATTGTTCAACACCACGCTTTTGTCACCGCTTTTTTCATCGCTTTTACCACACCTCAGGCAACGATATTCACCAGTTTGCCAGGCACGATAATAATTTTCTTGGCGGCACCCTCCATGAATTTCTGCACGCTTTCATTGGCCAGGGCAGTCGCTTCTATGGTGGCCTTGTCGGCATCCTTGGCAACCTTGATGCTGCCACGCAGTTTGCCATTGACTTGCACCATCAGCTCGATTTCATCCTGCACCAATGCCGCTTCATCCACCAGCGGCCAGGGTGCATCTATGATTTCACCCAGGTCAGCAGCCAGACCCAGTTCCTGCCACAGCACATGGGCAATGTGCGGGCACACCGGATACAGCCCACGCAGCAAGATGCCGAAAGCTTCGCGCAAGGCTGCTGCACTACCTTCGGCTTCTGACTTGAAGGACTCTATCGTGTTCAACAACTTCATCGCACCGGAGACCACGGTGTTGTATTGCAGGCGATCGTAATCGGCATCGATCTGCTTCAGCGTCAGATGCACTTCGCGGCGCAAGGCCTTGACATCATTGGCGTAAGCAAGGGGCGCGACCGAACCAGAGGCAATCGTGCCAGACAATTTCAACGCCGATGCCCACAGGCGACGCAAGTAACGCGATGCCCCTTCTACCCCGCTATTACTCCAGGCCGCACTTTGATCTGGAGGACCGGCAAACATGGTGAACAGGCGTGCTGTATCAGCACCAAACTGCTCGATAATGTCTTTGGGTTCGACCACGTTGTTTTTGGATTTGGACATCTTTTCGATGCCGCCCATTTGCACAGGCTGTCCATCCGACTTCAACACGGCAGCAACAGGACGGCCCTTGTCATCATGCTGGACTTCGATTTCATTCGGGTAGAACCAGATTTTCTTGCCACTGGCATCTTCACGATAGTAAGACTCGTTCAGCAACATGCCCTGGGTGAACAGGTTTTTGAAAGGCTCGTCTATCTTGACCAGGCCCAGGTCACGCATGGCCTTGGTCCAGAAACGCGCATACAGCAAATGCAAAACCGCATGTTCGACGCCGCCGATGTACTGGTCCATCGCCATCCAGTAATCATTGCGCTCATCCACCATGGTGGTCGCATCCGGGCAGGTATAACGCATGAAATACCAGCTGGAATCAACGAAAGTATCCATGGTGTCGGTTTCGCGATGTGCCGGGCTGCCACATTTAGGGCAAGGCACATTCAGGAAATCTTCACGGTGCTTCAATGGATTGCCAGAACCATCCGGGATGCAGTCGGTAGGCAATACCACCGGCAAATCTTCATATGGTACAGGCACATCACCGCAACTTGCGCAATGGATGATAGGGATGGGTGTACCCCAGTAGCGCTGGCGAGAAATGCCCCAGTCACGCAAGCGCCAGGTGGTTTTCTTTTCGCCCAGCCCCTTGGCTACCAGGTCATTCGCCACTGCATCAACCGTGGCTTTAAAGCTCAGGCCATCATACTTGCCGGAATTGACGGTAACGCCACGCTGCTTGTCGCCATAATATTCTGCCCAGGCATCAGTACTGAAACTTTCGCCTTCAATCGCCACCACTTGCTTGATGGCGATATGGTATTTTTTCGCAAAGGCGAAATCGCGTTCATCATGTGCAGGCACGCCCATGACAGCACCATCACCATAGGTCATCAAGACATAATTGCCGACCCAGACTTCGACCTGCTCACCTGTCAAAGGATGGGTGACAAACAGGCCGGTAGGCATGCCCTCTTTTTCTTTGGTCGCCATTTCGGCTTCCGTGGTACCCCCCGCCTTGCAGACTTCGATGAAGGCTGCCAGTGCGGCATTGTTCTTTGCTGCCAGCGTGGCGATAGGATGTTCTGCTGCTACTGCGCAGAAAGTCACGCCCATGATGGTGTCAGGGCGGGTCGTAAAGACATACATCTTGCCGTCTTGTACCAGCGCGCCGCTGTCATCCTTGATGTCATGCGGGAAAGCGAAGCGCACGCCTTCGCTCTTGCCTATCCAGTTGCGCTGCATGGTACGCACTTGCTCAGGCCAGCCATCCAGATCGTCAATACTGTTCAGCAGTTCGTCTGCGTATTGGGTGATACCGAAATAATAGCCAGGGATTTCACGCTTTTCGACCAGTGCACCAGAGCGCCAGCCGCGACCATCGATCACCTGCTCGTTCGCCAGCACGGTTTGATCGACCGGGTCCCAGTTGACGACCTGGGTTTTTTTGTAGGCAACGCCTTTTTCCAGCATCTTCAGGAACAGCCACTGGTTCCAGCGATAGTAGTCCGGGTCACAAGTCGCGACTTCACGTGTCCAGTCAAATGCCAGACCCAGGGGTTGCATTTGTGACTTCATGTCTTCGATGTTGGCGTAAGTCCATTCTGCCGGCGATTTTTTATACGCAATCGCGGCATTCTCTGCTGGCAAGCCAAACGCATCCCAACCCATAGGCATGAGGACGTTATAGCCCTTCATGCGCAACTGGCGTGCCAGCATGTCATTGATCGTGTAATTACGCACATGGCCCATATGCAGCTTGCCGGAAGGGTAAGGCAGCATGGAGCAAGCGTAATACTTGCCTTTAGGGAAACGTGGATTGTTTTCTACTACCGTATAGGCATCGATCTTTTTCCAATGGGACTGCGCCGATTGTTCGACGTCGGAAGGCGTATATTTTTCTTGCATGGCGTAAGCAGAAGTAGGTGCGGAAATGACTCAGAACCGTAGATTATAACTGCTTACTCCGTATTATTGAGTAAAGCCTCTGGGAGAGACCCGAATAATGGCGTCGTGGAAAGGAATAATGTGCATTGCCCGTGACAGGCCTGCCAGGTTTAGCGTGCAGCTTTCTTGTCGGTAATGAAAGAAATCCGGCTCAAGCCTTGTGCCTGGGCGGCAGCCATGACCTGGGCAATGATTTCATAGCGGGTTGCCTTGTCGGCGCGCAATTGTATTTCTGCCTGCGGGTTACTGCGTGCGAGCACGGCTAGCCTGGACTCCAGTTCAGCCATGGACAACAGGTCCTTGTCCCAGTACAGACGTCCTGCAGCATCGAATGCGATAGGTATGGCATTCGCCGGTTCTGGCACGGCAGCAGACTGTGCCTGGGGCAAATCCAGCTTGATGGCATGCGTCATGAAAGGGGCCGCGATAATGAAAATCACCAGCAGGACCAGCATCACATCCACCATGGGTGTGACATTGATATCCGCCATCGCCCCCTGTGAACGGGAGGCAGCAGAATCAGATTGTTGGAATTGACCGAATGACATGCGTCAGCCTCAGGTTTTGCACCAGTGCGCATGCAGGTCGAAGGCAAAGCCATCCAGCTCGGCCAGGGTAATGCGGTTGATGCGGTTAAAACCGTTATAGGCCAGTACTGCCGGGATGGCGACTATCAATCCCAGTGCGGTCATGATCAGGGCTTCACCAACCGGGCCAGCCAGTTGGTCTATCTGCACGGCACCTGATGCCGAAATGGCCGTCAGCGCATGATAGATACCCCACACCGTGCCCAATAAGCCGACAAAGGGAGCCGTTGCGCCTATCGACGCCAGCATGGTCAATCCGGCTTCCAGCCTGGTGGTAAGCGTCTGCAATTGCTGGCGCAGGCTGCGGGTGAGGACTTCGCTGAATGCGGTGTGTTCAGACAAGGTGCCGGCACGTCTGTCTGCCTGCTCTGCGGCATCTGCCAGGGCCATAAAGATATGTGCTTTATCGGCCTGTCGCAGCATGGCCATGGCATCCGCCAGGCTGGGTGATTGCCAGAAAGCCCGCAAGGCTGGTGCCGCCTGACGGATACGCCAGAAAGTCCAGGCCTTCAACAAGATCAGGGTCCAGCTGAGTACCGACATCGCCAGCAAAAACCAGCCGACCATGTGTCCCAGCAAATCCGCCTGTTCCCAATAATGTGCGATCGCAGAATTCATAGGGCCGGGTCAGCGTTTCGACTAGCGCAAACCCAATACATCATACATGTCGAACAGGCCAGTGGCTTTATCCTGCAGGAAACGGGCTGCACGCAAACTGCCATGCGCATAGGTGACGCGACTGGATGACTTATGGCTTATTTCCACTCGTTCACCGATGCCGGCAAACAGGACTGTATGATCACCGACAATATCGCCGCCACGGATAGTGGCAAAACCGATGGAGGACGGATCACGCTCGCCGGTCACGCCTTCGCGGGAAAATACCCCGACTTCATTCAGGTCCCGACCCAGTGTGTCAGCAATCACTTCACCCATTTTCAGCGCAGTGCCTGATGGCGCATCCACTTTATGACGGTGATGTGCCTCAATGATCTCAATGTCATACCCGTGAGAAAAACTTTTGGCGGCCATTTCCAGCAACTTCATCGTGACATTCACGCCCACACTCATATTTGGCGCAAACATGATGGCAGTCTTTTGCGCGGCGGCAGCAATGGCTGCCTTGCCTGCCTCGTCAAAACCGGTGGTACCTATGATCATCTTGATGCCATGCGCAGCACAATACTCAAGGTGCTTGAGCGTACCTTCAGGGCGGGTGAAGTCGATCAGGTAGGCGGCATCTGCCAAAGCCTTGGCCAGATCCGACTCGATCAACACCCCTGTCGGCTTACCCAGGCTGAGACCGGCGTCCGTACCCAGTGCCGGCGAACCAGGCACATCCAGCGCCCCGGCCAGTACCAGGTCATCCGCAGCGCTGATTGCTTCAACCAACATTTTCCCCATACGGCCAGAAGCACCCGCTACGGCAATTTTCAAGGCTGTCATAGTGTCTTATTTCTCTTTTTTCTTGGCCGGACCATCAGTATCGATGACAGACTGTACGCGATTCACACCCAGGGCGGATTCGGTAATACGGGCCAGATAATCTTTTTCAGTCGGCAGGTTACCGCCTTCAAACTTGGCAACAGTGTTATTTTTGAAATACACTGATACCCGGCTGGAGATTTGTTCGCCATTGCCCTTGGTCAGGCGGAAGGGATAATCCCAACGGTCTTCGTGGAACATGTCAGTCAGCAAAGCCGTACCCAGCAAAAAACGTACTTGCTCACGGGTCATGCCTTCTTTCAACTGGGAAATCATTTCCTGTGATACGAAGTTACCTTGCTGGATAGGCACGCGGTAAGGTGAGATATAGCTGAGCAATTTAGCAAAACCGGTAGGTGCGACCACCTGGGCTCCGCTGGTGTCACCAGTATTTGTCGGTGTGGCATACACCGAAGTTTTGTCTGCACTGGACAAGAAAGGCAAAACTGACGAACATGCAGTCAGGCAGGCAATCAGTGCCAGACCTGCAGCACGGCCCAGTGTGGTCCGTTTTGAAGCTGAAAACAACAAACGCATAGGTAACCTCATTATTGAGCAACAAGCCCTAAAACCCGATATCATAAAGCAGATAGCAAATTTTTGATCGAAAACATGACAAACAGCACTCCAAACCTGAAGGCCAGCGGCCTGAAAGCTACCCTTCCACGACTGAAGATACTGGAAATTTTCCAGAACAGCCGGGTTCGCCATCTGACAGCAGAAGACGTGTATAAGATCCTGCTGAATGAAAATATGGATGTTGGCTTAGCAACAGTGTATCGTGTTTTGACGCAATTCGAGCAGGCCGGCCTGCTTAATCGCAATCACTTCGAGACCGGCAAGGCAATTTTCGAACTGAACGAGGGTTCACACCATGACCATCTGGTCTGCCTGGATTGTGGCAGGGTTGAAGAATTTTTTGATGAAGAAATCGAGCAACGCCAACAAAAGGTAGCGCTGGACCGTGGCTTTAAAATTGCCGAACATGCGCTGGCCATTTACGGTAACTGCACAAAAAACAACTGCGAACACAAGACTTAAAAACCATTCATCCATCCTGCAGACGAATCTCTGCACATAACTCTGCACATATCAACACACAACGCGACACATAAGCAGGCAGTCAAATAGAACTCAGGCAAGCCTGCCTGAGTCTGGTGGTCTTGCGTTACTTGCTGATTTTGGCAACGACAGCCGCTACCGTGTCTATCACTTTTTGTGCATTGAATGGCTTGAGAATATAGCCATGAATACCGGTCTTGACGGCTTCTGCAATGGTTGCCTGGTCCTTGTTGGCGGTGACCATCAGTACACGGGCATTGGGAACCAGTTCTTTCAGACGCGGCAAAATCTCGATACCGCTAATCTTGGGCATGACCACGTCCAGCATGATCAGTTGCGGTTTGAGCTTGACTGCCATTTCCAGCCCGGTGCTGCCATCGGCTGCCTCACCCACGACATCATAGCCTTCGCTGCGCAAGATTACCCTCAGCACTTCCCTGGTGACGTCGTTATCGTCCACCAATAGTATTGTTACGTTTTTCTTGTCCATATCAATAATTATCAGTCACAAGTGTAAGAGAATTGCTTGCACGACCCAGAGGCTGGACATGGTTGCTCGCCAAACCTGTTTCAGCAAGGCGCATGACGTCAACTATATCGATTAATTCAAAGGCTACTGGCTCAGCGCATTCGACAATAACTTTGCGGTAATATCCACGATTGGTATCACTCTTTCATAGGCCATACGGGTCGGACCTATGACTCCCAGTGTACCAACTATCTTACCGTTAACTTCATAGGGTGCGGTCACTATGCTCATTTCTTCCATGGGAACCAGCTGCGATTCACCACCGATAAAGATCTGCACGCCAGTCGCCTTGCTGGACACATCCAGCAATTGCATCAAACTGCTTTTTTGCTCGAACATGTCAAACAATTTACGCAGGGAACTCATGTTGGAAGACAGATCCTGCACATTCAGTAAATTGCGCTCACCTGAAATGACAACCTCGTCATTTTGCTCATCCATGGCGTTGCTGCCCGCTTCCACCGCCGCCTGCATCAACCGGGTCATGTCATTTTGCAGTTGCCGTAATTCGCTGTTGATGCGGGTACGCGCATCGGAAAAACTTAAACCGCCAAAATTCTGGTTCAGGTAATTGGCCGCATGCACCAGTTGCCCCTGGTTATAGTCTACGTCGGTCAGCAAAAGACGGTTGTGTACATCCCCGGTGGGCGACACCACGACCAGCAGGATACGTTTTTCCGACAAGCGCAGAAATTCGACTTGCTGGAATATCGATTCGGTACGCGGTGTCATGACGACGCCGGCAAACTGCGACAGCGAAGACAAAATCTGTGCGGCATTGGCGATCAATTTTTGTGGCGGTTGCGACAACATGCCTGCCTGTAGACGTGACTCCAGACCAACTTCATTGATCTCTTGCACTGTAAGCAATTTATCCACAAACACCCTATACCCGCGTGGCGTGGGTATGCGTCCGGCTGACGTGTGCGGACTGGCAACAAAACCCATCTCTTCGAGGTCAGCCATGACATTGCGTATGGTCGCAGGCGACAATTCCAGGCCGGAAATTTTCGACAACGCGCGGGAGCCCACAGGCTGGCCATCGGCGATATACCGTTCGACCAGTGCTTTTAATAAGGTTTGTGCGCGAATATCGAGTTGCATAGCTTCATTTTATGCGTTCATGCCAGCAATGAACATAGAAAGTTAGGACTTACGCAAAATTGTCCCAGCAAGGCTATCGCTTTTAGGAAACATCCCTTGCAAGGGAGGTTCGTTTCGTCGGCAGACAACGGTGTTGTCTTAAACCCCGTCTACACCGTAGCGACGAAGACAGTACGAATAGTACACGGCTCCTAGGAGAGGAGCTACAACGCAGCTGGGGCGGTTTTGCGTAAGTCCTAAAAGTTTCATATCCACTGTACCAGCTCATGCAAGGTGGCAAATTCTGCATCGGGCCTGATATGCATATGGCGTTCATCCTCAATTTTCAAACCCTTGCGATTCATCCAGCCACCTTTCAGGCCAGCTTGTTGTGCACCTTGCACATCCAGCAACAAATCGTCACCCACATACAAGACTTCAGAGGGTGCCAACTCCAGCGCGTCGCAAGCCGCCAGGAAAATGCGCGGGTCGGGCTTGGCACAGCCAAAGCGGTACGCCGCAATCGATACCTTGAAATGCCCGGCAATACCAATGGCCGACAAATCGGCAAAACCATTCGAGACCGTCCCCAGCACTATTTTTTTTTCCAGCGCCAGCAAGCCTGACCTGACGTCTTCGTACAAATCCACCTGGTTCCTGGCATCGGCGAATACGGCCATGGCATGATCGGCTTTTTCCACCGCTACGCCATGTTCCTGGAATACCTCACGGAGCAAGGTATGGCGCAGCGCCCACAAATCATATTGAAAACGCGGGTCGGCCGATACCAGACTATTCCTGCGTTCACGCAATTTTTCCACACTGTAATTTTGGGCGACCACGGGTACGTGTTCATGCATCCATTGCTGCAACACCGCCTCGGCATGGCGTATCACCGGCACCACCGGCCACAAGGTATCATCCAGATCCAGCAAAACAGCTTTTAATGTCATAAAGTGCACTCAATTCATTCATTCCTGGCTTAATTATGGTCTAATCTGAGGCATCATGTCACCTCCCCCTTGTTTATGACAGTCCAGGCCAAAACCATTGCACTTGTTGGGAAATATAATGCTGCCGGTATCGCGGATTCCATGACGGAACTGGCAAACTTCCTGGAGCACGCAGGACATCACGTCGTTATCGAGGCAGAAACAGCGCAATACCCGCAACTGGTGCAGTTCAGCACCATGACTGTTCCTGAAATCGGCAAATCTGCCGATGCCGCCATCGTCATCGGCGGGGATGGCACCATGCTGGGCATCGCGCGTCAACTGGCTCCCTATAACGTACCGCTGATAGGCGTCAACCAGGGCCGGCTGGGCTTTATTACCGATATTGCTCTTGATCGCATGATACCGGCGATTACCGACATACTGGATGGCAAATATGCATCCGAGCGCCGTAGTCTGCTGCAGGCCATCGTGGTACGTGACGGTTACCAGATTTTCAGCGGTGTCGCCTTCAATGATATCGTGGTGTCACGCGGTGCCGGTTCCGGCATGGTGGAACTGCGGGTCGAAGTCGATGGTCATTTCATGTACAACCAGCGTTCTGACGGCCTGATCGTCTCTACCCCTACCGGTTCCACCGCCTATGCCCTGTCGGCAGGCGGCCCTTTGCTACACCCCAGTCTGTCTGGCATTGCCATGGTGCCGATTGCACCGCATGCCTTGTCCAACCGCCCGATCGTCTTGCCGGACAGTAGTGAAATCGTGATCGAGATCGTGGCCGGACGCGACATCAGCCTGAACTTTGACATGCAGAACTTTGCCAGCCTGCTGTATCAGGACAGGATCATCGTGAACCGCTCTGCCCATACGGTGACCTTCCTGCATCCGCATGGCTGGAATTATTACAATACCCTGCGCGAAAAACTGCACTGGAACGAATATCCCTCGGTCGAAGGTGCACTTAATTGAACCATCTACTGAACCATTCACTGAAACCTCAACTGAAACACGTATATAGCGGGTATTGCTAAAATAGCGGCTGGCACTGTTTGGCCGCTGTATTACCTACATCCTTACCCACATCCATTTCATACCATTACGTCTGTTCATTATGCTGCGCACGCTTGCCATTCGTGACTTTGTCATTGTCGATACACTGGAACTCGAATTCTCATCCGGCTTCAGCGTACTGACCGGTGAAACCGGAGCCGGTAAATCCATCCTGATTGATGCCCTGACCCTGGCACTGGGTGGCCGGGGTGATGCCAGCATGGTGCGCGAATCGGCTGCCAAAGCCGATGTCAGCGCCGAATTTGCCATCAATACCAACCTGGCAGACTGGCTGGAAGCCAATGATTTCAGCGACCCCGACCAGCAACTGATACTGCGCCGTACGATAGACAATGCCGGACGCTCGAAAGCCTGGATCAACGGTATCACCGCCACCGCCAGTCAGTTGCGCGAGATCGGTGATTTGCTGGTGGATATCCATGGCCAGCATGCCCATCAATCCTTGCTGAAAACCGAGGCCCAGCGTTCCCTGCTCGACATGCAGGGCGGACTGGAAGAACAGGTACGCGAAGTCGGCCTGCGCTACAAGGCCTGGCGCAATCTGAGCAAGCAGCGTGAGGAATTTGAAACCAATGCCAAGAATGTCTTGCAAGAGCGCGAAAGGCTGGAATGGCAAGTCGGTGAACTCGACAAATTGCAGATCAAGCCCGGTGAGTGGGAAGACATCACCCAGGAACATAGCCGTCTGGCGCACGCCGCCAGCTTGCTGGAAGGGGCGCAGGAAGCCAGCACCCTGATTTCCGAATCGGACCATCCTGTGCTGTCACAACTGACGGCAGTCCAGCACAAGTTGCAAAAGCTGCTGGACTATGACGCTGCCCTCAAGCCTGTCATCGAGGCACTGGATTCTGCCTGCATCAACCTGCAGGAAACCACCTATGCCCTGAATGATTACCTGAGTCGCACCGAGCTAGACCCGGCGCGCCTGCGCAAAGTCGAAAGCCGCGTCGAAGCAATTCACACTACGGCACGTCGCTTCCACGTCGCACCAGAAAAACTGCATGAAGAATTTGCCATTTTATCGGCACAGTTGCAGCAGCTATCCAATGCCAGCGATATGGATGCCCTGAAAGCGCAAGAAGAAAAATCCCGTTTAAGTTATCTGCAGGTGGCACAAAAACTCAGCAAGGCACGCACCAAAGTAGCAAAAGAACTGGGGTCGGCAGTCACCGCCGCGATGCAAGACCTGAGCATGGGCGGCGGCAGTTTTTCCATCGCCCTGCATGCTTCCGAACCGGCCACCTATGGGCTGGAACAAATCGAATTCCTGGTAGCCGGCCATGCCGGTGTACAGGCGCGCCCACTGGCCAAAGTCGCATCCGGTGGTGAGTTGGCACGTATCTCGCTAGCTATCTCGGTCATCACTTCCGGTGCCACTGCCACCCCTACCCTTATTTTCGATGAAGTCGATAGCGGCATCGGCGGTGGTGTGGCCGAAGTGGTCGGGCGTTTGTTGAAACGACTGGGGCAAGACCGGCAAGTCCTGTGCGTCACCCATTTGCCACAAGTCGCCAGCCAAGCCAATCAGCACTTCCAGGTCAGCAAGGCCAGCCACAAAGGCAAGACCACATCACAGATTGAAGCGCTGGATAACAAACAACGTGTCGAAGAAATCGCCCGCATGCTGGGCGGCATAGAAATCACAGCAACCACGCGCAAACACGCCAGAGAATTACTGGCATCTTAAGAATATAAAACATCATGCGCTTCCTCAAAGAACCCGAATATTCCCACGGCAAGATAGCTAAAACTGCCGTCGTACTGATCAACCTCGGCACACCGGAAGCCCCTACGGCATCGGCAGTGCGCCCCTACCTGAAACAATTTTTATGGGACCGCCGTGTAGTGGAAGTGCCGCGCCCAATCTGGTGGCTGATCTTGCACGGCATCATCCTGCCATTTCGTTCTGGCCAGTCTGCAAAAAAATACGCATCCATCTGGACCAAAGATGGTTCACCGCTGAAAATTCATACAGAAAAACAGGCCGCCCTGCTGAAGGGCTACCTGGGTGAACGCGGACACGAAGTTCAAGTTGCCTATGCCATGCGCTACGGTTCGCCATCCATCCCTGAGGTCTTGCAAAAACTCAAAAAAGAAGGTTGCGAGCGCATATTGATTTTGCCCGCCTATCCGCAATATTCTGGCACCACCACCGCATCCAATTTTGATGCGGTGGTCCAGCATTATCAACAAGTCAGGAACATGCCTGAGCTGCGCTTCATCAAGAACTATCATGATCATGACGGCTATATTCAGGCATTGAAAGTATCTGTCATGGAGCACTGGCAAAGCCATGGCCGGCCTCAAAAACTGGTCATGAGTTTTCACGGCTTGCCGAAAGCTTTTTTACTGCGGGGCGACGCCTATCATTGCGAATGCTATAAAACCGCCCGCCTGCTGGCTGACAAGCTGGGCTTGGGCAAGGACGATTATATTGTCACCTTCCAGTCGCGCCTGGGTCGTGCCGAGTGGTTGCAACCCTATACTGCACCGACGGTACAAAAATTGGCAAAAGACGGTGTCAAACACATCGACGTGATCTGCCCCGGCTTTATCGCCGACTGCCTGGAAACCCTGGAAGAAATCGCCATGGAAGTGAAGACCGATTTCCTGCGGGCCGGTGGCAAGGAATTCAATTACATCCCCTGCCTGAATGAATCGCCGGTGTGGATGCGTGGCCTGGCAGAGATTGCCGAGCAACACCTGATAGGCTGGCCAACCATGATCACTGCCAGCGTGCGTGAGCAACAAAAACAGCAAGCCCTGATCAGTCGCTCCGAATCGAAACGACTGGGTGCGGATCATTAATCACTCAATGAGCAAAACCTATTTCATCGGCGATATACAAGGTTGTGCCGAACAGTTGCAAACCCTGCTTGACAAGATAGAAGCGCGCTCACCGCACGCCTACTTTCTGTTCGCCGGTGATCTGGTAAATCGTGGTCCGCATTCACTGGCAAGCCTGCGTTTGATACGCAGCCTGCAACAAAGTGGCCGCGCCGAAAGCGTGTTGGGCAACCACGACCTGCATTTGCTGGCTGTCGCCCATGGCATACGCCCTGCCCACCGCAACGACACCCTGGACGACATCCTGCAAGCCCCTGACCGTGATGCCTTGCTGTACTGGTTGCGACAACGCCCTTTGGCAATTTTCAAGAACCAGCATGTGCTGGTACATGCTGGCGTTTTTCCGCAATGGTCGGCAGCGCAGACGCTGAGTCTAGCGAAGGAAGTGGAAACCCGCTTGCGCGCGCCTGACTGGCTGGACCTGCTGCAGAATATGTATGGCAACACACCCGATCACTGGCAAGATGATTTACAGGGTCATGCACGTTACCGCTGCATCATCAATGCACTAACACGCATGCGTTTTTGCAGCGCCGACGGCAAGATGGATTTTGCTACCAAGGATGGTGCGGGTGCAGCACCCGAAGGATTTGCGCCATGGTTTGATTTGCCCAGGGCCACAGAAGACAGCACCATGGTTTTCGGCCACTGGTCGACACTGGGTCTGGTATTGCGCCCCAATCTGGTCAGCCTGGACACCGGTTGTGTCTGGGGCGGCAAATTGACGGCGGTTGCGCTGGAAGACCGTGACGTGGTGCAGATAGATTGCCCGCAACAGCAACAGCCAGGTTAATTTTCGACCACACCCAATTCCTGCATCACGGCTGCGCGCGCCAGCCTGGCGACATCGCGCCTGTGCGCACCGTCGGTAGGGATGCTGGGCAAGCGCACCAGTTCTGCCGTCATGCGTGGTGCCAGCAAGATGATGCGCATACTCTCTGCAAAAGTCATGTCGCCAATAAAATCAGCCGCCGTATGGAACTGGCCTTGTGCATCCAGATAGCGAAGCACAAATGGCTGCACCGGCACACGGGCTTCTATCGCTGCTTCAAACAGATTGGCATGAAAAGACAGCACATTCCCTTGTGATGCTGTCGTGCCTTCGGGGAAAAACGCAATGCGTTTACCCGCTTCGATCTGATGTACCAGTCCTTCATAAATACGACGTACATCACGCTGCCTGCCACGCACCAGAAAAATGGTGCCCGCTTTCTCGCATAACCAACCCAGCAAAGGCCAGTTACGGATATCTGACTTGGCAACAAAATGGCAAGGGTGCAAGGTGTTGATGACAAAAATGTCCAGCCAGGAAATATGATTGGAAACAATCATCGCAGACGCATTCACCGCCCCTTCGCTTTTATCTTTGAAAGCAACATCCACGGTGCAGATGGCCAGCAATCTGACCGACCAGCGACGCACCAGATAACCGCGCCTGGCATCATGGGCAAACGGAAAGACCACTGCGCAAGTCAGCAGACCCGCCATGAGATGAATGAATACCCGAAAAAAATGCCAAACGATCATGCCCAACTCGCCCATACCCACAAGGGGTAAGAATAAAATTTTAAATCACAATAAAACAAACGGGAGTACGGTGAACCATACTCCCAGCATGTATCTTATTACCCAAATGATGCAGCTCAATCTACATCCTCAGAAACTGCCTGCACAATAAAGCTCAATGTAGTAAAGCTCAATCAATGCAGGGTATCAAACGCCACGTGCCCCGACACGATGGTTGCCTTCACCATACCCGGTAATTCATACCCCAGAAAAGGGGTATGCTTGCCCTGGCTGGCGAGGGCTTTTGCTTCTACCTTCCAGCGCGTAGCCGGATCAAAGATGCAGATATCGGCAGCATGCCCAACGGCGATTTGTCCGGCAGGCACACCTGCGACCCTGGCTGCATGGTGGCTGATTTTGGACAGGGCCAGCATCAGGCTGACTTCGCCACGGCTGTCTTCTACCCATTTCAGTACCAGCGACAGCAATAATTCCAGACCGGTTGCGCCGGGTGAAGCTTCGGCAAAGGGCAGCAATTTTTCGTCATCATCGACCGGCGTGTGGTCGGAACAGATCGCATCGATGGTGCCATCCTTCAATGCCGCGCTGATGGCATCGCGGTCACGCTGGCTGCGTAAAGGGGGGGTCAGGCGTGCATTCGAATCGAAGAAACCGATGTCTGCATCGGTCAGGTGCACATGGTGGGCACCAACGTCACAGGTCAAAGACAAGCCTTCTTTCTTGGCCTTGCGTATCAACTCCAAACCAGCAGCGGAAGAGATGCGACACAGATGCACTTTGGCATTGGTCGCGCGCATGAGTTCGAACAGGGTGTGCAGGGCAATGGTTTCTGCCATGACAGGCACACCAGACAAACCCAGACGCGACGCCAATGGCCCACTATGCGCCACCCCGCCCTTGCCGATATAGGCATCTTGCGGACGCAGCCAGACGGTGAAGCCAAAGGTACTGGCGTATTCCAGCGCTCTTTGCAAAGTATTGGTATTGGCAATGGTTTCTTCTGCCTGTGAAAAACCGATGCAACCGGCCTGTGTCAGCTCTGCCATCTCGGTCAGGGCTTCGCCCTTCAAGCCGACTGTCAGTGCACCGAGCGGATACACATGCGCCTTGTTTTGCATGCGCGCTCTTTGCTTCAACATTTCCACCAGGCCGGATTCATCCAGCACCGGGTCCGTATCCGGCGGACAGACCAGGCTGGTGACACCACCACGCATTGCGGCCTGCAATTCGGATTCCAACGTAGCCTTGTATTCAAAGCCGGGTTCACGCAGGCGGGCACTCAGATCAACCAGGCCAGGTGCGACCACCAAACCGGTGGCATCGACAACTTTATTGGCGACAAAATCTGCCGGTGCCTGGCCGATGGCGACGATCTTGCCGGCCGCGATAAATAGATCCTGTACAGCATCTGTGCCACTTGCGGGATCAATCACGCGGCCATTCTTGATATGTATTTTCATAGTTCCCTCATACCCCGCCGCTGTTACCAGCCACGATGCTCATGACTGCCATGCGCACGGCAATACCAAACGTGACTTGTGGCAGGATAACTGCCTGCGGACCATCGGCCACGGCAGAATCAATTTCCACACCACGGTTCATCGGCCCCGGATGCATGACGATGGCCCCTGGCCTGGCCAGTGCCAGACGTTCAGGCGTCAGGCCATAGCTCTTGAAATATTCCTGCGCCGAGGGCAGCAGGGCACCACTCATGCGTTCATTTTGCAGGCGCAGCATGATGATGACATCGACGCCTTTCAAGCCTTCGTTCATGTTGTTGAACACCCGTACACCCATTTGTTCCAGGCCACCTGGCAACAGGGTACGTGGACCAATGACGCGTACTTCTGGCACGCCCAAGGTGGTCAGGGCATGGATGTCGGAACGGGCCACACGGCTGTGCAAGACGTCACCAACGATCGCGACCGTCAGGTTGGTGAAGTCTTTTTTGTAATGACGTATGGTGTACATGTCCAGCAAACCCTGGGTGGGGTGGGCATGCCGGCCGTCACCGGCATTCACCACATGCACATGATGCTGTTTGGTGTCGTTCAGATGTTTGGCGATCAGGAAAGGCGCACCGGAAGTCGCGTGGCGTACCACGAACATGTCGGCATGCATGGCCGCCAGGTTGTCTATGGTATCGAGCAGGGATTCACCCTTGCTGGTGCTGGAAGCGGCGATATTCAAATTGATGACATCAGCCGACAAACGCTTGGAAGCAATTTCAAACGTGGTACGGGTACGGGTAGAGTTTTCAAAGAACAGATTGAATACACTTTTGCCACGCATCAGCGGCACTTTCTTGACTTCCCTGTCGCTGACGCTGACGAAGGAGGAAGCGGTATCCAGGATATGGTTGACGATGGCTTTCGGTAAACCATCTATCGTCAGCAAATGCTGGAGTTCGCCGTGTTTGTTGAGCTGGGGATTATGCATGGTCGACAGAGATGCTGAAAGTGCCATCATCTGCACGCTGCAGATTGACAGAGACGGCGGGTTCAAATGAGGCTGCATGGGCAACAAAATCGGCTGCAACCGGCAATTCGCGGCCACCGCGATCGACCAGGGTTGCCAGCATGATGCGGGCCGGACGGCCATAATCAAATAATTCATTGATGGCGGCACGGGTGGTACGGCCGGTGTACAGCACATCATCCACCAGGATGATGTGGGCACCATTCACATCAAAGGGAATGTGCGTGGGCTTGACTTCGGCATGCAGGCCTTTGGCGGCATAGTCATCGCGATAAAAGGAAACGTCGATGAAACCGGCCTTGTCTTTCAGGCCCAGGTCAGTCACCAGGCGTTCGGCTATCCAGGCACCGCCAGAATAAATGCCGACAATGGCAAGATGTTCCTGTACTGCGGCATGGGGCCGTATCTGATTCAGTAGTTGCTGGTACAGTGCTTCTGCATCCAGGCTGAGGTGTGGAGAAGTCATGGCGTTTCATCAAAATATTGTTGCAGGATAAGGGCAGCCGCGTCATCGTCGATAAATTCGCCACGTCGCGCATCCAGCACGGCGGAAGAATAACGTTCATCCACCAGTACCGCAGGCACATTGAAGCGGCCATTGAGCTGATTGGCAAAACGCTTGCAGCGCTGTGTCATTTCATTGTCCGCGCCATCGGAATGCATGGGCAGGCCAACCACACAGAGGACAGGCTGCCACTGTTCCATCAAACGGCTGATTTCGGCAAATTTGCCATCATTGGTGGGGGCGTGAATAATGCTTAAGGCTTCTGCCTGGCGCAGAAAAGTATTTCCAACGGCAACGCCTATGCGTTTCAAACCAAAATCAAATGCAAGGACGGTACCGTCGCTCGCAGCCATCAGGCGTGTCCCGCATCGGCGGCGAGCATCATGGGGTCGATGCCCAACAGCTTGATGGCAGCGGCGAAGCGCTCTTCCATAGGCAGATCAAACATGATGCTGGCGTCAGCGGCGACCGTCAGCCAGCCGTTGGCCAGTATTTCCTGTTCCAGTTGACCGGCACTCCAGCCAGCATAACCGACACTGATCAGCACCTGTTCGGGGCCGTCACCGGCAGCCACGGCTTCCAGCACGTCTCTTGAGGTAGTAAAGGCGATGTCGTCCGTTACCTTGAGGGAAGATGAATACTTGCCTGGTGGCATATGCAGCACAAAACCGCGGTCATCCTGCACCGGGCCACCAAACATGACTGGGCGTTTGCCTATGGGGTGCGAATCGGGAATGATTTCCAGCTTCAGGTCTATGCGATCAAACAGGCCCGCCACTGTCAAATCGGTAGGACGGTTGATGACCATACCCATGGCACCGCGTGCACTATGCTCGCACAGGTAAATGACCGTGCCGCCAAAAATGGGGTCGAGCATGGAGGGCATTGCGATCAGGAAATGATTCGTCAGATTCAATTCCAAATTGGCATCATCTTCAGTTTTCACTTTGAACTTGTGTTTGGCAGTCTGTGATGCAGACTGCGTTGCCTCATCGTGCAAATTGATATGTAGGGATTTTGTTTGCTTCGCCATATTCGCATTTTAGCATTTTTAGCGTGCTTTTTCGATGTGTGCTAAGGTACAGCATAGCGTTTTAGTCACACTTTGTAAGCCCTGCCATTTAGTTCAGCTGATTTCTTTCATGCAAGAAAATAAACTTCGTTTTCAACGTTCCCTGGTCTGGTTCAGACGGGATTTGCGCAATATTGACCATGCAGCACTGCATCATGCCCTGCGCCAAAGCGAGAGCGTCTTCTGCGCCTTCATTTTCGATGAAAAAATATTAAATGATTTACCAGACAATGACAGACGCGTCGCCTTCATCCATGAAAGCCTGATCGAACTGGCAAAGGCACTGGAACAGATGGGTGGCGGCCTGATTGTGCGCCATGCCCTGGCAGAGGAAGAAATACCGCGACTGGCGCGTGAACTGGGTATTGACGCCGTGTTTGTCAATCATGACTATGAACCACAGGCAAAACTGCGTGATGCTGCCGTCCAGCAAAGTTTATCGGCAAGCAACTGCGCCTTCTTCAGTTACAAGGACCAGATCATCTTTGAAAAAGAAGAAGTCTTGTCCCTGGCGGGCACGCCATTCTCGGTCTTCACGCCGTATAAAAATGCCTGGCTGAAAAAATTTCACGCAGATACCAGCGATTTCTATTCACGTGCCTACCCCATAGACAAGTATGCCCATAAGCTGGTCCGGCCCACCGCAAGCGGCATACCCAGCCTGGCAGAACTGGGCTTTCCTGCCGCCGCAGAAAGGCGCATGCCGGTTGCCGCCGGTATGGCAGGTGCCAGCCAATTGCTGGATGACTTTCTGGGACGCATGAAACTGTATGACCAGTCGCGCGATTTTCCTGCCGTCAAAGGCCCGTCTTACCTGTCAGTACATTTGCGCTTTGGTACCGTATCGATCCGCCACCTGGTGCAGCAAGCCATACAGCAAATGCGCATTGCCGCCAATCGCGGAGCTGAAGTCTGGCTATCCGAACTGATATGGCGTGATTTTTATTTCATGATTTTGCATCACCACCCCCATGTAGCCAGCCGTTCCTTCAAACCCGATTACGATGCCATACGCTGGGAAACCGGGCCCCAGGCCGACGCCCATTTCACCGCCTGGTGCGAAGGCCGCACCGGCTACCCGCTAGTCGATGCCGCCATGCTGCAACTGAACCAGACCGGCTACATGCACAACCGCCTGCGCATGGTCACCGCCTGCTTCCTGATCAAGGACCTGGGTATAGACTGGCGTCGCGGCGAAGCCTATTTTGCCGAACAGCTGAACGACTTTGACCTGTCCGCCAACAACGGCGGCTGGCAATGGGCATCCTCTTCCGGTTGCGACGCCCAACCCTACTTCCGCATTTTCAACCCCATCACGCAATCAGAAAAATTCGATGCCGAAGGCAAGTTCATCAAGCGCTATCTGCCACAACTGGCCAAGCTGGACAAACGCAGCATCCACGCACCATGGAAAGCCGCACCGCTATTGCTGGAACAGGCTGGTATCAAGATAGGCAAGGATTATCCATTTCCAATTGTTGAACATGATGTGGCGCGCAAGCAGACTTTGACGCGGTATGCTGTTGTGAAGAAGGTGGCTACGCATGAGGGAGATGAGTAAGCGTTGAAGGCTAGCCTGGTTAATACCGATAGCAATGCGCTGATGTTGGTTTTGATCTTGGATTGGTTTTGACGTTGACGTTAACGTTGACGTTGATTTTGACGTCAGCAGTTCCCATGTGTCGACGCCGTTTGTCCAGCACCAAAAATGGAAAAAGAAGAGCCGATGTTTGAGCGAAGCGAGTTTCGGATCTTCCCATTTTTGGTGCTGGACAAACGGGAACCCCGAAGGGGCGACGACGCCTGGGTCGCCTTTTTGGCATACCTTTTTGGCGAAGCAAAAAGGTATGTAGCCGCCGGTCTACCACCGGCCTGCGATCTAAATACAACGGATGAAGACTGCAAAAATAATCGCTTAGTCCATCTGGGAATTGCCATGGTGCGCACGGCGCACCCTACAAATTCCGGCACGGCAACACTCGACGAAGTACATCACAAGCTGCAATGAAAACAAAAAAGCAGAGATCGCTCTCTGCTTTTTTAGTACATCAGCTACAGTGCAATTACACGATCACCGACGCATCCTTACCCACAAACCCCATGATCGCCCCCAACAGATCATCCTCTTGATACGGCTTACCAAAGTACTCATTCACACCGAGCTCTTTTGCATAATTGCGATGCTTATCCGCTGTACGCGAGGTAATCATGATGATAGGGATATGGCTGGTACGCGAATCGCTGCGTACGTTGCGTGTCAGATCGAAACCATCCATGCGCGGCATTTCAATATCCACCAGCATGACGTCAGGCGTGACCGATTGCAGTTGTTCCAGCGCATCAATACCATCTTTCGCCAGGATGACCTGGTAACCCTCACGTGTCAGCAAACGCTGGGTCACGCGACGCACTGTCAGCGAATCATCGACCACCATGACAGTGTGCTGGGTACGCAGGCCCTGTACCGGTTCGGACTTGGTCGGCGCCACTTCAGTTGCCGTATGCAGGGTGGCGACGGCACCCATTTCAGGTGCGGCTTCTGCACCCAGGTGTTGCAGACGGGCGTGCTCGTGTTCCATCCTGTGTGCCAGCGGGACCGGATTCAGAATCAACACGATTTCACCGGAACCCAGCACCGTGGCACCGGCAATTCCGGTCATACGTGCCAGTTGCGGGCCAATGTTTTTAACCACCACCTCGCGGTTACCAACGATATCATCGACATGGATAGCAACCCGTTCACCACCACTCTTCATGATCAGCAAAGGTGTGTATTGCTGTGTGATCGGTGTTGCGTCATCCTGACCAAGCATGGAAGACAGGTAATACAGGGTCACACGTTGGCCCTGCCACATGACAGCACCTTCGTTGTAGGCATTGGCAAGTGCATTCGATTTCAATTGCTGTACCTGCTCAACCAGTACCGACGGTACGGCAAAAGTACGGCCACCGGAGCTCAGCAGTACAACCTGGGTTACGGCCAGCGTCAAAGGCAGGCGGATGGTGAATTCTGCACCCTTGCCTTCATTGGTGGTGACTTCTACACGGCCACCCAGCGAGGCTGCTTCGGAACGGACCACGTCCATACCGACGCCGCGACCGGCAAGTTCAGTAATTTCCGCCGCCGTCGAGAAGCCGGGTTCGAAAATCATGTTGGCTGTTTCCAGTTCACCTGGATTGTCGTCATTCGTGATCAGGCCAACCGACAGCGCTTTTTCACGTATGCGTTTCAGGTTCAGGCCCTGGCCGTCATCGCTGAAGCGGATCACGACTTCATTACCTTCCTGGCGGATTTCGATCAGCAATTCACCGGTTTCTTCCTTGCCGCTGTTGCGTCGTTGCTCACGGGTTTCAATACCATGGACAATGGCGTTACGCAACAAGTGCTCAAATGGACCAGCCATTTTTTCCAGAACACCCCTATCCATTTCCACCGTCGCACCGCGAATATCCAGGTTCACGCGTTTATCGATTTCTTTCGAAGTCTGGCGCGTCACCCGATACAGACGTTCGGAAATACTGGCGAATGGGATCATACGCACACGCATCAGATCTTGTTGCAGATCACGTGTCAAACGTGCCTGCACCAACAAGTCATTCGATGCGCCATCAATGGTGCGGGTCAGATTGGTCTGTACGGTGGCCACGTCGCTGACGCTTTCGGCCATCATGCGTGTCAACTCTTGCAGACGCGTGAAGCGGTCAAATTCCAGCGGATCAAACTCACGGTCGGCAGAGTGTGCCATGCGTGAGGTGATCTGGGTTTCTGCCTGAATCTCGACTTCACGCAACTGATCGCGCAGACGAGCGACGTTTTCCGTCAATTCACTGAGGGACGAGCGCAGGGTGCTGACTTCATTTTCCAGGCGTGAACGCGAGATCGACACCTCACCGGCCTGGTTGACCAGGCGATCCAGGATATCGGCACGGACACGCACCAGCGTGACTGCCGCCGCCGGTGTATTCGCTGCTGGTGCTACTGCTGCCGGCGAAGAACGCGTCATCGTCGGCACGGCTGGTGTCAGATTAACCAGCTCATTTTTAACAACAGGCTGTTCTACGGTGTTTGCCGCCAGTTGCTCCTGGAACTGATCGAGTTCCTGCGCGGTAGTCATGGCAGCATCAAACGCTGCCGGTGCAGCATAGGTGCCCGGATGTATCAGGCGATCAAACATGTGCATGCTGTAATCGTGACGAGCCATCAGGTCTTCCAGCAAGGAAGCGCGTACGGCACTGCCACCATGCATCAGACTTTCGATACGCGATTCCATGTCATGGATATGCTGCCCCAGGCCCATCGCACCAGCCATCCGTGCACTGCCTTTAATGGTATGCATCAGACGGGCTATCGACTGTGGAATGGCACTGTCTTCCGGCTGTTGTTGCCACGAGCGCAGCAATTGCCCCACCATAGGCAAGAGATCATTACCTTCTTCTATGAAGACCGGTAACAGATCCATATCCAGATCATCCTTGATCTGGGTGCCCTGATCTGCCACTGCAGGTACGTAGTCATTGACCGCAACAGGCTCTGGCACGACTGGGTGGACTATCGCCGGTATCACCGGAGCAACAGGCGTTGCCGGTGCATGTTGTTCTGCAACGGGTTCTGGTTCTGGTTCTGGTTCTGGTTCTGCAACAGCGGCGGCGGCGACAGCAACAACTTCAGGTTCTGGCAAGACTTCTTCGATAAGCGCAGCATGCTCAACTTCCACAAGCACAGGCAATTCTGGCGCGTCGTGCAAGACAGGAATGTCAAACGCTTCAGTTACTTCAGGCAATGCCAGCGCTTCAACAAGAATTTCTTCTGGTAAGGCTTCGGTTACGTCAGTAAATACCAGGTCCGGCACCAGGATTTCCGGTTCAATGACCGGTGTGGCCAGAACCAGTTCTTCAGGTAAGGCCAGCGCAGGTTCATCCAGAACAGGCAATGTTTCTACCAGCTCTGCTTCTTCTGGCAGTGCCGCGGCAAGCAATTCTTCAGTTGCTTCTTCCAGTGGTGCTACTTCTTCCGCATGAGACAGGCTATCCAGGTCCAATCTATCATTGGCCGAGGTCAGGTATTCTTCATCCGCACCGACATTCGAACGCTCGATGACAGCCTGCAACAGGCGGTCAAGCTCACGAATATCAGCAGGTGCAGACGCTGCCATTTCGGACAAGGCAAACTTCTGCAGCATGCGTTTGGCCGATTCCAGGGAGTGATCAAGCACGTCATATTCATTGTCGAACAGGACGACCGGATGACGTTCCAGGCGTTGCAGAACGAATTCCAGGCTATGTGCCAATTCTTGCAACGGCTTCAATCCTACCGTCGCAGAACTGCCTGCCAGCGAGTGGCTGGCGTGGATCGCATGGGTGGAAACGTGACGATGTGGCTCATGCCGCCATTCAGCAAAATCCTGCACCAGGAAGCGCACGATTTCATCGGTTTCTGCCATGTAGATAGAGTACAGCGGCAAGCTGATTTCGATATCACCGATGCGCTTGACGTTGTCATCCACATCGGATATCGGTGCAGACAAATCAGGGAATTCTATGATTTGTGCAGTAGCGACTTCAACCGGTGTCTGCAGGATAACTGGTTCGGCCTCGACCACGACAGGTGTTTCAACGACAGGCACTTCAGCCAGCTCGGTGACCTCGACGACGTCGGCAGGTGCGACATCAGCCAGGGCAGTAATTTCTTCCGGAACCAGGGTGTCGGGCGTGCTGAGAATATCTTCTGCCACCAGCGATTCGGCCACGACCGTATCCGCCAACGCTGGCAGTTCCTCTTCGACCGGCAATACATCCAGCGTCAGTGCTTCTGCGACCGGCAAGGCCAGCAATTCTTCTGCCTTTACTGGCACATCTGCAGGCAACGCTTCAACAAAAGCTGTTTCAGGCAATGTCGCTTCCACATGCAGATCAGGTATCTGGCCGGCATCGACAGGCTCAAGCAGTGCCGGAATTGCTGCGCTAACTGTCTCGCTGACCGTCGTACCCAGATCTGCGACCGGCAATTCGTCGAATGCAGCCAGTTCCAGTGGTGTAGCGCTGATGGTTTCTTCCACAACCGGCAGAGCCAGTGCTTCGATGACAATCGGCTCTTCCGGAGTGAGTGACAATTCTGGCACAGACACTTCTGCCACTGGCAATTCGGCAACCGGTTCCGCCACTGCCACGGGTTCCGCCGGAGCCACTGCCACCACTTGCTGTACTTCTGGCTCATCGACATAATCCAGGCCAGCCTTGATGCGTTCAGCCGCAGCAATAATACGGGCACCAGTACGTGGTGATGTACCGTTCTGTTTCAGCTCATCGACCCATACCAGCATCTCGCTGGAAGTATGCTCCAGCAGGGAATACAAACTTTCTTCACCGTCACGTGACTCTGACAACCAGAGGTTCATGACTTGTTCTATGTTCCACGCAGCTTCGCCAAATACATTCAGGCCGACCATGCGGCCACTGCCCTTGAGTGTATGGAAAGAGCGACGCAGGCTGGTCAGGTATTCCTGATTGTCCGGATCTTTTCTGGACAACGGTAAAGTGTCCTGGACAAAGGCCAGCACTTCATCTGCTTCCATCAGGAAGATTTCCAGCAATTCGGCATCGATTGCCTGATCTGCTGCTGCGGTGTCTTCTACCGGTGCCTCAACTACTGCTGCCGGTGCCACCTGGATGGTGGTAGCGACCAGGTCTGGCAAGGCTTCTGCCGCGCTGACTTCTGTGGCCGCTGCCAGATTCGCAACTTCTTGTGCATGCGCCAGTTCCAGTTCTGCAGCATGCGCTGCAGCTTGCGCCTCGAACACATGCTCTTCTTCAGGCAGATGGATGTCAGTACTAGGCAGCAATTCTTTGGCTGCCTGCGCTTCCAGCAAATTGGAGCGGAACACACCGGCTTCGTGGTCGAAGCTGAATTTTTTCTTGACGGTATCCGGCTGCGACTGCAAGGTTTCGATGAAGAATGACAGGGCACCGATGTTTTGCGCCACGTTCTGATGGGCGGCAACCTGTGCATCACCCTGGGCAGTCGCAGCGCCTTCATCCTGATTGACAAACTGTGCAATCAGTTGACGCGTATGTTCTACTGCGGCCATGGCATCATCCTGATCCAGGATGGCAAGTGCGCCGCCAACCTGATGCAAGACGCCATCAATCGGTTTCAGGGTATCTTTATTAGCAGGCGTACGGAAATATTCGTCCAGAATTTTTTCTATGTGACGCAGGCTCGATTGCATCTCTCCCACCAGCACGCCCATGGTCTGGCGTTGCTGTGCCTCGCGTGAAATTTCACCCATCCAGCTGGACTGGGTTTGTGGCACCTGGCCAGATACCACCGCCAGCAGGCGCTTGGTGATCTCTTCAGCACGCTCGGCAAAATGGGTCGGCAAACGCGTCACATTATCCAGCGCATGTTCAACAAACAACAGGCTGGTTGCCAGTTCCAGGCCCATTTTGCTGCCATCTGGCGAATGTGCCACACTGCGGGCAATTCCATTCAGTTCACGCAATAATTTCGACAAAGCTGGCGCATTCAAACCGGTGCCTGTCTCTGCCAGGTCACTCATTTTGTGGGAGAATTTATCTGCCAGGCCATTTTCGCCATTGGCAATTCTGCCCCAAAGATTCTTGGCAGCAGACAGTTGTTCTTTTGCGGTTGTTTGCGCACCGGCTGTGATCTGACCAAAGTTCTTTTGATCGTAATCAGCAGGCACCGTATTATCCAGCTGGTAGGCCTTGCGTATACGGGCTACAAAGGGCGATGGGGTGTCGACCTGCGCCAGGAAAAACAGGGTATCGCACAATAAACGTTCAGGAATGGCAGTAGCGCCTTCCACCAGGCGACGAATCTGCAGATTGATGCGGCCAAAGATCTGCTTCGCATATTGCTGATTGCTTTCAAAACCGCCATGGCTGACTGAGTCAACAAAAGCCCGCATGACCACCCAGAATGCTTTCGCCTGGGAGTTGCTTTGGCCCTGTTCAATTTCAACCAACAGATCATGCATGGATTGTGCAGCAATGCTCTGTTGTGTCTTGTCTTTACTGGTCAATACGGTCAACAACAATTTTTCAAAGCGTTGACGCAAGGTCGCAACATTGATGGCAGAGGGTTTGCTGCTGACAGCCAGTTCGGGTATCTGTTCTTTCGCATACAAAGAAGGGAAAAACAAATCGGCCGGATGTATTCTTTCAGCGCCCTTTAATTCCAGCAAACCGCGATAGTAAGGGAACAAGCGTACCGGCTGATGTGGCGAGCCAGACAACAAATCTTCCAGATAACGCAAGACTGCATGAAAAGCATCGACGATTACGTCAACATGCGCTGGCGTCATTTCCAGCTGACCGCTTTGCAAACGTCCGAGTAATTCCTCTATGGTTTCTGTAACGACGGATACACCATCGATATCAACAATCTGCAAGGCACCATGGGCCTGATGCAGATAACTTTTCGCATGCAAAATGGTGGTTGGGCGGGTTTCAGCATCATGGGCAAGCGCATCTTTGAGCATCTTCCCAGCGTTCGTGATGGCTTCCCGCACTTCTCCCATCACCCAGGAAAGCGGTCCGATGTCGAACTGTTCCTGTGGAAGATCTGGCGATTTTGATAAATCGGATGTCATGCGTACTCCGCAAACTCAAGGGCAATGAACCGCAGTTCATTGCCGTGCAAATATGATAAGGTTGCAGCTAGTACAACCGGGGCGTGAAAATCAGGCAGCAACCCGGAACCGTGACACTGAGTTCTTGAGTTCTTCAGCCAACATGGACAATTCCTTAATGGAAACCGCAGTTTGCTGCGTACCATGCTGGGTTTGCTCGGTGATGGTCAAAATGTGCTGAATATTTTGTGCCACGCCGTTCGCTGATGTCGCCTGTTGTTCCGTCGCCAGCGAGATACCTTGAATCAGTTCCGCCAGACGGTTGGAAACGCTACGGATTTCAGACAAGGCGGTACCCGCCGCATCTGACAGTTTCGCTCCCTCAACCACACCCTGAGTGGATTTTTCCATCGCGGCAACCGCGTCATGGGTATCCGTTTGAATCGTACGCACCAGCGCACCAATCTGCTTGGTCGCTTCAGCCGAACGTTCCGCCAGACGCTGAACCTCTTCCGCAACCACCGAGAAGCCTCGACCCGCTTCACCCGCTGACGCTGCCTGAATCGCCGCATTCAGCGCCAGAACGTTGGTTTGTTCAGTAATGTCGGAAATCAGTTCAGTGATCTCACCAATCTCCTGGGAAGATTCACCCAGTCGTTTAATACGTTTGGAAGTTTCCTGGATCTGTTCGCGAATCTCGTTCATACCCTTGATGGCGTTTTCCACCGCATGGGCACCTTGTTCCGCCGCCGCAACCGATTGACGCGCCACCAGAGCAGATTCATTCGCAGAGCGGGAAACGTCGGTAATATCTGCCGCCATCGTCAACACCACCTGACCAGCATCACTGATCTCACGTGATTGTTGTTCAGAAGCGTTCAACAAATCGGTAGAAATATTCTGCGCCTGATTGGACGCTGAAGTAACCTGTTCCGCTGTGGTCGTTACCCGGCCTACCAGGCCGCGCAACTCTTCCACCGTATAGTTAACCGAGTCGGCAATCGCGCCCGTGATATCTTCGGAAACCGTCGCCTGCACCGTCAAGTCACCATCCGCAACCTCTTGCAATTCATTCATCAGTCGCAAAATCGCAGCCTGGTTCTGATCGTTGGCAGCTTTCGCTTCTTCCTCTTGCTTTTGCGCCTGCATCATCTGCGCACCGGCTTCCAGACGGCGTTCATTCGCCTCTTTCGCACGGTTACGGCTATCCTGCAACAGTACCAGGGCAACACCAACCGCAGCCAGCAAGGCAACGACAGCGCTAACCAGCATCAGCCAGAAAGAGATGTTGGTGGAATCCTGTTGGGCGGTATAGTTCTTTTGCAGTTTATTGAGTTTGTTTTTCAAATCTTCATTTTCATTAAACAGCAATTGTTCCGACTGTTTGGCAGCAATAAAGTTTTGCAGGTTACCCAGAATACTGGATACAAAGATCTGGTATTCGCCGAAAGTTTTTTGCAATTCGGTGAGCTTGTCGCGCGTATCGGCATCTTTGGTTGCTGTCAGGCGCAAGACATCACTGCCTTTCAGGAAGCCATCCACCAGATCACGGAAGGTATTGGTATCCTTACCCAGCAAGAACGCCGTTTCAGGATTAACACCCTCGGAAGTCAGGAATTCATTCGCACTACGACCCAGACGCTGGGTCAACATGACCAACTGACCGGCGGCATTGATTTCACGCGCAGAACCACCGCCCTGTACTTTCAGGGTGGAAATCTGTTCTGTCAACTCCAGCAGCAACGGTGACAGGGCATTCATTTTTTGCAGCGTCTGACCGAAACCGGTCAGTTCTTTCTGACGATTCAAAATCGTTTCGGCTGCCTTGTTGGAATTACCCCAGGCTTTTTGTGCTTCCTTGACTACTGGCTCAAGGTTGGAATCGGCACGGTCAACGATACGGCCCTGATAATTACCGCCGTTCAACAGTATCGTCAAATCGGTGTTCATCTCACTACGGCTGTCTTTCAGCTGTTTAAAGGCTTCGACGTTACCCTGAATCGCATTCGGTGCCGCTTTACCGATACGCTGCGAGTGCATCAGCGCCTCACCAGCGATCTGTGCCTGAGTGGAAATCAGGGCAGACTGATTGGCATTCATCCAAACGAATATCGCACCCATCAGCAAGGCCAGCGCCATGATGATAGACAGGATACGCATCTGCTGCTGCAGGGACATGCGGCCGATGATAGGCAGGCGAATATCGCCGCCTTTTTCAAGCGCATCACCAATGAAGGTCGCATCCGCAGGCGCGTCCTGCTTCAGTGCCACGGACTCTGCCGGCGCTGCATGCGGTGCTTCAGGTGACAGCATTTTGACGTTGCTTGCTTCTTCAATTTCAATCGAATCAGCATTTCCGAACGACCTTGCCGTGCCTTCTGCTCCGTCAATTTCCGGATCTTCTTTTCCCTTGGAAGAGAACGGTAGATTAAATGCCATTACTAAGTCTCCTAAACGATTGAAAAGCAATCAGCCTTGCTGCTAAATGATGCATGCTGACTATAAGCCTATTTGCAAAAAATCCTGATCCTGTACCAACATCGCCAGGCTGAGTTCGAACCATATATTGCCGTCACGGTCACGATACTTTTTCTTCAGCCAGACTTTGTTTTCAAGATGCTCTGTTTCCAGCGGTAGTTCTTCCATTTCGGAAACGGCACGCAAACCGAGAACCTGGGATACCAACAAACCGCTATTGAATGCCATGCCTGGTGCAAACGCCACAATCCGGCATGAACTATCCAGCTTGGTTGCATCCTTGCCCTGAAAACGTGGCAGATCAACGACACCAGTCAAATTACCGCGAATATTTGACAATCCTATATACCAGTCACGCGTCAGCGGCACTCTGGTCAGGGCCCCCGCGGTGACGATCTCTCCGGCCTCACGCAAATCCAGAAGATAGCGGCCCTGCCCAATCATAATGCCCAATTGACTGAGTTTGGTATAGCCGCCACGCTGCGCGGCCTGCATCCGTTCCAACAACTGCGCCTGAAATTCACGCAAGCGGGTACGACGCACGCCCTTATCAGTTTTGACAATTTCCAGATTTGCTGCAGCAGGGTCACGCACAGTCTGATTCATGAGGCAATCCGAAGATATCTTTTATTGTAAGTACTAGAAATGGAATTCGAGATCCCGATTAGCCGAGGGCAGAAATCTTTGCCAGCAGCTCAACAGGATCAATCGGCTTGACCAGGTAATCACGCGCGCCCTGACGCAAGCCCCAGATACGGTCGGTTTCCTGATTTTTACTAGTGCAAATGATGACCGGCACGTCTTGTGTGTCCGGGTCTTTGGCAATCGCACGCGTAATCTGGAAACCATTTTGACCTGGCATGACTACATCCATCAAAATCAGTTGCGGCTTGTCCGCCTTGATTTTTGTCAGGGCTTCTTCACCGTTTTCAGCAGTGGACACTGAAAAACCATTTTTCACCAGTACATCGGTCAGGAAATAGCGTTCTGTCGGAGAATCGTCTACTACCAGAATTTTTTGAATGGCCATCTTGTTTTTACCTCACATTAACTAACTTCATATATAACTAGGTCGCTGTCGTGTAATTTCTCACCGTTTTCAGCAGGCTATCTTTTGTAAATGGCTTGGTCAGATACTCATCTGATCCGACCATGGCACCACGAGCACGGTCAAATAAACCGTCTTTGGAAGACAACATAATTACCGGTGTATCCCGGAATTTCGCGCTTTTTTTAATTAAAGCACAAGTTTGATATCCATCCAGTCTAGGCATGAGGATATCGCAAAAAATCAGGTCTGGACGAGAATCATTTATCTTGGCCAGCGCATCAAATCCATCTTCGGCCAAAACTATCTTGTACCCAGCCTGACCAAGAAAAATCTCGGCAGAACGGCGGATGGTGCTGCTATCGTCGATCACCATGATTTTCAAGTTTTCGTTGCCTGTCAACGTTGACATAAAATCATCTCTTCTCTGCAGTATTAAGGTCACATATCACTGTAACAAAAAATAGTAGTTTTGCGCTTTTTTTCCTTGAATAAACATACTAAGCAACATCAAAATCGTCAAATAGTTCAGATTATTATCAAATTGCGACCATTTCGAAATCTTCTTTGCGTGCGCCGCACTCCGGACAGGTCCAATTCATCGGTACCTCGTCCCAACGGGTGCCGGCCGGTATACCATCTTCGGGCGAGCCTTGCTCTTCGTCATACACCCAACCACAAATCAAACACATCCACGCCTTGAAACCACCCTTTTCCGTTACCGTATCAGTCACGACTAAAACCCTTCAATCAAGTAAAATATTGAAACTGCTGCAAATATTCTGTTTGCATTGTGTTATTAATGGCATTTGCGCGAGTAATTTAAGTCCCCACGAAGTCAGCTATATTAATCTACCCAACGTGCAAAACCAAATTTCTCCACTAATACTTAGCTTTGGCGCCTCCGATCCGGTGGCAGCAACCGGCATCCAGGCCGATCTCGCCTCATTTGCGGCGATGGGTTGTTACGGACTACCCGTGATGACTGCCATTTTAACTGGTGACACGGCACAAATCGATGATTTACATCCACTGGAAGCCGATCTGGTCGATGAACAAGCCCGCAGCGTGCTTGAAGACATGCCGGTACTGGCCTTCAAGGTCGGTCAGGTTGGCAGCGTGGAAAATGTGACCGTCATTGCCGAAATCGTTTCCGACTACCCTGAGCTGCCCATGATACTGGACCCATTCAATGCCGTCATCATTGAACAGGGACCGGAAGCCGAGGATCTGGTACTGGCCATACGCGAATTATTGATACCCCAGGCCAGCCTGCTGATGATTTCTGCGGTCGAACTGTCGCGCCTGGCGGAAACCTGGAAAGAAGGCGGCGAAAGCGAAGACCTGGCAGCCGATGCCATGACACTCATAGAATCCGGTTGCGAATATATATTAGTGACCGGCACTGCCAGCGACAGTAATGAATTCGCCAATACTTTATATGATGAATCTGGCGTGGTCAGGCATGACCTGTGGCAAAGACTGCCCGGCTCGCATGCCGGTGCCGGCTCCACCTTGTCAGCCGCCATTGCCGCCCTGGTGGCGAATGGCCTGGACATTCCTGATGCGGTACTGGAAGCGCAAGAATTTACCCATGCCGCCCTCAGCCACGCGCAAAGGCTGGGCATGGGCAGACTGATACCAGACCGTTACTTCTGGGCCAGGGAACCCGGCTAAGCCCTTTTCTGCTTATACATAGCGCCCCTTTTGAACCTGAATTGCCACACCACATTGAAGCTCCATCATGACCGATAAAAACGATATCCTGTTTGCACGCGCCCAGAAAACCACTCCCGGCGGCGTGAATTCCCCTGTGCGTGCATTTCGCTCCGTAGGTGGCACGCCCCGTTTCATCACCCGGGCACAGGGCCCTTACTTCTGGGATGCAGAAGACCGGCGCTATATTGATTACATTGGCTCCTGGGGCCCGGCCATCGTCGGTCACGCCCACCCGGAAGTCATCAGTGCAGTACAGGCTGCTGCTGCCCGCGGCCTGAGTTTTGGTGCGCCGACCGAAGGCGAAATCGAGATGGCAGAAGAAATCTGCAAACTCGTGCCCAGCATCGAACAGGTGCGACTGGTCTCCAGCGGCACCGAAGCCACCATGAGCGCCCTGCGTCTGGCCCGTGGTGCCACCAAACGCGACAAGATCATCAAGTTTGAAGGCTGCTACCACGGCCATGCCGACTCTTTATTAGTCAAGGCAGGCAGTGGCCTGCTAACCTTTGGCAACCCGACCTCTGCCGGGGTGCCGGAAGACTTCAGCAAACACACGCTGGTGCTTGACTATAATAATAGCCAGCAGCTGGAAGAAGTGTTCGCTTCCATCGGTGCTCAGATCGCCTGCGTCATCGTCGAACCAGTGGCCGGCAACATGAACCTGATCCGCGCCACGCAAGAATTCATCGATACCATGCGCAAGCTGTGTACCCAACATGGCAGCGTCCTGATTTTTGATGAAGTGATGTGTGGTTTCCGCGTGGGCCTGCATGGTGCGCAAGCTTTATATAGTGTACCGGCTGATCTGACTTGCCTGGGCAAGGTCATCGGCGGTGGTTTGCCGGTGGCAGCCTTTGGTGGTCGCGCCGATCTGATGGGACACATGGCTCCCTTGGGTGGCGTGTATCAGGCCGGCACCTTGTCGGGCAACCCAGTCGCCGTGGCAGCGGGCATGACAACCCTGAAAATTATCCAGCAAGCCGGCTTTTATGAAAACCTGACTGCGCAAACCCGCAAGCTGGTGGACGGCTTAAGTGCCGCCGCCAAAGCAGCCCATGTCGCCTTCTGTGCCGATGCCGTGGGTGGCATGTTTGGCCTGTATTTTGCCAATGAAGTACCGGGCTCTTATACTGCCATGATGGCCAGTGACAAAGACCGGTTCAACCGCTTCTTCCACCTGATGCTGGACCAGGGTGTCTACCTGGCACCCTCCGCATTCGAAGCAGGCTTTGTCTCTGCGCAACATGATGACGCCATCATTGCCGCCACCATCGCTGCTGCAGAAAAAGCCTTCGCACAACTCTGATCTATATAGTAAAGCAGCGTGCCGTGGCACGCTGCCTGTATCTCTGTTTCTGCTTATGTCTCTGCTCTAGCTCTCTATATTAGTATATTCAGTTTTTCGTCCTGAAATCTACCTGCCCAGGCCGTCCCGGCAAATTCAAATTCGCATGCGGCACGGGTGTCTGGCTGATGACTTTACCACGACGCAGCACATGGGTCCTGGTAGCACGCAAGCGTATCGCCTCAACCGGGTCACTGGCATCCAATATCACCAGATCTGCATTACAGCCCACTTCCAGTCCATAGTCTTGCAAACCCAGGATGCGCGCCGGTGTCGCAGTCACTGCCTGGAAACACTGACGCATGGCATCCTGCCCCGTCATCTGGGCAACATGCAAACCCATCTGCGCCACATCCAGCATATCGCCAGAGCCCAGGCTATACCAGGGGTCCATCACGCAATCGTGACCAAAGGCCACTTCTATCCCGGCCGCCAGCATTTCTGGCACCCGGGTCATGCCACGACGTTTGGGATAAGTGTCATGCCGGCCCTGCAAGGTAATATTAATAAGCGGATTGGCAATGGCAGCCACTCCGGCTTCGCGTATCAGTGGCAGCAACTTGCTGACATAGTAATTGTCCATGGAATGCATGGAAGTCAGATGCGAGCCAGCGACCCGGCCCTGCATGCCCAGTCTGTGCGTATGGTAGGCCAGGGTTTCAATATGGCGCGACAGCGGGTCATCCGATTCATCGCAATGCATATCCACCCGCAAGCCTTTTTCAGCGGCGAACTCGCACAGCAGGCGCACGGATTCTGCGCCATCGGCCATGGTGCGCTCGAAATGCGGGATGCCGCCGACCACATCCACACCCATGGCAATCGCGCGTTTCAGATTATCCATGGCAGTGGCGCTGCGCAAAATACCATCCTGTGGAAATGCCACCAGTTGCAAATCCAGATAAGGCGCGACCCGACGCTTCACTTCCAGCAAGGCTTCGACAGCCAGCAAACGGTCATCGCAAATATCCACATGTGAACGGATTGCCAGCAAGCCACGGCCAACTGCCCAGTCGCAATAGCGCATGGCTCTTTCCACCAATGCCTCTTGCGTCAGCATGGGTTTCAATTCTCCCCACAGGGCGATACCTTCCAGCAAAGTGCCAGACTGGTTAACCCGCGGCAAGCCATAGCTGAGTACCGCATCCATATGAAAATGGGCATCCACAAAGGGGGGCGTAACCAGGTTGCCACGTGCATCAATCTCTTCTGCCCCCTTGACCGCTAGCGCCACTGCCACTGCACTGATACGACCATCCTGGATGGCAATATCCAGTCCCTTGCGACCATCCGGCAAACTGGCGTTACGAATAACAAGATCGTTCATCAGAAATCTCTCTATACAATTATTACACAATAGTTATTACATAAAATTTACGCCGCGAACCGCATCCTGCGTCATAATCTTGACACAGAAAGGCAGGAATCTTATGGCAACAATGAAGCAAGTCGCAGAGAAAGCCCGGGTTTCCACCACCACGGTTTCTCACGTCATCAATAATACCCGTGTCGTCAGTGAAGATGCACGCGAGCGTGTGCTGGCTGTCATTCAGGAATTGCGCTACATCCCCAGCGCCGTCGCCCGCAGCCTGAAAAATGACCGCACCCACACTCTGGGTATGATGATACCGAATAATTCCAATCCCTATTTTGCAGAAATCATACAGGGTATAGAAGATGCGTCATTCAAGCTGGGCTATAACATCATCCTGTGCAATTCCTACGATGATCCCAAAAAACAGGCGGCCTATATCCGCGTATTGATGGAAAAACGTATCGATGGCCTGATCCTGGTGTCGTCGGGCTCAGATGAAGAACTGACGCAATTGCTGGCCGACGAAGGTATTCCCAAGGTGTTGGTGGATCGCGAAGTATCAGGCGTGGTGGCAGATTTTATCGAAGCTGACCATGAACAGGGCGGCTATGAGGCAACCCGTTATCTCATCGGCCTTGGTCACACGCAGATTGCCTGCGTTGCCGGACCGGATATTTTGCTACCCAGTGGTGACCGCGTGACCGGTTACCGGCGCGCCCTCAGCGAAGCGGGGCTGGCCTTCAAACCGGAATACCTGGTGCATGCCGACTTTACCAGCCAGGGCGGGTTCAACGCCTTTCAGCAATTGCTGAGCTTGCCGCAGCGGCCAACAGCCATCTTTGCCAGCAATGACTTGATGGCGATAGGCGGCATCTGTGCCGCCAACGAAGCCGGTGTCAGGATACCCGGCTCCCTGTCCGTCATTGGCTATGATGATATCGCCCTGGCTTCGTTCAGCACGCCGCCACTGACTACCATTGCCCAGCCGAAAAAGGATATCGGTAACCTGACGGCGCAGATTCTGGTGAACCGCATCGTGGATCCGGAAGCACCGTTAAGGCGTGAAATGCTGATGCCGCAACTGGTCATTCGCCAGTCTACCTCGAAGCCGGATCAATAAGCAGGCTGGCGCCAGCCACAGCAACCCACCACACGGAAACTATTTACAGCAGCGCCAGCAGCTTGGGAAAACCTTCGCTCAAGACCTTGTTTAATATTTGCAAGATGATCAGGGCAACCAGCGGCGAGAAATCCAGACCACCCAAAGGCGGGATCAATTTGCGCAAAGGCGACAGCAAGGGCTCATTCAGGGCCCGGATAAATGGCGCAAATGGTGCCTGTGGGTTGACCCAGCTAAAAATTGCTTCCAGCACCAGCAAGGCCATCAAGCCATACAATATCCACTGCACCATGCGGAAAACCGCCAGCAGCAGGATGGTATTCAAAGAAAAATGCGCCATCAGCCAGACATCCAGCACCATGGCCAGTAGCGACACCAGAAATGCCGCTATCAGTGTCGCCCAGTCATAGCCCCGAAACCCAGGCACCACCCGCCGTATGGGGTGCACCAGCCAGTCCGTCAACTGGAAAATAGCCTGGGCCAGCCCCATTGGTGGGCGAACCCGCTGCACCTGCATCCAGAAACGCAACAGCAAAAACCCTGCAAACAAGCCTGTCACCGTATCAATGACAAAAGTGAAAATTTCATATAACACGATGCATCCTCAAAAAAAACCCACTGTATGACGAATCAGACAGTGGGTATTGTGCCTGAATAAGACCAGGCAACCAAGCATATCAAAGATTATGCCGGGCGATTACCAGTTGGGAAAGGCCAAGCTGCGTTTGGACTAACAACGGTTTTTGCATCAGGTGTCGCTGGTTTTGCTGGAGCGGCCTTTTTTGCGGCTGGCTTAGCCGCGGCTTTTTTTGCGGCTGGCTTTGCTGCTGCTTTTTTTACAGCCGGTTTGGCGGCAGGTTTAGCTGCTGCTTTTGCGGCCGGTTTAGCTGCAGCTTTTGCTGCTGGCTTGGCGGCAGCTTTTTTGGCTGCTGGTTTAGCTGCGGCTTTTTTAGCTGCTGGTTTAGCTGCGGCTTTTTTGGCTGCTGGCTTAGCTGCAGCTTTTGCTGCTGGCTTGGCTGCGGCTTTTTTAGCTGCTGGCTTAGCTGCGGCCTTTTTGGCTGCAGGTTTGGCTGCGGCTTTTTTAGCTACTGGCTTAGCTGCCTTGGCTGCTGGTTTAGCTGCAGCTTTTGCTGCTGGCTTGGCGGCGGCTTTTTTGGCTGCTGGCTTAGCTGCGGCTTTTTTAGCTACTGGCTTGGCGGCGGCTTTTTTGGCTGCTGGTTTAGCTGCGGCTTTTTTAGCTACTGGCTTAGCTGCTTTGGCTGCAGGTTTAGCTGCTGGCTTGGCGGCTGCTTTTTTAGCTGCTGGTTTAGCGACGGCTTTTTTAGCTGCTGGTTTAGCTGCGGCTTTTGCTGCTGGCTTGGCGGCTGCTTTTTTAGCTGCTGGCTTAGCTGCTGCTTTTTTAGCTGCTGGTTTAGCTGCGGCTTTTGCTGCTGGCTTAGCGGCGGCTTTCTTTGCAGCAGGTTTTTTTGCTGCAGCTTTTTTCGCGGCCGGCTTCTTGGCTGCTACTGGTTCGTCTGGTGACGGTTGTGGTGCTGTTGCCATTTTGTTTCTCCTTCGGTAGAGATGGAAAAAATCAGATAAAAATTAAATCCGCTCGATCCATTCAAGCGGATTATTCATCGGCACAAACAAGATCGCTGTTTGCGCTAATGAATTCTGCACCGGCCGAACTGCTGCATCCCCTCTATTGATGTAGCACTTCAGCCATCATGGTTTGCCAAATGCCAGACGCTCCCGTCATGGCGCAAACCTAAAAACCGTCGGCATTCAGCGATAAGCCTGCTTAATTGCTTGCTTATTTGCTTGATTAACTGCCGACGTCGGTATCCTTTTGCGAAATACAAAGACCAATAGCCACAATACCCAGATTCGCCAGGTATTGCGGCACTAACAGTTCAAAGCAATTTAATCTATGACTGTCCATTCAGTTTGGTGAGGCCTCTCGCGTTTTACATCTTGTGCAAACTTATGAGTCATCCCACAGGTTTGTTCTGATCAACTTAGATAATCATTGACTGATTAACTCGGTCCTGCCCGGTTTTTTGTCCGGCTGCCAGAAATGTCGCACTACCTTCGTACTGCGCATATGAAGCAATACTTCATTTAATCAAGACTGGCTTTACATCACATCAGAACTTACCTGCACCGGTTTCCGGTGGTCGCTGTTCAACAGCGCTTTCTCCACCTACTCCCAGTTAAGGGCTCCTCCAGTTTGGTACTCAATTACACGTGTCTCAAAAAAGTTGCGCTCTTTTTTCAGGTCTATCATTTCACTCATCCAAGGGAAAGGATTTTCTTCCTGAGGGAACAGCGCTTCGAGACCAATTTGTTGTGCGCGGCGATTTGCAATGAAGCGTAAATAACCTTTGAACATAGGCGCATTCAAACCGAGCACTCCACGCGGCATTGTATCCTCTGCGTAACGATATTCCAACTCCACAGCACGCAAAAACAACGATTTAATTTCATCGCGAAATGCCGGAGTCCACAAATGTGGATTTTCCATCTTAATTGTATTGATCAAATCGATCCCAAAATTGCAGTGCATCGATTCGTCGCGCAAGATGTATTGGTATTGTTCAGCCGCGCCCATCATTTTATTTTGACGGCCAAGCGCCAGAATCTGTGTGAAGCCGACATAGAAAAACAGACCTTCCATCAGGCAGGCAAATACGATCAGGGACTTGAGCAAGGTCTGATCTGCCTCTGTGGTGCCGGTCTTGAATTCAGGGTTGGTCAGCACATCGATGAAAGGAATCAGGAACTGATCCTTGTCGCGGATAGAGTCGACTTCGTTGTAGGCATTGAAGATTTCTGCCTCATCCAGGCCCAGCGATTCAACGATGTATTGATAGGCGTGGGTGTGGATGGCCTCTTCAAATGCCTGGCGCAGCAGATACTGACGGCATTCTGGTGCCGTGATGTGACGGTAGGTACCCAGCACGATATTGTTGGCAGCCAGGGAATCAGCCGTCACAAAGAAGCCCAGATTGCGTTTCACCAGACGGCGTTCATCTTCCGTCAGGCCATTCGGGTTTTTCCAGAGTTCAATATCACGCTGCATATTGATCTCTTGCGGCATCCAGTGGTTAGCGCAACCTGCCAGGTATTTGTCCCAGGCCCATTTATATTTGAAGGGAACCAGTTGGTTGACGTCGGTGGTGCCATTGATGATGCGCTTGTCGGCAGCATTGACCCGGCGTGCCACAACTTCGGGGGAAACCACGACCGGTTTGCTGACCAGCGCCGGATTCAGGGCAATATCCTGCGTTTGCAAACGCTGCTGCAAATCCATACCGCCCACATGACGCGGGCCTGGCGCTGCCGGCGTGACTTCATCATCCCAAGATAACATTATTTATTTCCTTACTTTTGTAACAGCTTGTATTTTTATGGGAAGAAGCCTGGCCCGCACTTCTTCCCGCAACCTTCTGGTCTTGCCATTTGCCCGCAGCTTATTGCCAACTTATTGGCAGCAGCGTATTTGCGGCTTACTGGCAAGCCTCGCACTCTTCAAAGCCAGCGTCACCAGGACGCAACATGCAGGCCGGACCATCTGTCTCTTGCGCGCCCGCTGTTGCACCGGCTGCTGCGGCAGCATAGCCACCGCTATTGCCATCCACCGACACCGCATTCAATGCACCCGTCTTGCTGGTGGATTTTTCAGTGTGCGTTGCACCAATCGTACGCAGGTAATACGTGGTTTTCAAACCACGCAACCAAGCCAGCTTGTAGGTTTCGTCCAGTTTCTTACCGGATGCGCCAGCCATATAGATGTTCAGGGACTGCGCCTGATCTATCCATTTTTGACGACGTGAAGCCGCTTCCACTAACCAGGATGGGCTGACTTCAAATGCGGTTGCATACAGGGCGCGCAGGTCTTCCGGGATACGGTCTATACGTGCCAGACTGCCGTCAAAGTATTTAAGATCGGCAATCATGACTTCATCCCACAGGCCACGGTCTTTCAGATCACGCACCAGATGCTCGTTGATTTCTGTAAATTCGCCAGACAGATTCGACTTCACATACAGGTTCTGGTAAGTCGGCTCGATACAGGCGGACACACCAATGATGTTGGAAATGGTCGCTGTCGGTGCAATGGCCACGCAATTCGAATTACGCATGCCAAATTGCTTGATGCGATCACGTACCACTGTCCAGTCCATGCTTTCCGAGAAATCGGCTTCCAGGTAACCGCCACGTTCTTCAGCCAGCAGTTTCAGGGAATCTTGCGGCAAGATGCCACGGTCCCACAGCGAACCACGATAAGAACTGTAACGGCCACGCTCTTCTGCCAATTCGGTGGATGCCAGGTAAGCGTAATAGCAGACGGCTTCCATGGACGTGTCAGCAAACTGTACAGCGTCCAGCGATGCATAAGGAATGCGCATCATGTGCAGGCAATCCTGGAAACCCATGATACCCAGACCGACAGGACGGTGACGCAGGTTGGAGTCACGTGCCTTCTTGACTGCATAATAGTTGATGTCGATCACGTTATCCAGCATGCGCATGGCTGTGCTTACAGTTTTTTTCAATTTAACGTGATCCAGCTTGCCATCTTTCATGTGGGCAGGCATGTTGACCGAACCCAGATTACATACGGCGATCTCGCTGTCGTTGGTGTTCAGGGTAATTTCTGTACACAAGTTAGAGCTATGAACGACGCCGACATGCTGTTGTGGTGAACGGATATTGCATGGGTCTTTGAAAGTGATCCATGGATGGCCAGTTTCAAACAGCATGGACAGCATCTTGCGCCACAGGTCCAGTGCCGGGATTTTTTTCGACAGACTCAGTTCACCGCTGGCTGCTTTTGCCTCATACGCGGTATACGCCAGTTCAAACGCCTTGCCATATTTATCATGCAGGTCAGGGACATCGGAAGGCGAGAACAGTGTCCAGTCACCTTTTTCCATGACACGTTTCATGAACAGATCAGGAATCCAGTTCGCGGTATTCATGTCATGCGTACGACGGCGGTCATCGCCAGTGTTCTTGCGCAGGTCGAGGAATTCCTCGATATCCATGTGCCAGGTTTCCAGATAGGCGCAGACTGCCCCTTTACGTTTACCGCCCTGGTTCACCGCCACGGCCGTGTCGTTGACCACTTTCAGGAAAGGTACGACGCCCTGGGATTTGCCATTGGTGCCTTTGATATGCGCACCAAGTGAGCGTACCGGTGTCCAGTCATTCCCCAGACCGCCGGCATATTTTGCCAGCAAGGCGTTTTCCTTGATGGCTTCATAGATGCCATCCAGATCATCCGCCACGGTCGTCAGGTAGCAAGACGATAGTTGTGAACGCTGGGTACCGGAATTGAACAGGGTCGGTGTCGAGCTCATGAAATCGAAACTGGACAGCAGATTGTAAAATTCTATTGCGCGGGCTTCGCGATCAATTTCATTCAAGGACAGGCCCATCGCCACACGCATATAAAAAGCTTGTGGCATTTCAACACGGGTACCACGGATATGCAGGAAGTAGCGGTCATACAAAGTTTGCAGACCGATATAACCAAATTGCAGATCGCGGTCGGCGACCAGGGCATTCGCCAGTTTCTTCAAATCAAACTGGGCAAGTTTGGCATCCAGCAGATCGGCTTCGATACCTTTCTTGATGAATTTCGGGAAGTACTCTATGTACTCTTCCGCCGCATCCTGTTGCGCCACTTCCTTGCCGAACACTTCTTTGCGGACTGTATGCAACAGCAAACGTGCTGTCACCTGACTATACGCAGGTTCTTTTTCCATCAGGGCACGGGCAGCCAGGATGGCGGATTTATACAATTCTTCTACCGGCACGCCGTCGTACAGGTTTTTCAGTGTCTCGGCCAGAATCGCATCCGGATCTGCCAGCTTGTCCAGACCCAGGCAGGCAGCAGCAATCATCTTGCGCACTTCTGCCACATCCAGTGGACGCGCCTGGCCATCAACGATGACATTCAATTGTGGCGCGGCAGACCCAGCCTGGCCAGGAACATCATGCACGCGACGGCGTTCTTCCATGCGCTTGGCACGGTACAACACATAAGAGCGGGCAACATCATGTTCGCCGGAACGCATCAGGGCCAGTTCAACCTGGTCTTGCACATCTTCTATATGAAAGGTACCGCCGGCAGGCTGTCTGCGCAACAGCGCAGCGACCACACTGGCCGTCATCTGCTCCACCAGTTCACGAACCCTGGCGGACTCGGCACCGTGTCCACCGTTGACCGCCAGAAAAGCCTTGGTCATGGCGATAGCGATTTTGGATGGCTCGAAACCGACCACGGAACCATTACGACGGATGATGCGATATTCGCTGTAACTGTTCAGACTGGCAGCAGCAGGTGCTGTCGTCGCATTCAAAACCGATCCCAGATCTGGCTTGGACAAAGTGGATATTTCAATAGAAGAGTGCATTGATCCTCCGGATGCAGTGTTATTTTTTTCCATCAGCGACGCTGCTTGACAGGTTTGCTGATGGTTTATGGGTTAAAACAGGTATTGCACATTACAGTTCATGGCGGACAGTCGACTTGTCTTATCCGACCATTTTGTTCATATCATTTACCAAATCAATTGCAAATCAAGAAGGAAAATTGAACCAGAGCAAGAAAACAAACAAAATCACGGAAACCACTACATATAGTGTACAAATTTTTATTTGCCCTAATTCTAGTGCCGCATCCCAGCATATGCAACCGCTTTACATGTAAATAATTGAATTATTTTTTTGCGCAATTGCGGGATAAGTGATTGACACAGGCGAAAAGCCCGCAGAATTGGCGGCTGATATGCAAGTGGGTACTAACGTGGGATGCTCATGCAAGTGGCATGATCAAGTGGTATGAGCAAGGGGGAACGGAGAACGGGCCCGTCAGCATAAAAGCTGGCGGGCAGAGGCAGAGGTATTCAGGTCAATGCAGGGATTTGTTATTCCTGGATTTTCAATTTTTGTATCTGATAACGTAGTTGCCTAAAACTGACACCCAGCAATTCAGCGGCCTGGGTGCGGTTGTTTTTGGTCTGGTTCAAGGCGCGCTTGATCATTTCGCGTTCCACGTTTTCCAGATACTCGGGGAGCGAGCAGGGTAAATCCGGCGCAGTAAATACATCCGCCGGAAAACCGGACTCCATGATGGGGCGGCTCGGCACCACTACATCGGCATCGACGGCAGGCAGCAAAAATGGCTCGGCCAGTTTTCTGGTACCACGCAGCGCCAGGTCGGCCACCTCGATGCAGCCATCATTGGCAAAGGCAATGGCGCGTTCGAGTATGTTTTCCAGCTCGCGTACGTTACCAGGAAAGTCATAGCTGATCAGGGCATCAATCGCCAGTGACGACATATTGATGTCTGCGCCAGTGAGCTTCTTCAAAATGCTGGATGACAGTTCAACAATATCTTCAAGGCGCTCACGCAAAGGTGGCAAATGCAGCTCAATGACATTCAGGCGGTAATACAGATCCTGACGGAAGCGCCCTTCTTCTACACATATCGCCAGATTCTGGTGGGTGGCACTGATGATGCGCACGTCTACCGCTTCTTCCACGGTAGCGCCCACCTTGCGCACGCGACGTTCCTGTATGGCCCTTAACAACTTGACTTGCATGGGTAAAGGCAGGTCGGCCACTTCATCCAGCATCAGGGTGCCGCCACTGGCGGCCTGGAAGAAACCGTCGCGATCATCAGCAGCGCCGGTGAAAGCACCCTTGCGATAACCGAAAAATTCGGCCTCCATCAGATTTTCTGGTATTGCACCGCAGTTCACGGCAACAAAGGGCTTGCCCGCGCGTGCGCTGATGGTATGGATTTCCCTGGCTGCCAGTTCCTTGCCGCTGCCGGATTCGCCGGTAATGATGACCGGGGCCATGCTGCGCGCCAGACGACTGATCTGCAAGCGGACTTCCCGCATGCTCTGTGACTGGCCGATCAGGAAAGAATTGAAAGTGCTGGCAAGCTTGGCCGGTGCCGCCTGCTGTTCTTTCTGCACTTCATTGGTTTGCAAGGCGGACCTGACCAGTTTGCGCAACTGATCAAGCGCCACCGGCTTCGACACATAGTCAAAAGCGCCAGCTTTGAGGGCAACCACGGCGTTGTCGGCACTGCCAAAAGCGGTAATCACGGCAATCGGTGTGTTCTTATATAGTGTACTGACTTCCTGCACCAGTTCCATACCCGATCCATCAGGCAGGCGCATGTCGGTCAGAACCAGGGCATAACTGTGTTTGAGCAGTTGCTGCCGGGCGACGGCGAGGTTTTCGGCACTGTCCACATCCAGACCCATCTTGATGAGCGTAATTTCCAGCAGTTCACGCAGATGCGCCTCATCATCCACCACCAGGATGCGGGGGCAACTCGCAGCGTCGTTCATACTCATGCACTATATCCAGAGAAATTAATCACAAAGCGCCCGCTGGGCTCGTTCTTGCCATCACCCGTTTCTTCAACGCGGTATTCATAATCCAGCAGGGCATGGTTGTTCAGGCACAATTCCCTTGCCATATATAAGCCCAGCCCGGTACCCATGCGTGAGGTCGTGTAAAAAGGTTCAAACAAATGGGCCCTGACATCATAGGGAATGGCCGGGCCATCATCCTGTATATGCAGTTCCTGCCTGCCGGTGGGATTCACATGCGCATATAAACGTATGCTACCCGGTTGCCCGCTGGCATAGCGTATCGCATTCGATAATAAATTCAAAACAACTTCACGCAAATGACTGGGATCAAAGCTGACCTGGAAATTTCTTTCGTCCTCAACCGCGATCAAATCCGCGGCCAAGCCCTTGGTTTCGGCAAAATCCTGCACCATCACGCGTAGTGTATTGATCAGGGAATAAGGTTCAACGTCAGGCTGGGCCTTGCGTGACAGCTTCAAGATGTCTTCGATCAGCTGATTCAGGCGTGACACATTGTCATCAACGATTTTCAGCAGGCGTGCAGCCTGCGGTTTGTCGCCGCCCAGATTATCCAGGTCTTCATTCAGCAGCGATGCCGCATACGAGATGGACGACAGCGGATTGCGCACCTCATGGGCAATACTGGCGGTCAGGCGGCCCATGGAAGCCAGTTTCAATTGCTGCGCCTGGTTTTCGATATCCGATACATCTTGCATGAAAATGATCGTATAAGTCCCGGCCTGCCCTGACATGCCGCCCACATTGACGCCCTTCACCGCCACAAAGCGCAGCTTCAGGTGAGTAATGAAATGCGGGCTCTCACTACGTTCGTGCAATTCGAGTTCTGTCGCAGCAGCCTTGACTTCGAGTCGCACGTCATCGAGATAGCAGCGGATAGACACAAAGGAAATTTCTTCATCCTTCTTGCGGTCTTGCAGCACATTGCGGTTCTGCATGGAATTTAAAATCTCGACGATGGGACGCAAGGCTGAAATATGGGCCAGTTCTGCACCCACCATTTCCTTGGTCAGGTTACCGCCCAGCATGCGCACCGCCGCCGGGTTGATTTCAAACATGCAGCCGGATTGATTCAACACCAGAATGCCGTCACCCATATCGGCAATCACTAACTGGTTGATGGCCTGCTGTATGGCCAGGGCATTCCCGCGCTGTGTCGCCAGGTGTTCCTGGCGTATCAGGTTATTCGCCAGGCGGCTGACCACGTACACCACGGCAAAATAGGCGGCACCATATAAACCTGCCTGCGACAGGGCGGTTCCTTCTTCCAGTTGCAAGAGGTGGTATACACTTTCCGACAACAAGAACAGCACAGCGATAGAGGTAAAAAAGAAGGCCCACACCAGCGGACTGAGGATAGCGGCAGCTGCCAGCGGGAACAAATACAGGATGCCGAGGCCGCTTTTACTGCCGCCGCTGGCAAAATAGAGAATGGAAATAACGGTAATATCGACCAGCATCTGTAGCGTCAGTTGCCACATGAAGCGATGCCGGTACAAGAGTTTCAAAATGACAAACGCGACCGAAGCCCCGAAATACAGCAGGCAAACATCACGCACCAGCAAGTGCTCGGCCACCCAGATATCCCTGCCACTGCGCAGGCTGAGCAATACCAGCAGACTGGCGGCCACCACGATGCGCGACCCGTTCAGGGTCTGCAATGAGCGCCAGAATGAATAGCTGGCTTCGACTTCCGGGATATAGGTGTCAGGCATGACTCAGCCTATGGTACCGTTCATGCATGGTCGGCATGCGCCTGCGAGCAATACACCTGCTCACCACGCTCACCACCATAGACTGCCTCGGATGCAGGCAGATAAATCTGGCAATGGGCACAGCACACCATGGTTTCTGCTTTCGCGGCAGGCCTGCTGCCTGTTTGTTCCGGTGGCGGATTTTGCCTGGTCTGTGCCTGGTCCAGCGTCGAACGGGCTTTTTTCTTCAGGGCCAGCACAACCAGGATCACCAGCACCAGCCACATCAGGAGATTCATGTCAGGCTCCTGTGCAACAAGACTTCCAGCACAAAACGGCTGCCTACATAAGCCAGCAGCAAAGTGACGAAGCCTGACAGGGTGAAACTGAGAACGGTTTTGCCACGCCAGCCTTTCCAGTAACGGCCCGCCAGCAAAATGGCAAACAGCAGCCAGGACAACAACGACAACAGGGTCTTATGATCCCATTTGAATGCCACGCCCAGTACCTGCTCAGAAAAAATCACGCCCGACAACACCGTCAGGGTCAGCAACACAAAGCCAAAGATGATGAAACGGAACAGGATTTTTTCCATGGTCATCAAGGCCGGCAGACGCTCTATCAGTGTCTGCAACCACTGGCGCTGCCTGATACCGCGCAATTTATGTAAATGTTTATCCTGCACCGTCATGACTACAGCGTGAAAGGCGGCGATGGTCAGCGTGCTATAGGCCAGCATGGCCACAATCACATGCCAGGGGAACATGGTGGTTTTACCAGTCAGCGCGATCAGGCTGCCAGGGAAAAATCCCGGCAAGATTGCCATCAGGGCAGCGTTCGGCATCAACAGGAAGCGCAGCCCTTCCAAAGCGAAATTGCGGTTTTCCAGCCAGCAGACAAATACCGATACCCACAATGCCGCTGACAGCATGACGGCAAACCCCACCCGCAGCGCATGGTCGGAAAAAATGGTCAGCCACAATGCCGCGCCATGCACCAGCCAGCCCAGGGTCGTGGCGGTACTGATCAGCAAACGCAAGCGTCCGGGCAGCAAAATGCTCAGTATATATAAGGCAGCAGCAAGAAAGGATAGATAGATTTGCATGGAACAAGTTTACACTATGTCTTGCCAAAAGTCGGATTAAGCACAGTAAAGCATGATTATTTCCTGCGCAAGAGCAAACCCGGCAAGCAAATCCGTCCAATTGCCTATTCCGCAGAAGCTAGTGTGGTGCTTGCGAAATGTCCGATCTACAGCCTTCATCGAACAACTCATTAACAGTCGATTCTTGATGGCTCAAGAATTTGCAAAGCACTACACTAGATTAGACAGGGATTTTTGATATTTTTTCATCTTGTCATACAAGGTCTTTTTGGGTATGCCCAATGCCTCGGCGGCACTTGCCACATTATTGCCGCTGCTTTCCAGCGCCGCCTGTATCAGGCTGGCTTCATAGGCATCGATTTTTTCCGGCAGGCTGGTGGCAGCACTATCCGGGCTGCTTTCCAGATGAAAGCGCTGGTCGGCAAATTCGGCCACACCCAGCACTAACTGGTCGGCAAAATTGCGCAATTCACGCACATTGCCCTGCCAGTCGGCCTGCATCCAGTGTTGCATCTGGGCCGGTGACCAGCCAGGTACCGGTTTTTGATAACGCTGTGCCGCCCTTTGTACAAAATACGACAGCAACGAGGGAATATCTTCGCGTCTTTCATTCAGCCTGGGCAGATTGATGCTGATGACACTCAGGCGAAAATACAAGTCTTCGCGGAATTGCCCCTGCGCACTGAGCTTCAGCAAATCTGTCTTGCTGGCCGCAATCACACGGCAATCCAGTGCCACCGATTGATTGCCACCCAGCCTTTCCAGGCTGCGCTCTTGCAAAACACGCAGCAATTTGATTTGCAGGTTCAGCGGCATACTTTCAATTTCATCAAGAAATACCGTGCCTCCATGCGCATATTCCAGCTTACCTATGCGACGTTTCTGGGCGCTGGTAAAAGCGCCAGCTTCATGACCAAAGATTTCACTTTCGAATACAGCCTCTGGCAAGGCACCACAATTGATGGCGACAAATTCTCCCTTGCGACCACTGGCCAGATGCAATTGTCTAGCCACCACTTCTTTGCCAGAACCGGTGGCCCCGTTGATCAAGACATCCACCTGGGCTGGCCCTATGCTGTGGATGAACCTGCGCACCCGTTCCATCTGGGCACTCTTGCCTATCAGGTCGGGTGTGCTTGCGTGGCTGAGCCAGGACGATTTCAGCTTGCGGTTTTCCTTGACCAGACGGCGTTTTTCCTGGGCACGCAGGCAGGCATCCAGCAGACGTTCGGCAGCAAAAGGTTTTTCCAGGAAATCATAGGCACCATGCCGCATCGCGTCCACCGCCATGCTGACATCGCCATGGCCGGTAATAATAATGACAGGCAATTCATGATCGATGGCCCTGACTTTTTCCAGCACATCCAGACCGGATTTTCCGGGCAGGCGCACATCGGTGACGATGATGCCGGCGAAGTCCGCCTTCAGATGGGTATCGGCCAATTCGGCACTGGCACAGGCAGTCACTTCGAAACCACCAAGCTCCAGCGTCTGCGTGGTTGCCAGGCGCACCGCCTGTTCATCCTCTATTAATATAGCCAGCAAACCTGTCATGGCGATTTTTCCTTGGGCAAATGAAGTGGGTTGAAAAACGTTTAACGTTTAGTGTTGAAAGTTAACACCGGTCAGGATGACAGATAGACAGGAATACAGACAACAAACTCTGCCCCACCCTGTTCGCGGTTACCGGCGCTCAGGCTGCCATTCATCGCCTGCACGATGGAGGAAGAAATAGCCAAGCCCAACCCCAGGCCCTGCCCCACTTCCTTGGTGGTAAAAAAAGGTTCAAATAAATGTTCTGCCACATGCTGCGGAATGCCCGTGCCGCTGTCGCTGATGATAATCCTCACCATATGCTGGTCAATTTCCAGTCGCACATATACTTCCCTGAGCGGGCTGGCATCCACTGCGTCCAGGGCATTGCGTATCAGGTTGATCAAGACCTGCTCTATCCTGACAGTATCACCCAGCACCGTGGCTGGCTGTTCAGCCTGTATCTGCAAATGAACACCGCGCCGCTCAATTTCACTCTGCAGCAAGGACACAGCTGACTTGATGGCCAGCGGCACATCGACCACGGCAATCGCATTCGGGCTTTTCCTGGCAAAGCCTTTTAACTGGGCAATGATACTGCCCATACGCTCACTGGCGTGGCTGATGTGACCAAGATTGGCCAGCGCCTGTTCATGCCGGCCACGGTTCATGAAGGTAATGGCATTGTCGGCAAAAGCCCGTATCGCGGTCAATGGCTGGTTCAGTTCATGGGTGATGCCGGTCGCCATTTGCCCCAGCATCGCCAGTTTGCCAGCTTGCACCATTTCATTTTGTGTAGATCGCAACAAATTCTCGGTCTGTTTCAGCTTGCGGTATTTGGCTTCCAGCTCTTCATTGGCCTGTGTCAGTTGCCGGGTGCGCTGGGCGATATTCAATTCCAGTTCATCGGCGGCCTGTTTCAGCGCCCGCTGTGCCAGGCGTCCTTCTTCCAGACGGCGCTGACGCTGGTCATAAAAAGCAGCAAAAGCCAGTGCGATGACCAGTATCAGGGTTACCAGCAATGCCGTCTGCAAGCCAGCACGCAATACCTTGCCCTGATCCGGAAACAGCATCAACTGCCATTGAAGTCGTCCTATGGGACGCAGCAGATAATCATCAAAACCTTTTTGCTCTGCAAGCGGCAACTGCGCTATCGGCGCTATGCTTTTGCCCCCATATTGCAGGGTATCTTTCAGGTTCTGCTGTACCGTCGTCGTCAGGGCTTTGAGGCTATGGTATTTCCATGCTTGCCGGTTGCTCAGGAACACCACCCCCTGGTTGTCGCTCAGCGCAATCGGCTCTTCGCTACTGTGCCAGGCTTGTTCAAATTCATCCAGGCTAATCTTGACAGCGATCACGCCCAGAGGTGGCAAGCTGCCGCGCTTGCTGCCAGGCGGATAGACGGGCTGGGAAATAAAATAACCAGGTATATTCGTAGTATTGCCTATCGCATAAAAATGTCCAGGCCGGGCAGCACGTATCGCCTCGGAAAAATAAGGCCGGAAGCCAAAATTCTGGCCCATATAACTTTGGCTGGTGGTCCAGTTGCTGGCAGCTATCGTATTTCCCTTCACGTCCATCAGGTAGATGGCTGCCACCTTGGCCTGCTCTGCCAACTCTTGCAAGTTCTGGTTCAGGGTCTGGATAAGGGTAGCATCCTTGCTATTCAGCAAAGCCTGGGTAGTCAGCGGCAGATAAGAGATAGCGAAAGGCAGGGTTTCGTAACGTTCGAGCACCGATTCGATATCCAGCGCGATGATCTGCAACTGGCGGTCACCGGCGAGTTGTATGTTTTCCTTGGCAGCCCTGGCAGCAAGCAGATAACTGACCACCACCAGCAAGACCGCCAGCAGCGCAATACCAAGCATCACCAGGCGGCGCTGGCGGGTGCTCATACGATTTGGATAGCTGGATGTCAGGTGCACTTATTCATCCTCTTATTATAAGAGCTGGCACCAGGCAATCTCACCTTGTGCCAGCCCTGCTCGCCTAATCTACCGCAGCCATCTTCAATTCATCATTGTGATGTCTTTGCTGTTCTTCCATGACCAGTTGCCCCAGTTCCCGCTTGAGCGCATTGAAGGCGGGGTCAGAAGGATCACGCAGACGGGGCAAGTCTATCAATAAATCCTTTTTCACCGTGCCTGGCCGGTACGTCATGACGACAATCCGGTCGGCCAGGTAAATGGCTTCTTCTATACTGTGGGTCACGAAGATGATGGTCTTTTTCAGTTCTGACCAGATCCGCAACAACTCATCCTGCAGATTGCGACGCGTCAGCGCATCCAGTGCGCCGAAAGGTTCATCCATCAGCATGATGGGTGAATCCAGCGCCAGCACACGGGCGATTGCCACTCTTTGCCGCATGCCACCGGACAAGTCCTTGGGGAAGCGCGCCCTGAAATCACTCAAACCCAGCATGCCCAATAAACTGGCGACACGCTGCTGGATTTCTGCCTTGCCCATGCCTTTGATTTCGAGGCCAAAAGCAATATTCTGTTCCACCGTCATCCAGGGGAACAAGGCATATTCCTGGAACACCATGCCGCGATCAGGGCCGGGGGCTTTGACGACAACGTTATTTGCAGTAATCGTTCCAGAAGTTGGCAAGGAAAAACCGGCAACTGCGTTGAGCAATGTCGATTTCCCACAACCTGATGGCCCAAGCAAGCAAACAAATTGTCCCTCCGGTATCTCAAGCTCAATATTCTTGAGCGCAACAACTTCCTTGTCGACGGTCTTGAAGATTTTATTCACGCCCTGGATTTTTATATGTGTCTTATTCATCTCAACTCTCCAATCCACGATGCCAACGCAGCAAGTAATTATTCAATTTGTTCATTGCGATATCTATTGCCAATCCAAGGAAACCAATGGTGTACATACCTGCAATAATTTTATCGGTCCAGAAATATTCCCGTGCCTCTTGAATTCGGAAGCCCAAGCCATTATTGACGGCTAGCATTTCAGCAATAATCACGCAAATGAAGGCACTGCCTATACCGATTCTCACGCCAGATAAAATGTAGGGCACAGCAGCGGGCAAGATGACCCGTGAAAACATGGTGAACTGACTTGCACCGAGATTACGTGCAGCGCGTATATAAATACTATCAACGTGGTGTACGCCTGCGATGGTATTCATAAGGACAGGGAAAAATGCACCGATAGAAATGAGGAATATCGCCGGAGAGTCGCCTAATCCAAACCACAAAATAGCAAGCGGAGTGAAAGCAATCGGTGGAATGGGTCTATGCAATTGAATCAGGGGATTCAGCAAGGTATAAACTCGTTGATTAGTTCCCATAATCAAGCCCAAAGGCAAGGCGAGACTTGTGCCTATAAAAAATCCGGCAAAAACACGATACATACTACCTAAGGTATCACGCACCATCTCCCCTGAGACTATCCAGGATAGCCAGTTCTCCACAGCAGGATTAAATGCCTCTCTCGGCGCTCCGTACTCTATCCATTTCTTTAGTACATCCAGTGGTGCCGGCAACATTTGTGGATTGACCCAACCTTGGGTCGAGAAAGTATGCCAAACAAGTATCAATACAATGGGCACAATTAGCCCCGCGCCAAACACGCGCCAATTCTTTTTCATTGTCATTCCTTAGAAATATTTGATTGTGCAGTGGTAATGTTGATAAACATTACCACTGCACGGATGTCGCAAAAAGAACTTACTTGATATTCAAAGACTTTTTAGCTTGATCCAGAAGATCTGTTTTTACCCAATCCTTGGCGACCGGTGGTTTGGCCATTCTACCTACACCGTATTTTTGCATCAGATCAGTGGTGATCTGTATATGCTCTGCCGTAATGTCATAAGAGTAAGGCGAGTTTTCTATGGCATTCACAAAATCTTCATGGCTGACCTGGCCTTTGAACATGGTTTCACGCACATATTTCTCAGCCAGTTCCTTGTTGTCGATAAAGGTTTTGGTGGCTTCGACAAAGCAACGCATGAATTTTTCTGCTACCGGGCGACGTTCTTTATAGAACTTCTCGGTCATGACCATGGTACGTACCGGCTCACCTATCGGTGTATCATACGGCTTGATGATTTCACTCCCATAACCCTTGCCTATGGCTTGTGAAGAGTATGGCTCGGACTGCATGATGGCATCAATGTTTTTGCCCAGCAAAGCCTGGTTCAGGTCAGGAAAACCAAGGTAGATGATTTGCACATCTTTGCCAGGTTGATCAGAATACGTCAGGCCATTTTGCGACAGTTCGGCTGCCAGCAAAATATCCTGGATACCGCCGCGTGTTACGCCAACTTTTTTGCCCTTCAGGTCTTTCACGGTTTTCAGGCCCAGATCAGTACGACCCACAAGGCGCGCACCACCCTTGGCAAAACCGGCAACCAGGTATATTGGCGCACCACTGGCACGCGCAGAAATAGTCGCTTCAGATGAAACCGCACCGACATCCAGCTCGCCCGCGATCACCGCCTGCATGGCATCGAGGCCCTTGGCGAACACCCGTTCTTCAACCTTGATACCGCATTTGGGTGCGATTTCCTTGATGTAGGACACGGCACCGTAATGGGCGAATTTCAGGTTACCCAGCCTGACGACTTCCTGGGCCTGGCTAGTAGCGGCCAACAGACTGGAAGCAACAACACTGGCGAGTAAAATCTTTTTGAACATCTTTGTCTCCTTGAAATGGTGAATTTCTGATTTGATTTTTACTTACTCAGGATGAATAGCAGATATTGTGCCAGCTTATATCATCTGATAAATCATTGATTTTATTCACTTTTCGCTGCCCCATGCCTGACGCCAGCGCGAAGTTCCAGATAGCCAGACGGCGCTTGTCGGTGTTTTCGCACTTTCTGCCACCGCAAAAGGATGCAAGCTGGTGCAAGCACCAACGACTTGCCTAGCGCACAAACTTGCCATCCCGGCCTATCATCGTCAATTCAACAAATTCGCTGCCGCTATGGTCGCGCTCACTATAAGTGACCGTCACACCACCCAGGTCTACCTTGTGCATGGATTCCAGCGCACGCACCAGCCCTTCTCGCGTCAGCGTCTTGCCACTACGACGTAAGCCCTCCACCAGTACTTTGGCTGAGACAAAACCCTCCATCGCCGCATAAGAGGCCGTCACGCCATGCTCTTTGGCGATGGCTTTGAATTCCTGCCCCAGTATGCTCGACACCAGGTGTGGTGCCGGCATGATCTGCGACACCATGACACCGATGGCCGCCGGGCCCAGTGAATCAATAAATGATTGCGAGGCATTGTTCGACAGGGTCATGATTTGTATGGCACTGCCTTTGGCGCGCAGGCCGCGTATGATTTCCGACACGGTGGTGGCAGAACCGACAATGACCAGCGCCCTGGCTGGTGATTTCATTGCCTCATCCACGGCCTTGGCGACATCCGGCTTGGCCCTGTCATACTTGGCGATGATCGAGGGCTGCAATTTGAAAATGCTCATGGCGGCGGTGAAACCAGCCAGACCATCACCGCCAAACGTGTCATCCACATGGACGATGCCGATGTCTTTCAAGCCTATGGTAGAAAACTGTTCCACCGCTTTTTTGACCTCATCCTGGTATTTTGCCCGCACATTGAACAGGTAGTGATTCACCGGGGTGTGAAACACGGCGGCACCAGTGCTTGGCGCGATCAGCGGGATTTTATTGGCGGCAAGTACCGGCAGGATAGCCTGGGTATGCGGCGTGCCGCGACTTTGAAACAGGACAAAGACATGCTCTTTCTTGACCAGGGTTTCGGCATTGGCTGCAGCAATGGCGGGGTCAAACTTGTCATCCAGGATGCGTAACTCAATTTTGCGGCCATTGACACCGCCCGCTTTATTCACCTGTGAAATATAGGCGGCGGCTCCGGCATTCATTTCCTTGACGGGGCCAGCGATCTGGCCAGTCAGGCCGACGGTCTGCCCTATCAATATAGTAGTATCAGTCACCCCCTCCTCCGCCTGGGACACGGCAGGGAACAAACCGGGGATGAGAACAAGGGCGCAAATGCCGAGAGCACGTGGCAAACGCCACGCGCGTTGAAGTCGTTTCATGTTTGTCTCCTGATTGATGAGCAGCTATTTTTTTGTATGCTGTCTATGCTCTTATATTAGAACCTGTTTACGATCTGTAGCGAGCTAGCGTTTGTGCATCAGCGGGGTAAGGGTAACAAAAACGCAGCGCAAAAAACGGAATGGTCTTAAGACCATGCGCATTTTGAGCAGCGCATGAGCCCCGCGTGGACTCCGATTGCGCTCGCGCTTAAGATCGTAAGCAGGTTCTTAGCAGACTTCATACCACGTATAGAAATGAAGGCTGCCTACGGGATTTAACTCCCGTCTACATGGAAATGCATCCGTAGTTTCCCGCATGCGTGCGGAAAACCACACAAATCACATAGATATATTCTGAAAATCCAGAATTCAAGATTCTGCCGCCCCTGCCAAAAAGCGAAATGCCTGAGTGGGTCTTGATGATCAGGTAAAATGCCGGTTTATTCTTACCTGTCTTGCAGACTATCACTGAACGACATAGCTGCTGCAGCACTTTGTGCTGACAAAAGCTTCCTTGATGTGGTGATAGCCAGCTGCTTATATTAATAAAAATATAAGCAAGCTAAAACAGGACATTGCATTCTATTGATTTTTACTCAAGATTTCTTAAACAAACATGCTCGATAACCTTACCCAGCGCCTTGCCAAGGTCGTCAAGACCATGCGCGGCGAAGCCCGCCTGACCGAATCCAATACCGCCGACATGCTGCGTGAAGTACGCATGGCCTTACTGGAAGCCGACGTTGCCCTGCCCGCCGTACGTGAACTGATCGCCCGCGTCAAAGAAAAAGCCATGGGCGAAGAAGTGATTTCTTCCCTGACCCCGGGCCAGGCCCTGGTTGGCGTCGTCCAGAAAGAACTGGCGACACTGATGGGTGCGGATCTGGGTGAAGATGCTTCGCAACTGAGTTTTGCCTGCCAGCCACCAGCGATTATCCTGATGGCCGGTTTGCAGGGTGCCGGTAAAACCACGACCGTCGGTAAACTGGCCAAATATCTGAAAGAGCAAAAAAAGAAAAAGGTATTAACTGTTTCCGCCGACGTCTACCGCCCGGCGGCGATAGGTCAGTTGCAAACAGTCACTCAACAGGTCGGTGCCGATTTCTTCCCATCCCTGCCAACGGATAAACCGGTTGATATAGCTCTGGCCGCCCTCGACTACGCCAAAAAGCATTACCACGATGTACTGATCATCGATACCGCTGGTCGCCTGGGTATAGACGAAGCGATGATGCAAGAGATTGCTGCCGTTCACGCCGCCGTCAATCCTATAGAAACCCTGTTTGTGGTCGATGCCATGCTGGGTCAGGACGCCGTCAATACCGCCAAGGCCTTTAACGATGCCCTGCCTTTGACGGGCGTGGTATTGACCAAGCTGGATGGTGATGCACGTGGTGGTGCGGCGCTGTCGGTACGCCATATCACCGGCAAGCCGATCAAGTTTGTCGGCGTGGCTGAAAAACTCGACGGTCTGGAATCTTTCGATGCCACCCGTATGGCAAATCGCATCCTGGGCATGGGCGATATCCTGGCGCTGGTCGAATCTGCCCAAAAAGGCATGGATGTGGCCGCCGCCCAGAACCTGGCGCACAAGCTCAAGGATGGCGGTAAATTCGACATGAACGACTTCAAACTGCAAATTTCGCAGATGAAGAATATGGGCGGATTGTCCAATCTGATGGACAAACTGCCGGCGCAGATGCAGCAAGCCGCCAGTGGCGCGAATATGGACCAGGCCGAAAAACAGGTGCGCCGCATGGAAGGCATGATCAATTCCATGACCCCACAGGAGCGGTCAAAGCCGGAATTGATCAAGGCTTCGCGCAAGCGCCGTATCGCTGCCGGTGCTGGTGTACAGATACAGGAAGTCAATCGCATGCTGACCCAGTTTGACCAGATGCAATCCATGATGAAGAAATTGCGTGGCGGCGGCATGATGAAAATGTTGCGCGGCATGAAGGGAATGATGCCAGGAAAGCGCTGAAGGAAAGCGCCGATTTCCCTCTGCGTTTCACTCTGAGGAAAGAAGCCGGATAGCCGCCAGAATGGCCGCTTATCCGGCTTTTTTTTAGGCGTAAATCCAACGACAGGCAAATTCCTGCACTTTTTCGACAAAAACCAGCAAAAAACACTTGCATCCCTGTAAAAACCGCACCACTATTAGCGATGCGTGAAGTGACGCAATGCAGGAGCTTTTCAAAACGATCAAAGCTCCGTCCACGAAATTTGTGAAGGAGGCTATTTATGGCAACAGCACCAAAGAAACCAGCAGCAAAACCGGCAGCCAAACCAGCGGCTAAACCAGCAGCGAAAGCAGCCGCTCCAAAAGCAGCCGCTAAACCAGCAGCGAAAGCAGCCGCTCCTAAAAAGGTCGCAGCCGCCAAGCCAGCAGCAGCACGCAAGCCAAATGCAGCGTTCATGAAACCAATGACGATCTCTCCAGTTCTGGCAGCAGTCATCGGTGCAGCAGCAATTCCTCGTACTGAAGTCACTAAAAAAGTATGGGAATACATCAAGAAACACAAACTGCAAGATGAAGCAAACAAACGCAACATCAACGCGGATGACAAGTTGAAAGCCGTCTTCGGTGGCAAGAAACAAGTGTCCATGTTTGAAATGACTAAACTCATTTCCGGTCATCTGTCCTGATTTTTAGTAGCAGATTCCGAAGTTGCTTTGGGAGACTTAAAGGGAAGCATCCAGTCCTGTCCCAAACGAAAATGCCCGCATCGCGCGGGCATTTTTGTTTCTTGCTTGCTTCTTGATTGTTTCTTGCTTGCGTCTTACTTGCTTGCTTCTTGCTGTCTTCCCTGGATCGGCTCCCGGTCTTCTTTGTGGTAATCACAAATTCCCGCAGGTGACTGGCACAGTCGCCAGTTCGTTGCCGATGATCTCACCCGGCTTGCGGTGCAGTATGCAATAGGTGCCAAAAGGGGTGATGACTTTTGATACCGGGCGACCATCGCCCAGTATATGCACTTCATGCTTGACGCCCACGCGATTGACCGTGCCTGACAAGCCTATGCGCTCTCCCATCTTGGCAATGGGATCGACACTTGCTTTACTGGCGAAGCGCTCACGCTCTTGGAAATCCTTTTTCAGTCCTTTAACAATTTCCCCTACATCCCGATTGATGCCCGCATTGGGCTGGGGACTGGATTGGGCTTCCATTTCTATACTGATGTCTGGTGTTACAGGCGCAGGTGTGCTTGCTGTGGCAGACCTGGGGTGTGCATTGACTGGCAATGGTGGGGATGAAGACTGGGATGTGATCGGCTTTTCTGCTTCTTTTTTATCTGGCTGTTGCATTGATGGTTTGGCCGGTGCTGGCAAATCCAGGAAAATCAGGCTTCCCGTCCTGATTTTCTCTTCATTCAAGCCTGCCTTCAATACTGGCCACAAGCCGTATAGGCTGGCATGAAACAAGAGCACTGCCGCCAATATCTGCCAGTCAGTGCGCTTTGCATTGCTGCGGTAGTCGAGTACCAGCATTCTTATTCTCCGATTTACAGTGAACAGTCTATCCAGATTGCAGCGACATGACAAACACTGGCCTTTGCCAGACCGGGTATTTGCGCATCCGCCCCCCCCGATCGTGAAATAATCAATAATAATTAGGACTTACGCAAAATTGTCCCAACAAGGCGCAGTGACGAAGACAGTACTTTAGTACGGCTAGGAGCTGCAACGCAGTTGGGGCGGTTTTGCGTAAGTCCCAATAATCAATAGCTGCCGCAACTGACTGTTCGTATACCAGGTGCCCTGGTGATATCGGCTCCTGGTTTGGCCCCTATCACGCAATATGAGCCGGCAGATGTCGTGACCTTGGTCATCGCTGTGCCGTCTGACATGACTATATTTTTATAGCTGGTGCCACGCGGGCGGGCTGCGGCTTCGACATTGATGGCAAATGCAAGCATGGAGGATTTTTCTGGCCGGATATCGGTCAGTATGCGGTTCGGCATTTCACGCTCCACCCCTTTGATGATGCTGCGGATATCGCGCTGCAGGGTGACGGGATTCTCTATAGCCATGTCAGGTGTGATGGTTTGGCTGACCGGCTCCGTAGTGTGAGAGGTAGTCGGGCTGACTTCTGTGCTGCCTGCAACCGCAGCGGTAGTGACGGTGGTAGCGGTAGTAGCAGGGGTCTTCAGCACCGTCGGCTGCCTGACCGGCAGCGATTGTTTGACAAGCGCGGCCTGTTCGGGCTTGGGTGGCGCGGGCATTTCCAGCATTCTCATCCACAAAGCCCGGGACAGGAAACTGTCGCTTTTATGCAGGCGGGTCGTGGGCCACAACGCGAATAACAAGAGATGGGCAAGCGTTACCACTGCCAGCATTTGCCAGCGTGATTGCAGGATTTTCAACCAGTCTGCACTGCCAATTTCTTCGCGGTAGTAAAGTGCCGGCATGCGGGTCCCTGGTTCATCTGAATAAACAACCTGCACTGCGCAGGCACCAGCAAATGCCGGTAACCGGAGCAGCCAGCGACAGGGCAAATCTAGAGGCGATTTGCCCTGACTCAGTATTTTGAAATGGCAGGCCATGTTTGGCCCGCCAATTTTTCAAGGGATTGTTTAACTGGCCCCGACGTCGCGCAACACGCTACTTGCGAAGTTGCGATGCGCTGTCACCGCTGAATTCCCAGTTTTTCCAGTTGGCCAACACGGCTTTAGGATATTCAGGACGACCACGGCTACCATTGTAGCGCCCCAGGGCCAGGTACAGGTCGCCCTTTTCCATGTCTATATACATGCGCAGGATGGAACAGCCATAACGCAGGTTGGCTTGCATCTGAAACAGCTTTTTTGCATCACCATCGCCAATCACACGCGACCAGAAAGGCATGACCTGCATATAGCCACGAGCGCCGACCACCGAGGTGGCATATTTGCGGAAGGCAGACTCCACCTGTATCAGGCCCATGACCATGGCAGTATCAAGACCGGCCCGTTTGGATTCATACCAGATCGCTTCGAGTAACTCACGGCGGGTCTGCATGTCGGGAATGCGCCGCTTCAGGCGCGAAGACATTTCGCCCAGCCAGTTGATGTATTTGATACGTTCTTCGATATTGCTGAAGGTGGGTTTGGGTGGCGTCGAATCAGAAATGGCTTTGGCCAGCGCCAGCCGCACGGCATCTGCCATCGCTTCTTCTTTTTGATTACCAGCTTGGGCCGGCAATCCAGAAAAGGCGAACAGGCAGGCCGCCAGGCAAACGAAGAATGGCATCCTTCGCCCCCGCTGGCCTTGCAGTTCAGGCTGATGGCTATCGCCAGAACCTCCTTTGCGCCACACGCAAAAGCGCAAGAAAAAATACTTCATCCTGTGACTTAATTTCCCGCCAATTTTGACTGGATGAAGGTCAGCATTTCAGTTACCGCTACATTGCTGGCTTCGGTATCACGACGTCCCAAATATTCGAGCTTGCCTTCTTTCAGGCCGCGGTCACCGATAACCACGCGATGCGGCACACCTATCAGCTCCCAGTCTGCAAACATGGCACCTGGACGTTCACCACGGTCATCCAAAATGACATCCACGCCTGCCGCCAGCAAAGCCTGGTACAGGGTTACTGTTTCAGTTTTGACGGCTTCGCTGCGGTCCATCCCCATAGGACAGATGACCACTTCAAATGGTGCAATCGAAGTAGGCCAGACTATGCCCTTGTCGTCGAAATTCTGTTCTATTGCCGCCCCCAGGATGCGGGTGACGCCTATGCCATAGCAACCCATTTGCAGCAATTGCGGCTTGCCGTTTTCATCCAGGAACGTCGCCTTCATCGCTTGCGAATAACTGGTGCCAAGCTGGAATACATGGCCAACTTCAATGCCACGCTGTATCGCCAGCACACCCTTGCCATCTGGTGAAGGATCGCCAGCCACCACATTGCGGATGTCGGCAACCAGCGGCTCAGGAATGTCACGACCCCAGTTGGCACCGGTAAAATGGAAGTCAGCCTCATTCGCGCCGCAGACAAAGTCAGCCATATTGGCAACCGTACGATCCGCCACGATCTTGACCGGTTTTTTGGTGTTGATCGGGCCCAGATAACCTGGTGGCGTACCAAACCATTCAAGGATTTCCGATTCACTGGCAAAGCGATAATTCGCCAGGCCAGGTATCTTGCCGGTTTTGACTTCATTCAATTCATGATCGCCACGCAGCAGCAGCAGCCACAGTTGTTTGCCAGCCTCGCCTTTTTCTTCATCTTCAACGGTCAGGACGATGGATTTCACGGTGTGCTGCAAAGGGATATTGAGCAAGGCAGCCACATCTTCGCATTTGGCCTTGCCGGGTGTGGCGGTTTTGCTCAGTTCAGCCTTGGCTGCTGCACGTTCAGTTGTCAGTGGCACGCCTTCAGCGGCTTCCATATTGGCGGCGTAATCAGAGCTTGGGCAATACACCAGCGCATCTTCACCGGTTTCGGCAATCACGTGGAATTCATGCGAGCCAGAACCACCGATATCGCCATTGTCTGCCGCCACGGCACGGAACTGCAGGCCCAGACGCTGGAAAATACGGGTGTAGGCGTCATACATCAATTGATAGGACTGCTGCATGCCGGCCGGATCCCGATCAAAGGAATACGCATCCTTCATGGTGAATTCACGACTGCGCATCAGGCCAAAGCGCGGACGACGTTCATCACGGAACTTGGTCTGGATATGATAAAAATTCACCGGCAACTGACGGTAGGAGCGAATTTCAGTACGTGCGACATCGGTCATGACTTCTTCCGATGTAGGCTGTATCACATAGTCACGGCCATGGCGGTCTTTCACGCGCATCATCAGCGGGCCAAATTTGTCCCAGCGACCGGTTTCCTGCCAGTATTCAGCGGGCTGTATCACCGGCATCAGCATTTCAACCGCACCAGCGCGATTCATTTCCTCACGAACAATGTTTTCAACTTTACGAATAATACGCAGGCCCATGGGCATGTAGTTATAAATGCCAGAACCCAGGCGTTTGATCATGCCTGCACGCATCATCAGTTTATGGCTGACGATCTCGGCATCGGCAGGCGCTTCTTTCAGTGTGGAAATAAAAAATCGTGTAGCACGCATGACAGTGATTCTTTTTAAATGGAGGGTTATAATCAACTCAATTTTAAAGGATTAGCTGGCTAATGCGCCCACTCTTTGCACATTTGATGAAGGAAACTGCGATTTGTTCGCCTCGCTTGACGTTGCCCGCTGAAAAATGCGGTGTTTTTCGACGAAACAAACGCTCTCTACGCTGTCTATTGCAGGAGCAAGCCGTTTAGCCACAGAAAGTTTTGAGGTTGAACATGCTGGATCGTGAAGGCTTCCGCCCAAACGTTGGCATAATTTTGCTTAACGCCAACAATGAAGTCTGGTGGGGAAAGCGGGTGCGCGAGCATTCCTGGCAATTCCCCCAAGGTGGTATCAAATATGGTGAATCGCCGGAACAGGCCATGTACCGGGAACTGGAAGAGGAAACCGGACTACTTCCAGAGCACGTCAAAGTCATCGGTCGCACCCGCGACTGGCTGCGCTATGAGGTGCCAGACCATTTTATCAAGCGTGAAATCCGCGGGCATTACCGTGGACAAAAGCAGATCTGGTTCCTGTTGCGTATGATAGGCCGTGATTGCGATGTCAATCTGCGCGCCAGCACGCACCCGGAATTTGATGCCTGGCGCTGGCATGACTACTGGGTACCGCTGGACGTGGTGATCGAATTCAAGCGAGGCGTGTATCAACTGGCCTTGCAAGAATTATCACGCTACGTGCACCGGGCCGAGCACCCGAATTCCAACCGCAACAGGTATTTGCGTAATCAGCAACAAGCGCAACCGAATCGCGACACCAAGAAAACCGAGCCGGAAGAATCTAAATAATTTATGCCAACACTATCATTACGCCACCTGGCAAGCAGCCTGTTTTGCACCTTGCTGTTGTCATCCTCTCTGGCCCACGCGCAAGAACCTGATGAAGATGACAAGGAATGGCGCGAAGTTGCCCTGCAATTGCCAGAAGCACCAAAAGCTGAAAACCTGCTGAATTTTTACAAAAGCGGCAGCCAGTCTTTTGCGATTGATACCAAATCCCTGCTGGTGGCCAGCGATGGCACCATCCGCTATACCCTGGTAGCTACTAGCACCGGCGGTGCAAAAAACGTTAGCTATGAAGGTCTGCGTTGCCAGTCATATGAAGTCAAACTGTATGCCTTTGGACGCCCGGACGGCACTTGGTCACGCTCGCGCCGCAACCAATGGGACACCATCTCCAGCACCGGTGCCAACAAGCAGCACAGCACCCTGTTTTCGGAATATTTTTGCGAAGGCCGGACAGTAGCGGGCAAGGTCAATGTCTTGCTGGATAAATTGCGCGGCAAGAAAATGTCATATTATTAAAATGATATAACCGGGATGAACATGGGCGCTGAATTCAGCGCCCATTTTTCATAACAAAACCAGATTGTCGCGGTGTATCAACTCTGGCTCTTCCACAAAACCAAGTATGGATGCAATTTCTGCTGAGGCATGGCGTTTGATGCGGCGGGCGTCGGCGCTTGAATAATTGCTCAGCCCTCTGGCAATTGCTTTGCCCGCCTCATCACAACAAGTCACCACCGCACCGCGACTGAATTCGCCACGCACATCCAACACACCGATGGGCAGCAGGGATTTACCCTCGCGTGTCAATTTTTGCACTGCCCCGGCATCCAGCACAATTTGACCCAGGGTTTGCAAATGGTCCAGCATCCATTGCTTGCGTGCTGCCAGAGGTGCCATTTGCGAAATCAGCTGGGTGCCTATGTTCTCGCCCTGCGCCAGGCGCAGCAAGACATTGTCTTCACGGCCCCAGGCAATGACGGTATGGGTACCCGAGCTGGCACCGCGTTTGGCTGCCAGTATCTTGGTCAGCATGCCACCGCTGCCCAGGCTGGAGCCGGCACCACCTGCCATGGCTTCCAGCGCAGGGTCACCAGCCCTGGCTTCATGCACAAAAGTGGCATTCGGATCCTTGCGCGGGTCGGCTGTGTACAAGCCTTTTTGATCGGTGAGGATGATCAGCGCATCGCCTTCAATCAGGTTCGCCACCAGCGCACCCAGGGTGTCGTTATCACCAAACTTGATTTCATCGGTAACCACCGTATCATTTTCATTAATGATGGGGACAATGCCAAAGCGCAGCAAAGTAAACAGGGTAGAACGTGCATTCAGGTAGCGCTCGCGGTCAGCCAGGTCCGCATGCGTCAATAAAATCTGTGCGGTCCCTATCTGGTGTTCACGAAAGCTGCTTTCATAAATCTGTGCCAACCCCATTTGGCCGACAGCAGCACAAGCCTGCAGTTCATGGATGGCAGTCGGTCGTTTTTCAAAACCCAGGCGTTGCCGCCCTTCGGCTATCGCACCAGAACTAACCAGCACCACTTCCTTGCCCATGGCGCGCAGACCGGCAATTTGGGCAGCCCACCTGGCAATGGCCTGCTTGTCCAGACCCTTGCCATCATTGGTCACCAGTGATGAACCTACTTTGATAATCAGACGTTTTGCTTGCTGAATGACAGATTGCATAAATGAATACGAATGTGAATGTGGTAATGTCACTGCGCTACCAGCTCGCAGTAAATCAAAATTATACTTTATATGGATAGTGTCGTTGCAATCTAAATTTAATTCAGATTATGAGAGGATATTCTATTTTTTATGGGATTTTCATTATCAAAAAGAAATTTACCATATATCAAAACATATATTAAAACTCTTGCGTGCCAACGTAAAAAAACCTGGTAAAAACCAGGTTTTTTATTAGTCTTCCAGTACTTTGAAACGCGGATCGTCTGGATCGATGGACAGGATGCCCTGCGCTTCTTCTTTCATCGTGGTTTCTTGCGAACGCTGTTCATGGGTACGCTTTTCTTCCAGGTACTTGTAAATCTCAGTCACCAGTTCTTCGCAGCCTTCACGATTCAAGGCGGAAATTTCAAAGACCGGGCCTTTCCAGGCAAAACGCTTGACGAAGTCTTTGACCTTTTTCTTGCGTTCATCTGCAGTCAGGACATCCAGCTTGTTGAGCACCAGCCAGCGCGGCTTTTCATACAGGCTTTCGTCGTATTTGCGCAATTCCTTGATCAGGGCCTTGGCTTCCTTGACGGGGTCAACAGCCTCATCAAACGGTGCCAGATCAACAATATGCAAGAGCAAGCCTGTGCGTTGCAAATGTTTCAAGAATTGTATGCCCAGACCGGCACCATCAGCAGCACCTTCGATCAGGCCAGGAATGTCGGCGATGACGAAGCTTTTTTCATGACTGACACGCACCATACCCAGGTTCGGGTGCAGGGTCGTGAAAGGATAATCAGCGATTTTGGGGCGTGCATTCGATACCGCAGTAATGAAAGTGGATTTACCGGCATTTGGCAAACCCAGCAGACCTACGTCGGCCAGGACTTTCAATTCCAGGCGTAATTCGCGGCGCTCACCTTCTTTACCATCAGAGCGCTGACGCGGCGCACGGTTGGTGGAAGTCTTGAAGTGGATATTACCCCAGCCGCCCTCGCCACCTTTAACCAGTTCAACTTGCTGGCCATGTTCAGTCAGATCGGCAATGACTTCATCGGTATTCCTGTCGCAAATCTGGGTACCAACCGGCATGCGCAGGAAGATATCATCCGCACCTTTGCCATAACAGTCTGCACCACGACCATTTTCACCGTCTTTGGCTTTATGCAATTTGGAATAACGATAATCAACCAGGGTGTTGATATTACGATCTGCCACTGCCCAGATACTGCCACCACGACCACCATCGCCACCATCCGGGCCACCAAAAGGACGGAATTTTTCACGACAGAAGGATGCAACGCCATTGCCACCATCGCCGGCGATCACTTCTATCCTGGCTTCATCAATAAATTTCATTTTTACCACCTAAAAAAGCTTGTATAAATCTTTGCTACCACTTGTAGCAACCGATTTATACAGGATTTCTTGAAACTAAAAAGGCTCCACCAATGGCAGAGCCTTTTCTACATACCGGCTTGCGCCCTGCTTTGAATTACTTCAATGCATTACGCTGGAACGACAATGGCGAACTGGTGACGTGCTGCACCTTTGATCGCGAATTGTACTTTGCCATTAACCAGAGCGAACAAAGTGTGATCTTTGCCCATACCAACATTTTCACCAGCGTGTACACGTGTACCGCGTTGACGAATGATGATACCGCCAGCATTGATAGCTTGGCCGCCGTAAACTTTAACGCCCAGGCGTTTCGATTCTGAGTCACGGCCGTTGCGCGTGGTGCCGCCGCCTTTTTTGTGTGCCATTTAATTAGCTCCTTAAGTTCAGGTAAATTAACTTATCTACGGATTAGCCGTTGATAGATACGATTTGCAATTCAGTGTAGTTTTGGCGATGGCCTTGACGTTTCTGATAATGCTTACGACGACGCATTTTGAAAATGCGCACTTTGTCGTGACGACCGTGATCTATAACCTTAGCCAGCACCGTAGCACCTGTGACCAGTGGAGCACCAAATTTAATGGTCTCGCCAGCGCCCAATGCGAGCACTTGATCTATGGTGATTTCGGAGCCAATGTCTGCAGGTATCTGTTCTACTTTAAGTTTTTCACCAGCGACAACTTTGTATTGCTTGCCTCCGGTTTTTATGACCGCGTACATGTGAAACCTCATCGAATAAAAATTAGGAATTTTCTCCCGCCGGACTGAGAAACCATCTGGGAAATCGGGAAAACCACAAATTGTACATAATTCCCGAATAAGCGTCAAAGACTATTTGCATATTTTTTCAGCAGCGCAGGCCTCGCCGCAGCAAAAAGCCGGGGCGTTAATGACCAGAAAGTATAATAAAGCCGGAAGCTCTGGTGCAATTCAAGCAAAACAATGGCATGGCGTCGTATAATCTTGGCCATTCTGGATTTTTTGCAGGTTCCCCCTTGTCTGCCACAAACAACCCCAATCCCATCACCGACCTTATTGCTTCTGACATGTCGGAAGTCAACCAGGTCATACGCAACAAACTGCATTCTGAAGTACCTCTGGTGAATCAGATTGCCGAATACATCATCAGCGCAGGCGGAAAAAGGATACGACCGGTACTGGTCTTGCTGGTGGCAAATGCCTACCAGTATCAGGGCAAGCATCATCACGAGCTGGCGGCGATAGTCGAATTTATCCACACCGCCACCCTGCTGCATGATGACGTGGTGGATGAATCCTCGCTGCGGCGCGGGCGCAAGACAGCGAATGCCTTGTTTGGTAATGCCGCATCGGTGCTGGTCGGCGACTTTCTGTACTCACGCGCCTTCCAGATGATGGTATCGATCAATAACATGCAAATCATGCAAATATTGGCAGATGCCACCAATGTGATTGCCGAAGGCGAAGTCTTGCAGTTGTTGAATATGCATGACCCAGACGTGACGGAAGAACGCTACTTGCAGGTAATACGCTCCAAAACAGCCAAGCTGTTCGAAGCCGCCGCCCAGATCGGTGCCCTGATTGCTGGTGCCGGTGAGCAGGAAATTGAAGCCGCCGGCGAATACGGACGTTCACTGGGTACTGCATTTCAATTGATAGATGACGTACTGGATTATTCCGGCAATGCTGAGGACATAGGCAAGAATGTGGGCGATGATTTGCGCGAAGGCAAGCCTACCCTGCCCCTGATTTACCTGATGAAGAATGGCAATGCTGCCGAACAAGAACTGGTGCGGGCCTGCATAGAACATGGCGACGAATCTCAATTTGATGCCATCCTGAGTGCCATTACCAGTTCCGGTGCCTTGGCCTATACTCAGAATGAAGCGGTAAAAGCAGCCGATCGCGCTGCCACTGCCATCGCCACCCTGCCAGAAAGCAAGTACAAACAGGCCATGGTGCAGTTGTGCGCTTTTGCTGTGGGTCGCAACCATTAATTTTGCAGGCACCTTCGTCATACGCAATTCTGCAAAATACCGTGAATTCGGGGGATGACTTGGAAAAGATGTGAGGTGTGCAGTAGAACCAAGGACTGGGCTGATAAGGTAGCTGACAACGCAGTTGATACCGCAGTTGACAACTGAGCAGAATTTGTAACACGAGTGTAACGAACAGCAGGCAACATGCTACGAAAGTTACAATCTAGATCGTTTTGCCGCGTATTTGCTGCTTAGATACCGGGTTTTCCCCTGAACGCCTTTACAAATAACGGGCTTAGTTGCATTATCCTAAGGCAACTGATTGTATTGGTAAATTTTACTCAAAAGACCCTATGTCCGCAGTCCAACCAAATTCAGCCACTCTCCCCCCGACCTCAGGTTTGGCGCGCGCACTGACGCAGGCCAATTTATTGACTGCGGCCCAGGTTGACGTCGTCAGCAAAAAGGCCCAGCTCGACAAAACTACCTTCATTGATGGCTTGCTGCAAAGTGGGTTTATCAATGCACGCAACCTGGCGACATTTTGCTCGGATGTGTTTGGTTATCCATTGCTGGATTTATCGCTGGTCAATGAGTCACTGATACCAGAAAAGCTGGTAGACCCCAAGCTCATGCAGGCACAGCGCATGATTGCGATCGCAAAAAAAGGCAACAAGGTATCGCTCGCGCTTTCTGACCCGACCAATAACTCGGCACTGGATCAGGTCAAGTTTCAGACCGGACTGGGCGTTGACATCATCATTGTGCAGCATGATGCCTTGGTCAAACTGCTGGAAAGACTGGGTAAAACCTCAGAACAAACCCTGATTGACATCGCCGGCGATGACTTTGAACTCGAATTCAAGGAAGACGACCTTACTCAGGCTGCCGCTGACAACCAGGCAATAGAAATTGATGATGCCCCGGTCGTTAAATTCCTGCAAAAGATGCTGATTGATGCGATCAACATGGGCGCTTCCGATTTGCATTTTGAACCCTTTGAAAAATTCTATCGCATCCGCTTCCGCGTTGATGGCGAACTGAAGGAAATTGCCCAACCGCCGCTGGCCATCAAGGAAAAACTGGCTTCACGTATCAAGGTTATCTCCAAGCTGGATATTTCTGAAAAACGGATCCCGCAAGATGGCCGCATGAAACTGCAGTTGTCCGCCATCAAGTCCATCGATTTTCGTGTGAGCACACTGCCCACCCTGTTTGGCGAAAAGATCGTTATGCGTATTCTGGATGGTTCCCAGGCGCAGATGGGTATTGACGCCCTGGGCTACGATCCGGATCACAAAGCCATCCTGATGGATGCGATTCAGCGTCCCTATGGCATGGTGCTGGTCACTGGCCCAACTGGTTCTGGTAAAACGGTGTCGTTGTATACCTGCCTTAATGTCATCAATAAACCCGGCATCAACATCTCGACCGCCGAAGATCCGGCCGAGATCAACTTGCCAGGGGTTAATCAGGTCAACGTCAATGACAAAGCTGGCCTTACCTTTGCGGTTGCGCTGAAGTCTTTCCTGCGTCAGGATCCTGACGTCATCATGGTGGGTGAGATTCGTGATCTGGAAACTGCCGATATTGCCATCAAGGCGGCGCAAACCGGTCACATGGTATTTTCCACCCTGCATACCAATGATGCGCCAGCTACCCTGACACGTCTGATGAATATGGGCGTAGCCCCGTTCAATATCGCGTCTTCGGTCATCCTGATCACCGCGCAAAGGCTGGCGCGCCGCCTCTGCACCTGCAAAAAACCAGTCGATGTACTGGATGAAGTCTTGCTGCAGGCCGGTTTCAAGGATGACGATCTGGACGGCACCTGGAAACCCTATGGCCCGGTTGGCTGTGATCGCTGCAGTGGTGGTGGTTACAAGGGTCGCGTCGGTATTTACCAGTTGATGCCTATCTCCGAATCGATAGAACGCATCATTTTGGCCAGTGGCAGTGCAATGGAAATTGAAGAACAAGCCCAACGCGAAGGCATCAGGAATTTGCGTCAGTCAGGACTGTTGAAAGTAAGGCAGGGTCTGACCAGTCTAGAAGAAGTGCTCGGATGTACCAACGAATAATAAGAGAACAGTCATATGGCAACTAATCCGGCAAAGTCCGTCAGATCATCACAAGTCAAAGAACATTTGTATGCGTGGGAAGGAAAAGACAAGTTTGGTAAAACCGTACGGGGTGAATTACGCGCCGGCGGCGAAGCCATCGTCAACGCCACCTTGCGCCGCCAGGGTATCCTGGTTACCAAGCTGAAAAAGAAAAGCTATAGTACCGGCAAAAAAATCACTGAAAAAGACATCTCCCTGTTCACACGACAGTTGGCAACCATGATGAAAGCTGGTGTGCCTTTGCTGCAGTCTTTTGATATCGTATCCAAAGGCCACTCCAATCCCTCAGTCTCCAAGTTGTTGCAGGATATCCGTGGCGACGTCGAGACCGGTACCAGCCTGAACCAGGCTTTCCGTAAGTTTCCCCTGTATTTTGACCCGCTGTTCTGTAACCTGGTCGGTGCCGGTGAACAGGCCGGTATTCTGGAAGAGTTGCTGAATCGCCTTGCCATCTACAAGGAAAAAACCCTGGCCATCAAGGCCAAAATCAAATCTGCCCTGACTTACCCTATCGCCATTCTGGGGATTGCCTTCATTGTGACCGCCATCATCATGATCTGGGTGGTACCGGCATTTAAAGAGGTATTCAAAAGCTTTGGTGCGGATTTGCCGGCACCTACCCTGTTTGTCATGGCGATTTCCGATTTCTTTGTCAAATACTGGTATCTGATCTTTGGTGGTTTATTTGGTAGCGTGTACTTCTTTATGCAATCCTGGAAACGCTCTTTGAAAATGCAGCAGACCATGGACAGGTTGCTGTTGCAGGCCCCTATCTTTGGCGATGTGATTCGCAAAGCCACGATTGCGCGCTGGACACGTACGCTGGCCACCATGTTTGCCGCCGGTGTGCCGCTGGTTGAATCGCTGGATTCTGTTGGCGGTGCCGCCGGTAATGCCGTTTACCTGGATGCTACCATCAAAATCCAGACTGAAGTCAGTACGGGTGTCAGCCTGACCGTCGCCATGCAAAACTCGAATGTTTTCCCGAATATGGTCACGCAAATGGTGGCGATTGGTGAAGAATCGGGTGCGCTGGATTCCATGCTGAGCAAGGTTGCCGATTTTTATGAAGATGAAGTGGATGAAGCCGTTGCCTCCCTGTCCAGTCTGATGGAACCGATGATCATGGCCATTCTGGGCGTGGTCATTGGCGGCCTGGTGGTCGCGATGTACTTGCCTATTTTCAAACTGGGTTCGGTGGTCTGATGCTGGAATTGCTTTTGTTTGCCGCCCCTGGGTTTTGGCTGAGCACGCTGTTTTTTGGCCTGCTCGGCCTGCTGATCGGGAGTTTCCTGAACGTCGTCATCCATCGCTTGCCGAAGATGATGCAAAGGTTTGAAGACAATTATTTCGCCGAAACCCGCGATCAGCCCAAACCCCATACCGATAGCTACAATCTGGTCGTGCCACGTTCGGCCTGCCCACACTGCGGACACAAGATCAGCGCCCTGGAAAACATCCCGGTGGTCAGCTATCTGGTGCTGGGTGGCAAATGCAAGGGATGCAAGGCCCGCATTTCACCACGCTACCCGCTAATAGAACTATTCACCGCCCTGTTGTCGGCAGGAATGGTCTGGCATTTTGGCAGTGGTGTGAATGGCATGGCGGCGGTGGTTTTCGTCTGGATACTGGTCGCCCTGACCTTCATCGATATTGACACCCAGTTGCTGCCAGACGACCTGACCCTGAGCTTGATGTGGATAGGTTTGCTACTGAATATCAATGGCTATTTCGCTTCACTCAAAGATGCCGTGATTGGCGCTGCTGCCGGCTATCTGGCCCTGTGGATAGTCAATGAAATCTATAAACTGCTGAGAAAGCGTGATGGCTTTGGCGGCGGTGACTTCAAACTGCTGGCAGCCTTTGGGGCCTGGATGGGCTGGAGCATGTTGCCGGTCATCATATTATTTTCTTCATTTGTGGGTGCCTTTATCGGTATTACCCAGATGATACTGAGCAAGCTGGGTTGGGAATCACAAATCCCGTTTGGCCCTTACCTCGCTGGAGCAGGCCTGATTGCCCTGGTCTGGGGACATCAGATCATCGACTATTATCTAGGCATCATGTAATGCCTGCCCGCTTTGCGCTTGGTCTGACCGGTGGCATAGGCAGTGGAAAAACCACCATTGCCAATATCCTCGGTGAACTGGGTGCGGCCCTGATTGATACCGATGTCATAGCCCATCAGCTCACCGTACCTGGCGGGCTCGCCATACCGGCCATTCTGAAGCAATTTGGCTATGACCTGCTGACTGCGGATGGTGCCATGGACAGGTCGGCGATGCGCGAATTGGTATTTTCTGACCCGGCGCAGAAACACAAGCTGGAAAACATACTGCATCCACTCATCCGCCAGGAAACCGAGAAAGCTGCCAGTACTGCCACCGGCAGTTACCTGATTTTTGTCGTACCCCTGCTGGTGGAATCGGGTAACTGGAAAAACCGGGTGGATCGCGTCCTGGTAGTTGATTGTGACGAAGAAACACAAATCCAGCGCGTCATGTCACGCAACAGCCTGAACCGGGAACAGGTGCTGGCCATCATGCATAATCAAGCCAGCCGGCAGCAAAGACTGGCGGCGGCGGACGATGTCATCACTAACCAGGGGCCGCTGGAAATTATCCGTACGCAGGTAGTACAACTGCATCAACAATACATGGCGTATGCAGAGATGAAAAAATAGGTGTACTGTGTGAAGTAATACACGTTGATGCATAAAATTTTTTTGAAAGAATCTGCACACGATGTTTGTAATTTCACACAGTATGGTTCAAAATCATGTGCAGCTTGGATTCGCACTAATTTTGACAGGGAAACTATTTTGATTGTTTACGAATACCCTTTTAACGAGCGTATTCGCACGTTATTGCGGCTGGAAGACTTATATGAAAAATTTACATTTTTCCTACATCAGTCTGATCCCATGCAGCATCACGTCGCCCTAGCCACCATTTTCGAAATGCTGGAAGTCGCCGGTCGCGCTGACCTGAAATCCGATCTCTTGCAAGAACTCGACAGACAGAAACACACACTCATCAGTTTCAGATCCAATCCGAATGTACAGGCCGACATGCTCGACCAGATACTGGATGATGTCGACCGTGCCAGCACCGCCCTGGCGGGCAGCACTGGCAAGACGGGCCAGAACGTGCGCGACAATGAATGGCTGATGAGCATACGTGGGCGCACTATTATCCCGGGTGGTGCCTGCGAGTTCGATTTGCCCAGCTACCATGCATGGCAAAAAAATTCCGCCGAAAAACGCTATGCCGACATCAGTGCCTGGTTTGCCCCGATTGCACCCTTGTTTGCTGCCATCAATGTGGTCCTGCGTCTGTTGCGCGAATCTGGCTCCACTGCAAAAGTGATTGCCCAGGCCGGCAGTTACCAGCAAATGTTACAGGGCAAGGTGTACCAGTTGTTGCGCGTCAGCGTCGCTCAGGAACTGGGGGCTATCCCTGAAATTTCTGCCAATAAATATATGCTGTGGATACGTTATATGTCGCAAGATGGCGACATGAAGCCCAAGGCTTTTGAAAACGATATTCCATTTGACCTGACTCTCTGTAATTTGTAACTATGGCCACTTTTGTTGACTGTCCCACCTGCAAAAACAAGGTGGAATGGATAGAAGCGAACCGCTGGCGTCCATTTTGTTCTGAACGCTGCAAACAAATCGATCTGGGTGCCTGGGCGGAAGAGAAATATACGATACCTGCCGTCAATCTGCCCGAAGACCCTGAGCTGGCCGAATAAGGTCAGCGCTTTTGCGGGATACCGTATTTGCGTAACTTGGTGGCGATCATGGAATGCGAGGTTGCCAGGCGCATAGCCAGCTTACGGCTGGATGGGTATTGCGGATACATCGACTCCAGCAAATTGCGCTCAAATGCATTCACCGAATCTTCCCAACTCTCGGTCACATCGGTTTTCACCACATCGGCAGTAATGCTGCCTTCTGCCCAATCGAGGTCGGCCGCATCCAGCACACGCTGATCCGACATGGTAATCGCCCTGAACACGACATTCTGCAATTGCCTGACATTACCTGGCCAGTGGTTAGACACCAGGGCGGCACAGGCAGCCGAGTTGAGCCGGCAAACGGGCTTTTGTGCCTGGGTACAGGCACGTTCGATAAAATGCCTGGCCAGGGGCAAAATATCGTCAGGCCGCTCGCGCAGGGCTGGCATTTCCAGATGCAATACATTCAGGCGGTAAAACAGGTCTTCACGGAAACTAGCTTCCTGCACCATCTTGCGCAAGTTACGGTGGGTCGCGCTGATGATGCGCACATTCACGCGGACTTCCTTGTCACTGCCTATGCGACGGAATTTGCCATCATTAAGAAAACGCAGCAATTTGGCTTGCAAATATAACGACATTTCGCCAATTTCATCCAGGAACACGGTGCCGCCATCCGCCATTTCAAACAGGCCGGGTTTACCACCACGCTGGGCACCGGTAAAGGCGCCCGAGGTATACCCAAACAATTCACTTTCTGCCAGACTTTCTGGCAAGGCAGCACAATTCAGTTCCAGGAAAGGGGCATTACTACGGCCACTGACACCATGGCAGGCCTGCGCCAGCAATTCCTTGCCGGTGCCGGTCTCGCCAGTGATCAGCAAGGGGGCATCAACTACCGCTACCCTGGCGGCACGGGTCTTCAAGGCACGTATCTGCTCGGATTCACCGATAATGAAATGAAAGCCGCTGCCTTCAGAATGTTGCAAGGCATGCAGGCGACCACCAATGCGGGTCGGTGCATGAAAAGTCAGCACGGCACCGACTGAGCGGCCATGCTGGGCCATATCTAAGCCCTGGGGTTCGGATACCGGTGTGACATCCATGAAATAAGGTTCACCGGTGAGTATGACTTCACGGCTGGGCAGGCGAAAACCGCTGGTCAGCAGTTCTTCCAGGATACCTGCCTCGTCCAGCACTTGATCCAGTTTGCGCTGGCACAGCTCGGTTTCTGTCATGCGGACTGCCGTGGCAGCGGCACCATTCGCAATCACGATGTGACCACTGGCATCGATGGCCAGTACCGGGTCTTCCATGACAGCCATCATGGTATCGAGATTCAGGCGACGCCGTATGCCGGGCAAGACATCCAGCACCTTGATGTCACCGACACCACGTACCTGCTGGCAATCAGCCTGCAGGGACGGCAGCATGAAATCCAGCAATTCCGGACTGTCGATATAAATATGCGGCGGGTCCACTTCCACCGCCACCACATTCAGGCCACGGCGCGCCAGCACCGCCAGGATTTCATGGGCAATACCGACACGGTCCTTGAACTGGATATTGATGCGCATGCTGGATGAATGGGGCTCGGTACCGGTTTAAAAGGGTTCTGGAATATATCCACGTGGACGCGCATGCTGGCGACGGAATGCGCTGTTTGATGCCAGGCCGCGCAGGCGTCCCAGGTCAAATTGTTCCAGTTGCTGCAAGACTGCACGGTTGAGTGTCATTTTAACTTGCATCATCAGCAGATCCACACTTTGCTGGCTGGAAGTACGGGTAGTGCGTCTTTCCTGCTGCATTTCCGCATCCTGGAACTGTTGTGCCCGCCCCTGCTCCTGCCCCTGATTCTGGTCCTGCGCCTGTTTTTCTACTGCCTTGGCAGCCGCCTTTTCTTCTGCCATGACAAAACAGCGGTACACATCGGCCAGGGTAATGATGCCATTGCAATCCCGACAATGCCAGGCATCTTTTTCCTTGGCATCGCGGCTGACCAGGTCATCCTTGCTCAATGTCGCCAGGATGGAACGTATCAGGCGCGGGGTTTTGCCGGTAGCCTGGGCCAGTGTGGTGATATTCGCGGTACGCGGCATCACCATCATGATTTGCGCCAGCAATTCTATCGCCGTATAAAAACGCGCATTCAGGTTGGCATCAGAAAAAACCTGGGTCGATGAAAGTAATTCTTCAAATTGATTCATGCCAACTCCTTGGTAACAACAATAGGGCGATTCGCGCTGCCATAACGATCCATGAACAAGCCTTCGGTCGAAATGGCAGGTCGTTTGCCGGAAACGAGGTCTGCAATAAACTGCCCGGAACCGCAGGCCATGGTCCAGCCCAAAGTGCCGTGTCCGGTGTTCAGATACAGATTGCGATACGGTGTCGGCCCTATCACCGGGGTACCGTCCGGTGTCATGGGGCGCAGGCCAGTCCAGAATTCTGCCTTGGCAACATCACCGCCACCGGGGAACAGGTCAGTCACGGAATGCTCCAGCGTGGCGCGACGCTCAGCACGCAGATCGAGGTTATAGCCTGTGATTTCTGCGGTGCCGCCTACCCGTATGCGGTCGCCCAGGCGGGTGATCGCCACTTTGTAGGTTTCATCCATGACGGTGGATTCCGGCGCTTTATGCGCGTCGGTGATCGGCACGGTGATCGAATAACCCTTGATCGGGTAAACCGGAATCCTGATGTCCAGTTCTTTCAACAGTATCGGTGAATAACTGCCCAGGGCCAGTACGAAACAATCAGCCTTGATCTCCCCTTCCGAGGTAATGACAGAGCTGATGGTATCGCCGCTCTTGACCAGTCTTTGTATGCTGACGCCATATTTAAATTGCGCCCCAAGTTCTTGTGCCAGCTTCGATAGATTTTGGGTGAACTTGAAGCAGTCCCCGGTTTCATCACCCGGCAAGCGCAAGGCACCCACAAATTTTTCCTGCACGTTCGCCAGCGCCGGCTCAACTTTCAGGCAACCGGCCTTGTCGAGTTTTTCATACGGAACGTCATAGCGTTTGAGGATGGCGATATCTGCCTCTGATCCATCGAGTTGCTGCTGGTTGCGGAACAACTGCAAGGTACCCTGAGTGCGTTCGTCATAGCTGATGCCGGTATCGCTGCGCAATTGCTGCAAGACATCGCGGCTGTATTCGGCCATGCGCAGCATGCGGCCCTTATTGATCTCGTAGCGCCTGGTGGTGCAGTTCATCAACATTTGCGTTACCCAGCGCCACATGTTGGGATCAAAGCTGGGACGTATCGCCAACGGACTGTGCTGCATCAGCAGCCATTTGATGGCCTTCAGGGGGACACCCGGACCAGCCCAGGGGGCAGAATAGCCAGGCGACACCTCGCCAGCATTCGCATAACTGGTTTCCAGCCCTGCTGCCGGCTGGCGTTCTATCACGGTCACTTCATGCCCGGCCTTGGCCAGGTAATAGGCTGATGCCGTTCCTATGACACCTGCACCCAATATGACTACCTTCATGCTGCCTCTCCCATTTTGATACTGTTGTGTGTTCTTTTATTTATTCTGATCCCGGTTTTTGTTGCCGGCGCTGCCGCAGACTTAATTGCTGTAAGTACGTTCATAGCGAGCCCCCAAACTGGTCAATATCTCGTAGCCTATGGTGCCAGCCCTGGCGGCCACCTGATCCACCGTGTTGTCAGCGGATATCAGGTCGACCAGCGTACCTGGCAGCAGGTGTTCTGCGGCCACCGTGGTCACATCCAGGGTAATGGTATCCATCGAGACATTGCCGACCATGGGTACTGCCTGGCCGGCAATATGGGCAATGCCACGATTACTGAGGCTGCGCATCCAGCCATCGGCGTAACCGACAGCGACTGTCGCAATGCGAGTGGTCTGGCTACTGCGCCAACTGGCGCCATAACCCACACCGGTTCCGGCAGGAATGTCACGGGTCTGGATGATGCTGCCCTGCAGATGCGCGACCGCCCGCATGGGATTGGCCTGTCCGGCGACTGGTGCCACGCCGTACAGGGCCGCGCCCGGACGTGCCAAGTCAAAATGAAAATCGGAACCAAGGAAAACACCGGAAGAATTTGCCACGCTGGCTGGCAAGCCGTGGCAGGCAGGTATTTGCCTGCGCAAGTCATTGAAACGCTGCAGTTGCTGATGATTTACCGGATTGGACTGGTCTTCAGCGCTGGCCAGGTGACTCATGACATACAGCAGATCGATGCCCTCGGTCAGACCAGTATCGTCCTGCCAGAGTCTAACTTCGGCATCGGACATACCCATTCTGGCCATGCCGGTATCGACTTGCACGATGGCAGGCAAGCGACGCTGTTGCTGTCTGGCCAGATCGCGCCAGGCCAGGATTTGCGGCAGGCTGTTCAAGACTGGAATGCAATTGTGTTCCAGCAATTCGGCGTCATGGCCCACAGGTGGGCCATGCATGATGTAGATCGCAGCATCAGCCGGTAAATGGCGGCGCAAGGCGATGCCTTCTTCCAGATGGGCAACAAAAAAATCACGGCATTCTTCTGCATACAGTGCCTGCACCACCGGTACGGCACCCAGGCCATAAGCGTCAGCTTTGACTGCGGCCCCACATTTCGCCTTACCCAACAAACCCTGCAAAAGACGATAGTTATAACGTATTGCCTTTAAATCAATACGAAGTACTGCACCTGCTCTTCCAGCAACTTGCCTCATTTTTCACCACTCCATCGCATGCATGAATCATGCGATTAGTTATAGCAATCGGCATGCCACAAAATTTTATTGATGAAATTCAAGGACTTATAAAATTTATTTCGGCAGCAGCAAAAAAACTGTATTTAAAACGATACACCCTATGATTTTCGCGCTCTTTTTGGGAGGCATTCACGCTCTACAGCGTACTGAAAATCGGACACTGTATATTTTTAAATACAGTGTATTGTTTTAGATACAGTCCAGATATAAAATAAAGCACAGATAATCTCAGCGACCAATGCTTAGGACAATAAGTGATACTACGGATTGCTTGTCATAAAAAGACAGTCCGCCACAAGGAAAATTTCCCTCTGGAAAAGCTTTGGGTAAATAAATCAGGAAATTGGGGTCAGGGTCGTCTGCCTGATCATCCATACCGGAGTCCATGCATGAGCAATACGGAGACAAGCGCAAATCAGGCCGGATGCTGACAAACGACGTTACCGGAAGGTGCAAGAAAGCGACATGGGATAGCAGAGGACGACAGAGGGTGACAGAAGGTCACAAAAAACCGGCCCGCAAACGGGGCCCATGAGAAACACCCGCTCAGGCAGGTTCGCTACGCAAAAGGTCCAGCCATTCCAGCAAGGGAATAGTGGCGGGCAGTAAAGGGGAAACCGCAACGCTGCCCTGCCAGGCAAAGGACTGGCCTTCCAGGCTTTGGGGCTCGCCCTGCCATTCGCGGCTGATATAAAAATGCAGCCGGACGTGGGCATGCGGATAAATATGTTCCACACCACACCAGGGTTCGGCAGATACAATCTGTATGCCCAGCTCTTCCACAAATTCACGTTTCAGCGCGGCCAGTATGGATTCATCCGCCTCCACCTTGCCGCCCGGGAATTCCCAGTAACCTTCATAAGGTTTGCCTGCTGGCCGTTGTCCCAGCAAGACGTCACCATTGGCTTTCATCAATATACCGACGGCGACATCCACAGGTTTTGCCGTCATATCAGGATTCCGCCATGCGACCGGCATAGTCGCGGGCAAACTGCCAGGCGACACGACCAGAACGCGAACCACGTTGCAAAGCCCAGCGCAGGGCATCGCCACGCGCTTCGGTGATTTGCTCTGCATTGCAACCCATGGTCGTCAACCAGTGGGCGACGATGTCCAGGTAATCATCCTGCTTGAAAGGGTAAAACGATACCCACAGGCCAAAACGTTCGGACAGGGAAATTTTTTCTTCTACCGTTTCCCCTGGATGCAAGTCACCGTCATCACTATATTTATAGCTGGCATTGTCGGACATTTTTTCCGGCAGCAGATGGCGGCGGTTGGACGTGGCATAAATCAGTACATTGTCCGATTGCGCAGCGATACTGCCATCGAGTGCGACTTTCAGGGCCTTGTAACCGGCCTCGCCTTCTTCAAACGACAAATCATCGCAAAATACGATGAAGCGTTCTGGCCGCTCGGCGATCAGGTCAACGATGTCATGCAAATCCACCAGATCAGTTTTGTCGACTTCGATCAGACGCAAGCCCTGGTCGGCAAACTGGTTCAGGCAAGCCTTGATCAGAGAAGATTTGCCAGTACCGCGTGCACCTGTCAGCAAGACATTGTTGGCCGGTTTGCCATGTACAAACTGGAGCGTATTTTGTTCTATCTGGGCTTTTTGAATCGCGACATGACACAGGTCGTCCAGCGCAATATCTGACACGTGACGCACCACTTGCAGATAGCCTTGCCCGCCGCGCTTGCGCCAGCGAAACGCATGGCCCAATTGCCAGTCAGGCACGGGCGAAGCGACCGGCAGCAAGCTTTCCAGCCGGGTCAGCAAATGCTCTGCACGGGATAAAAATTGATCAAGCTGGGTCATGGCTGTTTACTCGGGAAAGAGATCAGGAGCGGTAATCGGCATTGATCGACACATAATCATGCGACAGATCGCAAGTCCATATCGTTGCCTGTGCATCACCGCGTGCCAGTTTGACGCGTATGGTGATTTCACTTTGCTTCATGATGCGCTGACCATCTTCTTCGCGGTAATCGGGATTGCGACCACCATTCTTGGCAACCCAGACATCGTCCAGGTACATATTCAGTTTGCCGACATCCAGGTCGCCAACACCGGCATAGCCTATCGCTGCGAGGATGCGTCCGAGATTTGGATCAGAAGCAAAGAATGCCGTTTTTACCAGCGGGGAATGGGCAATGGAATAGGCAATCTTGCGGCACTCTTCGACATCACATCCGTCTTCCACGGCAATGGTGATGAACTTGGTCGCACCTTCACCATCACGAATAATCATGTGGGCGAGTTTTTGCGACAGTGCCGTCACGGCTTCTGCCAACAAGGCATATTCCGGCGTATCAATATCATTCACTTCCACTTCACCGGCACCTGTAGCGATCAGCATGAAGGAATCATTGGTCGAGGTATCGCCATCGATGGTGATGCAATTAAAGGATTTGTCAGCCGCCTGCTTGACCAGGTGGTCCAGCACGTTTTGCGCCACTTTGGCATCCAGGGCCAGGTAACCCAGCATGGTCGCCATGTTTGGCTTGATCATGCCGGCCCCTTTGCTGATACCGGTCATGCTGACAGTTTTACCACCTATGCTGACGGTTGCCGATGCAGCTTTGGGCTGGGTGTCGGTGGTCATGATGGCTTCTGCTGCATTGAACCAGTTATCTGCCTTGAGGTTTTCTATGGCTTTCGGCAAACCTGCAACCAGTCTGTCGACGGGCAATTGTTCCAGGATCACGCCTGTGGAAAATGGCAAAATCTGCGCCGCTTCGCAATCCAGCAATTCTGCCAGCGCAGCACAAGTCGCATTGGCAGCAGCAAGGCCAGCATCACCAGTACCCGCATTCGCATTGCCTGTGTTGATGACCAGCGCACGAATAGGTGCAGAGCTCATGAGCAAGCCTTCCAGATGGGCCTTGCATACCTGCACCGGTGCCGCGCAAAAACGGTTGGTGGTGAACACACCCGACACCGTGGCCGTCGCAGCCAATTCCATCACCAGCACATCTTTGCGGTTGGCTTTGCGTATGCCTGCTTCGGCATAGCCCAGGCGAATACCTGCCACCGGCTTCAGGTCAGCAGCAACAGGAATGGGGGAATTGACGGCCATGATAGTTTCCTTGCGTTGAAATCAAGCCGACATTGTAGGGCATTTTGCTGCGCTGCGAAGCATGTTTGCGCCATGTGAATTCGCACTGCTTGTCTATTCCGGGCTCACAGGCCCATGATCATTTGGGCAATAATATTTTTTTGTATTTCATTCGAGCCACCATAAATCGATAACTTGCGCATATTCAGGTAATTGATGGCGAGTGAGCTCGCCACTTCTGACATATCCGATCTATCCCTGAGTGCGAGTGCCTGCTCACCTACTGCCTGCATCAGCATGTCGGTAATGGTTTGCTGGATCTCGGTACCCTTGATCTTGAGGATGGAAGCCTCTGGTCCCGGTGCATGTTGCTGTTCTTCAGCCGAGAGTACGCGCAGATTGGTTATTTCCAGCGCCATCAAATCAATTTCCACTTGTGCAAGACGCGCAGCGAACTGGGCGTCGTCTATCAAGGGCCGGCCACTCTTCCATTCCTGGGTAGCAACACGCTTGAGGCGGGTCAATTCTCTTTTTGCCATACCTATGCCGGCGATATTGGTGCGTTCATGTCCCAGCAGGAATTTGGCATAGGTCCAGCCCTGATTTTCCTTGCCGACCAGATTATCCAGCGGTACCCTGACATCATCAAACCAGACTTCATTGACTTCATGCGCACCATCCATGGTGATGATGGGCCTGATCGTCACCCCCGGTGACTTCATGTCGATCAGCAGGAATGAAATGCCACGTTGTGGCTTGACCTCACGGTCGGTGCGCACCAGGCAAAATATCCAGTCTGCATACTGTGCTAGCGTGGTCCAGGTCTTTTGGCCATTGACCCGGTAATATTCGCCTTCTGCGTCGCGCATGCGTTCTGCCGTGGTGTTGACGGATGCCAGGTCAGAGCCTGAGCCCGGCTCTGAATAACCCTGGCACCACCATTCTTCTGCCGCCAGAATTTTGGGCAGGAAGCGCTGCTGCTGTGCCGGTGAGCCAAACTCCATCAGGACAGGTGCCACCATCTTGATGCCAAAAGGCGGCAGACGCGGTGCACCGGCCGCCGCACATTCTTCTTCAAAAATATAGCGTTGCACTGCTGACCAGCCGGTTCCACCAAATTCAGCCGGCCAGGAACTGCCGCCCCAACCACGTGCGTGCAGGATTTGTTGCCAGCGTTGGTAATCCTGCTTTTCCAGCGGCATGCCATGCCTGACTTTTTGGCGGATATCTGCAGGCAGCGCCTGTTGCAAAAAATCCTGGATTTCGCGGCGAAATTCCAGTTCGGCTGAGGTGAAATTCAAGTCCATGATTATCCTGATTATCCTGATTATCCTGATTATCCTGGCTATACCAGGATAGACAATTGCAAATCTAAGCACGTCCATAAGCAATGGGTTTGAAATATGCTATTCTGCACTGCAGAATTATATTCCAAAATATTACATCCATTTCCACTGTAGGCCCGCGTCTTGTCGAGGTCAAGCCTTATGGCGACTGCATAAACAGCCTGGCTTATGGATGGCTTATTAATTTTTAGCGAAGACCAGCAAACATGGATGACACCCCAGCCAGCCCCGTGAAGGAAGACCGCCACTTCGTTACCGCGCTGGCACGTGGTCTCGATGTACTGGCCTGCTTTCGCCCCGGTGACAGGGCTTTGGGCAATCAGGAAATTGCCCAGCGTTGCCAATTACCGAAGTCCACGGTATCGCGCCTGACCTATACCTTGACCAAGCTGGGCTACCTGCATTACGTCGCTAGCCAGGGACAATATCGTCTGGGATCCGCCACCCTGGCGCTGGGCAGCGCCATGATTGCGCGACTCGATGTGCGACAACTGGCACGCCCCTTGATGCAGGAGCTGGCAGATTTTTCCAGGGGCATGGTGTCACTGGGTATGCGTGACAGACTCAGCATGATTTATATAGAAAACTGCCGCAGCCAGAATGCACTGACCCTGAGCCTGGATGTAGGCTCGCGCATTCCGGTTGCGACCACCGCCATGGGACGTGCGCTGCTGGCCGGCCTGCCGGTGCCTGAACGTGAATCTGTATTGACGGAAATCAGCAGCACACAGGCAGACCTGTGGCCAGAGCTGGAAGCTGGCATACAGCGCAGCCTGCGGGAGGTGACGGAATTTGGTTGCTGCAGTTCTTTCGGCGACTGGCAAACGGATGTGAACGCTATCGCCATCGGTTTCTCACCTGGTGCCGGGCAAGCTCCGGTGGCAATTAACTGCGGCGGCCCGGCTTTCCTGTTGAGCAAGGAATTTCTATTGCATGAAGTACGCCCGAAGTTATTGCAACTGGTGCGTGATTTGCAGGGTAATCTGCTTTAGAACCGTTTACGATCTTAACTGCCTACCAACAAATTTGTGAATACGACAGCCACAAAAAAGGGACGAATCGCTTCGTCCCTTTGGTCTTTCTATGCGGCTGATCAGGCCATCAAACTACTCAAACAATCAGGCAAGTCGGCCATGGCACTGCTTGAATTTCCTGCCGCTACCGCATGGGCAAGGATCGTTGCGGCCAATTTTCAAGGCATAACCAACTTCTGCCTGACCATCATCGGGAACGACACCTGGTGCCATTATTTCTTCCGCCGAGGCATCCGCATCAAAATCGGCGTGCTGGTAATGCACGTTTTCAATCTGTGATTGCGCCAACTGTTCTTCCGCCGCTTCTATCTCTTCACGAGACTGTATGCGCACGGTCACCACGGTCCTGACTACTTCATTCTTGATCTGGTCCAGCATCTGTCCAAACAGTTCAAAAGCTTCACGCTTGTATTCCTGTTTCGGATTTTTCTGGGCGTAACCACGCAGATGTATACCCTGACGCAGATGATCCAGTGCTGCCAGATGTTCACGCCAGTGCGAATCTATGCTTTGCAGCATGACACTGCGCTCGAACCCGGCGAAGGAATCTTTACCGACGATGTCCAGCTTGGCCTGGTACACATCATTGGCCGCTTTTTGTACGCGTTCCATGATGTCGTCATCATTCAGATTGGCTTCTTCTGCCAGCATTGTCGCCAGTGAGATATCAAGCGCCCATTCATTGCGCAATACTGCTTCCAGCGAAGGAATATCCCACTGTTCTTCGACCGATTCTGCCGGTACATATTCGCGCACGATGTCATGGAACATGCCGTGACGCAGTGAAGAAATCAGTTCGGACATGTCCTGCGCTTCCAGCAATTCATTACGTTGCTGGTAAATTACTTTACGCTGGTCATTGGCGACGTCATCATATTCCAGCAATTGCTTGCGAATATCGAAGTTGCGGGCTTCCACCTTGCGCTGTGCTGATTCGATAGAACGCGAAACGATACCTGCTTCTATCGGTTCGCCTTCCGGCATTTTCAGCCTGTCCATGATGGCACGTACGCGGTCACCGGCAAAAATGCGCAACAGTGTGTCATCAAGGGACAGATAGAAACGGGAAGAACCCGGATCGCCCTGACGACCAGAACGGCCACGCAACTGATTGTCGACGCGACGGGATTCATGACGTTCGGTACCAACAATATGCAAGCCGCCAGCATTCACCACGTGTTCATGCAGGGATTGCCATTCATCGCGCAGTTTTTGCGATTGCGCAAACTTGTCTGCATCCGACAAATCGGGATTGGCTTCGATCAGTTGCACCTGCTTGGCAACATTACCGCCCAGCACGATATCGGTACCACGACCGGCCATGTTGGTAGCGATAGTGATGGCTTTGGGACGACCGGCCTGGGCAATGATTTCCGCTTCACGTGCATGCTGCTTGGCGTTCAACACATTGTGCGGCAAATCTGCCTGGGTCAGGATGCCCGACAACAGTTCCGAATTTTCAATCGAGGTAGTACCAACCAACACCGGCTGACCGCGTTCATAGCAGTCCTTGATGTCGATCAGCATGGCACCGTATTTTTCTTGCGCCGACTTGTACACCTGATCTTGCCTGTCCTTACGCTGGGATGGGCGATTTGGCGGGATGACGACGGTTTCCAGGCCATAGATTTCCTGGAATTCATAGGCTTCAGTATCTGCCGTACCTGTCATGCCTGACAGTTTGGCGTACATGCGGAAATAATTCTGGAAGGTGATGGAAGCCAGGGTCTGGTTTTCATTCTGGATGCGCACGCCTTCCTTGGCTTCGACCGCCTGATGCAAGCCATCAGACCAGCGACGGCCCGTCATCATGCGGCCGGTAAATTCATCGACGATGACGATTTCGTCATTCTGCACCACGTAGTGCTGGTCTTTGAAATACAGGGCATGCGCACGCAAGGCAGCGTACAGATGGTGAATCAGGGTGATGTTTGCGGCATCGTACAGGGAAGCGCCTTCCGGCAGCAGGCCCATTTGCGTCAGGATGCGTTCGGCCTTGTCATGACCCGCTTCGGTCAGCAATACCTGGTGGGCTTTTTCATCCTTGGTGTAGTCACCGGGGACTTCTATCTTGCCCTTGCCATCCGGTGTTTCTTCACCGATCTGCAAAGTCAGCAGTTTCGGTACTTCATTGATTTTGTAATACAGCTCGGTATGGTTTTCTGCCTGACCCGAAATGATCAGCGGCGTACGCGCTTCATCGATGAGGATGGAATCGACTTCATCGACGACGGCGAAATTCAGGCTGCGCTGTACACGATCCTTGGCTTCATACACCATGTTGTCGCGCAGGTAATCAAAACCGTATTCATTATTCGTGCCGTAGGTAATATCAGACGCATAGGCGAGCTGCTTGGCGTCATGATCGAGCTGTGACAGATTGATACCTGTGCTCAGGCCCAGCCAGTTGTACAGTATGCCCATCCATTCGGCATCGCGCTGCGCCAGGTAATCATTGACGGTAACCACATGCACGCCCTTGCCGGACAGGGCATTCAGGTAGATAGGCAAAGTCGCCATCAGGGTTTTACCCTCGCCAGTGCCCATTTCGGCAATTTTGCCGTAATGCAGCACCATGCCACCTATCATTTGCACATCAAAGTGGCGCATTTTCAACACGCGTTTGCTGGCCTCGCGGCAGACGGCAAAGGCTTCAACCAGGATACTGTCCAGCGTCTCCCCGTTGGCAACACGCGTCTTGAACTCGCCAGTCTTGGCCTTCAAAGCCTCGTCTGACAAGGCTTCGAACTGGGGCTCCAGTGCGTTGATCTCACGCACAGTCTTTTGGTATTGCTTCAAAAGCCGCTGATTGCGGCTGCCGAATATCTTGGTCAGTAATGACATGCTATGGACGGAAAGTTAAATTCTGAAAAAAGCGGCCGCAAAATGATTAATTCGACAGCAACAATAGGCTAACCTGTGATTTTACCATGCGGCATCCAAATAGCTACAAACACCGCCTGATAAACTGACAAGGCAGCATATATGAATGCCAGACATAAGTCTGGAGTTGGAGACAAATCCCGCAAACTCAAGCTTATTTTTGATTCAAGGCCGCCAGATTCGCCTGATTTGCCCCTGCAGACAGGAATTTATGGGGATTTTGTGGTACGCCTTTGACATGCACCTCAAAATGCAAGTGTGCACCGGTAGACCGGCCGGTAGAGCCGATATCGGCAATATGCTGGCCACGCTTCACAATATCACCCAGTTTGACGTACACCTTGGATGAATGGGCATAACGCGTCATGATCTCGCCACCGTGATCAATTTCCACCATATTTCCAAATTGCGGATGGTATTCCGCCGCCACCACTACGCCACCTGCGGCAGCTACGATAGGTGTACCGGTCGGACTAGAAAAATCGATGCCTTCATGAAAAGCACTGCGGCCAGAAAACGGATCAAGCCGCCAGCCAAAACCGGATGCATTATAGGCAACGTTGACAGGCTGAATGGTGGGCAAGAGCTTGGATTGCACTTTGAAACCCATCAATTTTGTCTCGACCACGTTCATGTAGTCGGACCGGTGTTCGACATCACGCGACATGGTATCCAGCGCCGCCTGGAACTCTTCCATGTTCAATTCTTTGGCTGGCTGTGAAGTCACTTCAGGGCCACCGCGTCCGGGCAGTTCCTTGAAATTGAATTCTTCCGGCTTGACGCCAGCCAGGCCCTGCACCCTTTCACCCAGGGCGTCCAGGCGTATCAACTGGGCCTGCATCTCGCCCAGTTTGGTAGCCATGGCAGCCAGGTTTTCTTTCATATACTTGTCTTTGTCACTCACTTGTGTGGTGGCGACCGGTACCAGGTCACGCAACACCGGCAAATCTGCGCTGGCCAGCCGCAGGGTCAGTGCCGCCATCATGGCTGCACACAAGGTTGTAATCAGAAGGAAACTGAACAGGCCGAAAATGACATGGCGTGACGACAGTGTCACGGATTTGGCCTGGGTAAAACGGGAGTGCATCAAAATGATTTGCATCAATATGCTCCTCTTAAAACTGTTTTATTGGCGACCAGCCTGGTGGCCGCCTTTGGAACTGACTTTGCGACCGCCTTTGCAACCGCCTTTGCGACAATTAGCATGACGTCTTTGTGGTAAGGTATAGCGCATGTCAACATCATCACGTCCCTCTTACCCAATTAACATCAAACGTGGCCGCAAAGTGCCAGGTGCCAGCGGTGCCGCCGACTTTTTGCGCAGTAACGATAGAATTGCCTCGCTACTGCCCACGGTGCAGCGCAATCTGGCGCTGCAAAAAGATTGCGGGGCAATATTGCCACCGATCTTCGAGACTTGTGAGGTCATGCAGGTGTCTGAAGGACAACTGACTCTATCTGCTCCCAATGCCGCACTGGCGACTAAATTGAAACAACAATGTCCGAAATTGCAAGTAAATTTGCAAGAACGGGGATGGCAGATTAACGCAATCCGTATCAAAGTACAAGTAAAGCGGGTTGTTGAAAAACCCGTTGCCGTAAAGCAAATAGCTTTTTCCGGCAAGGCTTTGCAGGCATTTGGTCAGTTGGAACAGACATTGGAAAAGACCTCGCAAAACGCTGATTTACGAGCGGCGCTGGGGCGTTTACTGCAACGCCACCGGACTGGTGGGCAGGGTTAAATCTGTTAAATTTGAGAAGTCAAAAAAGCAATAATTTTATTAATTAATGTTACAAAATAAGTTGACACAATAAGCTGGTAAACGCTGGATCAAAGGCTTTTTTTGACAAACCAAGACAGACCAATCGCATTTTGGTCAGACCACAGCCCATTCACGTTCCACTTGTGTCGCATAGGTTGGTGGTGCCATACCGGCATCATCAAAGCTGACAATTTCATACGCTGCAGGGTCCGCCAACAGGGCGCGCAGCAACTGGTTGTTCAGGCCGTGACCGGATTTGTGTGCGGTATAACTAGCCAGGAAGGGATGGCCGATCAGGTACAGATCGCCGATTGCATCGAGTATCTTGTGGCGCACAAATTCATCATCAAAGCGCAAGCCATCTGAATTCAGGATGCGGTATTCATCCATGACGATGGCGTTTTCCATCGAGCCACCACGCGCCAGACCGATGCCGCGCAGCATTTCCACATCCTGCATGAAGCCAAAGGTACGTGCACGTGCCACATCCTGTACGAAGGAGGCACGGGCAAAATCCACTTCGGCTGTCTGCACGGTTCCGTCGACAGCCGGGTGATTGAATTCGATGAAAAAATGCAGCTTGAAACCATCAAAAGCTTCCAGCCTGGCCCATTTTTCCGATTTGCCACTACCTTCACGGATTTCTACCGCTTTCAGCACCCGTATGAATTTTTTGGCTGCGGCCTGTTCCTGCATGCCGGCCTGCTGCAAGAGATACACAAAGGAGGAAGCCGAACCATCCATGATAGGGATTTCTTCGGCACTGACATCGATGTATAAATTATCGATACCCAGTCCGGCGCAGGCAGACAACAAATGCTCAACCGTAGATACCTTGCCGTTTTCATTCGACAACGTCGATGCCATGCGGGTATCGCCCACCATCAGCGCCTGTGCCGGCAACACAACCGGTGGCACCAGGTCCGTACGTGTAAAGATAATGCCGGTATCCACCGGTGCCGGGCGCATGACCAGTTCCACCTTGGTGCCAGAATGCAAACCGACGCCTATGGTCTTGACTTGATGTTTGATTGTTCGTTGTTTTAACATCACGCTATTATATCGGTTAGTATGATTTCCCACGTAAGAACGTGTTTACGATCTGTAGCGAGCGTGCGTCAGCGGGGTAAGGGTAACAAAAACGCAGCGCAAAAAGCGGAATGTAATGTAGTACATGAGCATTTTGAGCAGCGCATGAACCCCGCGTGGACTCCGGTTGCGCCCGCGCAGTAAGATCGCAAACAGGTTCTAAGACTGGATAAAAGCAAAATCAATGCATGCACAAACAACAACAGTTACCATCCGCAAGGCCACGGCAGAAGACGTCGAGGCCATGTGTGTGCTCAGTGATCAGATCAATGCGCAACACCATGCGCATGCGCCGCATATTTTTGTGAAGCACAACCAGCGTGAACTTGATCGCCTGTTCTGGCAGGCATCTTTTCAGGCTGCCCACACCTGCGCCCTGCTGGCCTGTCAGGATGGGAAAGTGATCGGTTTCATTACCGTCAGTTGGCATGAAAACATGACTATTCCTTTTTTGTATTGCCGACGCATCTGCCGCATCGGCACCATCGTGGTATTAGACCAGCATCAGCAAAAAGGCGTGGGGCGCATGCTGATGGATGCCGCCACCGCCTGGGGGCGTGAACATCAGGCGGCGGAGGTAAGGCTGGAGGTATTCGACTTCAATCAAAACGCCATGTCGTTTTACAGGGCGCAAGGCTATGGCGTACAGTCACATATCATGTCCAAGGCACTGGATTAAGCAATAGGTAGGGCCAAAAAAAACGGCGCTCAGGTGCAGCGCCGTTTTTTCATACTGAAGATGACTGGATAAAAATTAGCCCAGTTGTGCCAGCAGTGTTTCTGCGTTCGATACTTCGAACTTGCCGCCTTCTTCAATATTGAGCTGCTTGACCACGCCATTTACTGCCAGCAGCGAATAACGCTGTGAACGTGTGCCCATGCCGAATTTAGTGAAATCAGCGTCCAGGCCCAGCACCTTACTGAAAGCGGCATTGCCATCAGCCATCATGCGTACGATGCCAGTGGCTTTTTGATCGCGGCCCCATGCGCCCATGACGAATGCGTCATTCACGGAGATACACCAGATTTCATCCACGCCCTTGGCTTGCAAGGCTGCTGCATTGGCGATATAGCCAGGCACATGCTTGGCGGAACAAGTTGGTGTGTAAGCACCAGGCAAACCAAAAATCGCGATAGTCTTGCCCTTGGTCAGGTCTGACACATTAAAAGTATTCGGTCCCAGTGAACATCCTTCGGATTCCACTTCAATAAATTCTGCCAGACTGCCTTCAGGCAAGGTATCGCCAATCTTGATTGTCATTTTATGCTCCCTAGATAAGTATTCGGATATTCAATGCCTTGCTGAATGCGGCCTTCTCTGTAAAACAGAGAAATTTGCGCTACATCAACACCGACACTGAAGGACGCCAGTATGCCTGAGCTAGGATTTTCTTGCATGACTTAACTAAAGACCCCTCACCACAGAGGCACAGAGACATAGAAAAGGGAAAGAGAAAAGAAAGAGAAAAACTTACCGGTATAAAACGCTTCTATCTTTAGCGTCAAAGAAATTTAAATTCATTTTTTCTTTCTCTTGTTTTTCTCTATGTCTCTGTGCCTCTGTGGTGAGCTTTTTGGTCTGGCTTTTTGGCCTGGCTTTTGTGCCTACCAACAAAAAACGCCAGTTTCTTTCGAAACTGGCGTTGTTCTGGACTGGAGACTGAAAACATCAGTCCGCCTGCTTGCGCAAGAAGGCTGGAATGTCATAAGTTTCCATGCCATTTTTTTCCAGCGCACGCACTGTTTCTGATGCAGATTCACGTCGCCATACTGCCGGTTTGCTCAAGCCATCAAATCCTGTTCCGACATTACCGGCGGAAATAGTGCCGGATGTCATGACAGGGCTGGCCATCACTGGTTCATTATGGGTACCTGTACGCAATACCGGTGTTTGTACCAGCTGGATATTTTTCTTGCCACGACCCAGGCCCGTTGCCACGACCGTTACGCGAATGTCGTCACCCATGGTGTCGTCATATGCAATACCTTGCGCAATGGATGCATCCGGTGCGGCGAAGGCGCGTACTGCCGCCATGACTTCCTTGATCTCTTTACCTTTGAGACCACGGCTGGCCGTCACATTCACCAACACACCACGTGCACCAGACAGATCGATACCATCCAGCAGCGGTGAAGCAACTGCCTGTTCGGCTGCAATACGTGCACGGTCAACGCCGGAAGCGGTTGCCGTACCCATCATGGCCTTGCCCTGCTCGCCCATGATGGTTTTCACGTCATTGAAATCGACGTTGATATGGCCAGGCACATTGATGATTTCTGCAATACCGGCCACGGCATTGTTGAGTACATCATCGGCATGCTGCAGCCATTCAATCATGCTGTCGTCTTCATAAATCTCTTCGAGTTTTTCGTTGAGAATGATGATCAGTGAATCCACGTGCTGAGACAGCGCTTCCAGACCTTCGTCCGCGATGTCCATGCATTTTTTACCTTCATAAGAAAAAGGCTTGGATACCACCGCCACTGTCAAGGCACCCAATTCCTTGGCAACCTGCGCGACGATAGGTGCGGCACCAGTACCTGTACCACCACCCATACCGGCCGCGATGAAAACCATGTGCGCACCACGCAATGCATCTTCAATGCGCGCACGGGAATCTTCCGCCAGCTTGCGACCGACTTCAGGTTTCATGCCTGCACCCAAACCGGTTTCGCCGATCTGTATGACGTTATGCGCTTTGGACAGCAACAGCGCCTGTGCATCTGTATTGGCAGCGATGAACTCAACACCGCAAACGCCTTTGTTAATCATATGCTGAACTGCATTGCCGCCTGCACCGCCCACGCCGACAACCTTAATTACGGTGCCTTGTGTGGCGTTATCAACCATATCGAACTCCATCATGACTCCTCCAGGTAGGCAGTTATCAGTCGCTAGGCATCACCGATTGTGACGACTAGCGACTAATAACTGTAGATCGAACTATTATAAAATGACTACACCAATTTAGATACAAAATACAAGTTAAAAATTCCCTAAAAACCACTCTTTCATGCGTTGCCAGACCGCTTTGGCAGAACCTTCCTGCCGAGTGACCAGATGACCACGCAAATACTGCTTCTTTGCTTCCAACAACAACCCCAAAACTGTGGCGTAGCGCGGGCTGCGTACCACATCTGCCAACTGCCCACTGTACGCTGGCATACCTAATCTGGTCGGCTTCAAAAAGATATCTTCCGCCATTTCAACCATGCCCGGCATGGCAGCAGAACCACCGGTCAAAACGATGCCTGAAGACAGCACATCTTCGTAACCGGATTCACGTACGACCTGATGCACGAGCGCAAACAATTCTTCGACACGCGGTTCAATCACGGCTGCCAATGCCTGACGTGACAATGACCGTGGACCACGATCCCCCAGACCAGGCACTTCCAGTGTGTCCGACGGGTCTGCCAATACCTGCTTGGCGACCCCAAAACGTACCTTGATTTCTTCTGCTTCGGATGTCGGTGTACGCAGCGCCATCGCAATATCATTGGTGATCTGGTCACCGGCAATCGGTATGACGGCGGTATGACGGATGGCACCTTCACTGAAAACTGCCACATCGGTAGTACCACCGCCGATATCAATCAGCACCACGCCGAGTTCTTTTTCATCTTTGGTCAGCACCGCTTCGGCAGATGCCATCGGTTGCAGGATCAGGTCAGATACTTCGAGGCCACAACGGCGCACGCACTTGACAATGTTCTGCACGGCCGATACGGCACCAGTAACGATATGCACCTTGACTTCCAGTCGGATGCCGCTCATGCCTATCGGTTCGCGTACATCGTCCTGGCTATCCACAATAAATTCTTGCGGCAGCGTATGCAGCAACTGCTGGTCAGTCGGGATGTTGACTGCCTTGGCAGTTTCGATCACGCGTGACACATCGGCTGCAGTCACTTCCTTGTCCTTGATGGCCACCATACCACTGGAATTAAAACTGCGGATATGGCTGCCGGCAATGCCGGTGTAGACATGACGGATCTTGCAGTCAGCCATCAGTTCAGCTTCTTCCAGCGCCCGCTGTATGGATTCCACCGTCGCTTCGATATTGACGACCACCCCTTTTTTCAAGCCCTTGGATTCATGTTGCCCAAGACCTATGATTTCATGGCGACCGTCAGGCATGACTTCTGCCACCACCGCCACAATTTTTGAGGTGCCGATATCGAGACCAACGATCAGATTTTTAGCGTCTTTTGTCATGTCTTTCCACTTGCTTTTGTTTGCTTTTTTGATCCGACATTGCCATGACTCGATTTGAGCGCCAGGCCATTCGGATAACGCATGTCCACACTTTCAATACTGTCCTGCAAGCTGGCGATCAATTGCGGATAGATCGTCATCAATTTGTCTACCCTGCTCTTGAGCGTCGTCCCATCCTGCACCCGGCCTAACTGTACCTGCATGCCATTGCTCAACTTCAGGCTCCAGGCATAGCGACTGGAATAATTCACAGACTCTGGTTCCAGGTTGGCTTTGGCAAACCAGGTCTTAAAATCCAGATACTGCGCCAATACTTCTTTCTCGCTACCATCCGGTCCGCTCAGAGCGATCAGGTCGGCATCTTCTTCCGCTTCTGCCAGATTGGCGGTGAACACATCGCCTTTCACCGAAATCAACTGACCGGCTTCACCCCAGGTGCCCATGGCAATATGTTCTTCCAGTGTTACCACCAGCTTGTTTGGCCATTCCCTTTGCACACTGGCCTTGCGCACCCAGGGCACGGCTTCGAAAGCGGTACGTACTGAATCCAGATTGGCTGTAAAAAAATTGCCCCTGACTTTAGGCAGGGCGGTGTTCCTGATCGTCAATGCATTCACATGTCGCAAGGCACCATCATTGGCGGTCTTGGCATCATTCGTGACACTGGCGACATTTGCAGCTTCCACCTTGATCACGCGCAGGGTAAAAAACGGCCTTTGTATCAACCACCACACACTGGATATCACCAGGACGAGCAACACCAGCGCAAACAATGCGTTTGCCGTGTTATTCATCAATTTGGTGTCATGCCACATTTTTCAGTTTCAAACGCTTTATTTTTTTACTTCAGATCTGATCTTCAGGCTTGCCGTTTTCAAAATCTCTACACATAAATCTTCGTAACTCATCCCTATTGCCTTTGCTGCCATCGGCACCAGCGAATGACCGGTCATGCCTGGCGAAGTATTGATCTCCAGCAGGAAAGGCTTGTTATCCGACTTGCGCAATAACACGTCGACCCGCGCCCAGCCTTCACAGTCCAGTGACAGATAGGCATCCACCGCCATCTTGCGTATCTCATCCGTCAGTGCCTGGTCCAGTTGTGCCGGGCAGAAGTACTTGGTGCCATCAGTAAAATACTTGTTCTGATAATCGTAATTGCCTTCTGGTGCCACGATTTCGGTAATCGGCAGCGCATACGCCTGCTTGCCCTTGCCCAATATCGCCACGGTTAATTCGCGACCTTCGACAAATTCTTCTGCCAGCACCACTTCATCAAACTGCGCTGCCAGCGCATAGGCTTCCTGCATGTCGGAATAGCCTTTGACCTTGGTAATGCCAAGGGTAGAGCCTTCATGTGGCGGCTTGATGAATAATGGCAGGCCCAGTTCATCAGGAACGCGGCGCAATTCTGTTTCTGGTGTCAGTACCGCATAAGCCGGTGTGGCCAGACCATGGGTTTGCCAGATACGCTTGGTAAATATCTTGTCCATAGCGATAGCCGATGCCATCACGCCACTGCCGGTATAGGGGATGTTCAATTGTTCCAGCACGCCTTGCAGGCTGCCATCTTCGCCGTAACGGCCATGCAGGGCGATGAATACGCGATCAAATTTCTCTGCCGCCAGTTCAGCAATGCTACGTTCAGCCGTATCAAACGGATGCGCATCGATACCTTTACTGCGCAGCGCCTGCAATACACCGGTACCGGACATGATGGAAATTTCGCGCTCAGCCGAACGGCCACCAAACAGCACGCCTACTTTTCCCAGTGATTTCAAATTCAATTCGCTCATGATATTTTGATCATTTAGTTTTTCATACCGGCTGTGCCAGTTTTGCTGGCACAGCGTTTATGGAACCCGCACCCATGACGATGACCACATCGCCGTCCTTCAATACCCGCAAAATACTGTCAGGCATTTCTTGCATATCTTCGACAAATACTGGCTCTACCTTGCCCATGACACGCAGGGCACGGGACAGGGAACGGCCATCAGCCGCCAGTATTGGTGCTTCACCTGCTGCATACACTTCTGCTAACACCACTGCATCGGCGCTGGAAATCACACGCACAAAATCTTCAAACAGGTCGCGGGTACGGGTATAGCGATGCGGCTGGAAAGCCAGCACCAATCTGCGACCCGGATAGGCACCACGCGCTGCTGCCAGCGTTGCGGCCATTTCCACCGGATGGTGACCATAATCATCTACCAGGGCAAACGTGCCGCCATTTGCCAATGCAATTTCGCCATAACGGGTAAAGCGGCGGCCAACACCGTTGAAGTCACTCAGGGCTTTTTGTGTCGCTTCATCGCTGACACCAACTTCACGCGCAATCGCTATCGCGGCGCAGGCATTCTGTACGTTGTGCATGCCGGGCTGGTTCAGGCTGACCTGCATATTCTCATAGCCATCTTGCACCACTGTGAAATGCATCTTGCCACCCGATGCGGTGGCATCCACGGCGCGTACATCGGCATCTTCATGAAAACCGTAGGTGACAATGGGTTTCGACACGAAAGGCATGATTTCACGCACATTTGCGTCATCCAGACACAAAACAGCCACGCCATAAAATGGCAGGCGTTGGGTAAATTCGATGAAAGCCTGCTTCAGACGGGCAAAGTCATGACCATAGGTTTCCATATGGTCGGCATCGATATTGGTGATGACTTCAATCACCGGCAGCAGGTTCAGGAAAGAGGCATCGGATTCATCTGCTTCTGCAACGATGAAATCACCACTGCCCAGTTTGGCATTGGCACCGGCACTATTAAGCAAGCCGCCAATCACGAAAGTGGGATCAAGCCCGCCCTGTGCCAATACGCTGGCAACCAGGCTGGTGGTGGTGGTTTTGCCATGGGTACCGGCGATGGCGATACCACTTTTCAAACGCATGAGCTCGGCCAGCATCATCGCGCGTGGCACGATGGGGATATGTTTGGCACGGGCGGCGATGACTTCAGGGTTGTCGCCCTTGACCGCTGTCGAGGTAACCACGGCATCCGCACCATCTATATTTTCTGCGGTATGCCCCAGCATCACTTTTGCGCCCAATTGCGCCAGGCGTTTTGATGCAGCATTGCTACCCAGGTCAGAACCGGAAATGGTATAGCCAAGATTCAGCAAGACTTCAGCGATACCGCTCATACCTGAGCCGCCTATGCCGACAAAATGGATGTGTTTGACTTTGTGTTTCATGCTAATGCTTCCAGAATGTGGGCGATGTTTGCACTGGCTTCGCGCTGCCCCAGGGCATAGGCCGTTTCAGCCATCGTCAGGCATTGCGCTCGGTCCAGTACTTTTAATTTTTCTGCCAGCAAGGCTGGGTTTAATTCGCTTTGTGGCAAATGGATGGCGGCATGCTGCCCTGCCATCCAGATAGCGTTTTCTTTTTGGTGTGAGGTACTCGACGCCATGAAAGGCACGAGTATGCTGGCCACACCGGCCGCAGTTAATTCAGATACGGTAATCGCACCGGCACGGCATATCACCAGATCTGCTTCCGCATAACGGCGTGGCATGTCATCGATAAAATCCAGCACTTCGGCTTGCACACCCGCCTGCGCATAACTCTGGCGCAGTGCGTCTATATGCTGTTTGCCTGACTGATGCGTAATACGCGGACGCTGCGCTTCTGGCAACAAGGCCACTGCCTGGGGCATGGCATCATTCAATACTTTGGCACCCAGGCTGCCACCAACCACCAATATGCGCAAGGAACCGCTGCGCTCTGCATAGCGCAGCGCCGGTGCTGGTAATTCGCAAATTTCTTTGCGTATGGGGTTGCCGATCACTTCAGTTTTCTGGTCGGCATGCACGGTTGCAGATGGCAGACCAAACAATAGCTTGCTGGCGAAAGGTCGCAAAGCCTTGTTGGACAACAACAAGGCAGCATCGGCATTCATCAGAACCACAGGTTTGCCGCGCAAGGCCGCCATCATGCCGCCAGGTACCGTGACATAACCACCCATACCCAATACCACGTCAGGCTGGCGGCGACCTATGATACTGAAGCAGCTAAAGAAACTCTTGAGCAGTTTGAAAGCACCGTTGACAGTATGTTGCCAGCCCTTGCCGCGCAGGCCCGAAAAGTCAATATTGTCCATGGCGATATTGTGTTTGGGCACAATCTGGCCTTCCATGCCGATTTGCGTGCCCAGCCAACTGACTTGCCAGCCACGTTCGCGCATGATGTCGGCAATCGCCAGGCCAGGGAAAATATGTCCGCCGGTGCCAGCTGCCATGATCAGCAATTTCTTTGGCATTTTTTGGATTAACTGGCTCATGCGCGGCCCCCTCGCATCAGGACGCGGTTTTCATAATCCACGCGCAACAGTATCGCCAGCCCCACACAATTAATCATGACACCTGATCCACCATAACTCATCAAGGGCAAGGTCAAGCCCTTGGTTGGCAACAAACCCAGGTTGACACCCATATTGATAAAAGCCTGCACACCTATCCATATACCTATGCCCTTGGCGGTCAGCCCGGCAAAAGTCTGGTCCAGGGCAATGGCCTGACGGCCGATTTCAAAAGCGTGCTTGAGCAGCCAGTAAAACAATAGCACCACCGCCATGACACCAACGAATCCCAGTTCTTCTCCGATGACAGCCAGCAGAAAATCAGTATGTGCTTCCGGCAGATAATGCAGCTTTTGCACACTGGCCCCCAAACCGACGCCGAATAATTCACCACGGCCAAATGCAATCAGGGAATGCGTGAGCTGATACGCCTTGCCCAGTGCATGATCTTCTTCAAACGGACTAAGGTAGGCAAAAATACGCTCACGCCGCCAGGGTGACAGCAAAATCACCGAAGTGAAAATACCCACCAGGGTTGCTGCAATACCACCAAACCAGACGCCATTGATACCGCCCAAAAACAAGATGCCCATGGCGATACAAACGATGACGCCGAAAGCACCCAGATCAGGCTCCAGCAGCAGGAGCAAGCCCACCACAGCCACCGCCGCCAGCATGGGAACAAAACCCTTGGTCAGTTTGTGCATGTATTCCTGCTTGCGCACGGTATAGTCGGCGGCATACAAGACCATGAACAGCTTCATCAATTCGGATGGCTGCAGATTCAACACCTTGAACGACAGCCAGCGCTTGGCACCATTCACGCCCTTGCCCAGTCCAGGTATCAGCACCGCAACCAGCAACACCAGCGTACCGACAAACAGGTAAGGCGCATATTTTTGCCAGATCGCCATGGGAATGCGGAAAACCACTGCACTGGCAATCAAGGCGATGACTACAAAAAGCGCCTGGCGGATCAGGAAGTGCGCGTTTTTATAATTTGCATACTTGGGTGAATCAGGCAATGCGATCGAAGCCGAATACACCATCACCATGCCAAACAGCATGAGGATGACGGTGACCCAGACCAGGGGCTGGTCATAGTCCATCATCTTGGAGCGGCTGGCCAGGTTGGTAGTCACCGGGGGACTGCCGAAGGGTGACCACTTTGACGACCATTTTTGCAGGGGCAATAGGAGCTGTTTCATCAGCACACCTCTCCCCGTGCCAGTGCAATTTCACGCACTGCATCTACAAATACCTGAGCGCGGTGCGCATAATTGCGGAACATGTCGAGGCTGGCGCAAGCAGGCGACAGTAAAACAATATCGCCATCTGCGGCGATTTCAGCGGCTGCCTGGACTGCCATTTCCAGGCTGGCGACAGCATGCAAGACAACGTTGGTAACCGCCAGCGCCTGCTGCAATTCTTCTTTGGCCTTGCCGATCAGGATAACCGCCTTGGTATACCGTTCCACCGGGTCTGCCAGAGGAGAGAAATCCTGTCCCTTGCCTTCGCCACCAGCAATCAGGATGATGCGCTTGTGCAAGGCATCGGATTGTTGTCCCAAACCTTTCAGGGCGGCCACGGTGGCACCGACATTCGTGCCTTTGCTATCATCAATGTAATCAACACCGGCAACATGGGCAACCTGCTCGACACGATGCGGTTCGCCTTTATAATCACGCAAAGCGTGCAGCAAGGGCGCGAACGACAAGCCTATGCCACGGCACAGGGCCAGCGCCGCCAGGGCATTTGCGGCATTATGCTGACCACGGATTTGCAAGGCATCTGTCGGCATCAGGCGGGTGACCATGATGGGAATTTCTTCCACTTCTTTTTTCTTGCGACGGCTATTCGTCACCACTGGCGCATCTTCAGCGGCACTGGCGACAGCCAGCCACCCCATGCCGTGTTCGTTCAGCATCCCCATATCCGCCAGGTGCCTGGGTGCATCCACACCAAAGCTGACCGCATTCGCATGTGATTTGGCCATGGACATGACGAGCGCATCATCACGGTTCAATACCTGCAAAGTCTGTTCGCCAAAAATGCGTGCCTTGTCGGCGCAGTAAGCCTGCAGGCTGCCATGCCAGTCCAGGTGATCCTGGGTGATATTCAATACGGTAGCGACATCGGCTTGCAGGCTATGCGTCGTATGCAACTGGAAGCTTGACAGTTCCAGTACCCAGACCTGGGGCAAGGCATCCTGTTCCAGGCATACTCTTAATACGTCAAGTACCGCTGGACTGATATTGCCAGCCACTTTGACGGTCAGGCCAGCACGTTCGACCAGCAAGCCGACCAGGCTGGTCACGGTGGTTTTGCCGTTGGTACCGGTGATGGCGATGACTTTGGGTTGATAGTCTCGCTCAGCCTTCAATGCCAGCAGGGCCTGGGCAAACAATTCGATTTCACCCCAGACCGGGATGGATTTTTCATTCGCAGCAGGCAGCAAGTCTTGCAGTTCGCGCAATGGCGACAAACCAGGACTGACGGCCACGACATCAATATCGTCCAGCATCGCCGTGCTGAAGGCGGCGCCTATAAATTCTATCTGCTCAGAAAGTGCCTGAAGTTTTTGTAACTGGGCCAACCTGTCCGGGGCTTCGCGGGTATCGGCCACACGCAGGCGCGCGCCGGCGCGCAGCAGCCATTGCGCCATTGCCAGCCCGGTTTCACCCAGGCCCAGAACCAAGACATGTTTTCCCGAAAAATCCATAACCACTATTTCTATCAATCAAAACAAACAACAAACTGCTGACACTCTGTGCGCAGAATTAGCACACGACACTACAACTCAACGTAATTTCAGTGAAGACAAGCCCAGCAATACCAGCAGCATGGTGATGATCCAGAAACGTACGACCACCTGGGTTTCCTTCCAGCCCTTCTTTTCAAAATGGTGATGCAGCGGTGCCATCAAAAACAGGCGACGGCCTTCACCATATTTCTTCTTGGTGTATTTAAAATACGATACCTGCAACATGACTGACAGTGTCTCGGCAACAAAAATGCCGCCCATGATGAACAAGACAATTTCCTGCCTGACGATGACAGCCACCGTACCCAGTGCACCGCCGAGTGCCAGTGCCCCAACGTCACCCATGAATACCTGGGCCGGATGGGCATTGAACCAAAGGAAAGCCAAGCCAGCCCCCGCCATCGCACCACAGAAAATCAACAATTCGCCAGCACCCGGAATATGGGGTATCAGCAAGTATTTGGCGTAGCCGACATTCCCGGTCAGATACGCAAACAGCCCCAGGGCTGAACCCACCATGATGGTCGGCATGATGGCCAGGCCATCCAGACCGTCAGTAAAGTTGACGGCATTGCTGGTGCCGACAATTACGCAATACGTCAGCGCAATGAAACCCCAGACACCGAGTGGATAACTGACAGATTTAAAGAAAGGCACGATCAAATCTGCTTTCGGCGGCAAGTCCATATTGAAACCGGACTGTATCCAGGCAATAAACAATTCCATCACCTTTGAATTGCTGGGAGCCGATACCGAAAACGCCAGGTAAAAAGCAGCAACCAGGCCAATCAGGGATTGCCAGAAAAATTTGTCACGCGAGCGCATGCCTTCCGGGTCTTTATAGACCACCTTGCGATAGTCATCGACCCAGCCGACTGCCCCATAACCCAGCGTAACGATCATCACAACCCAGATAAAGCGGTTACTCAAATCCCCCCACAGCAGGGTGGAAATACCGATGGAAATCAGGACCAGTACCCCACCCATGGTCGGGGTGCCAGATTTGACCAGATGTGTTTCCATGCCATAGCTGCGTACAGCCTGACCGACCTTCATGCGGGTCAGCATGCGTATGACTGCAGGACCGGCAAAAATACCTATCGAGATGGCCGTCATCGTGGCAAATACGGCGCGAAAGGTAATAAACCCGAAGACGCGCAGCCAGCCTATATCCTGCTTGAAAAGTTCAGCCAACCAGAGCAACATGCTAGTGATTCCCCATTGTTTTTTGTTGTAATGTATTTGTTTCGTATTTGTTTTCGTTCGCTGTCAGCAGATGCGCAACGGCTCTTTCCATTTTCATGAAACGCGAGCCCTTCACCAGCACGGTGGCATCTGCCGCCAGTTGTTCATCCAGCGCCTTGCATAAGGCTTCCATGCTGGCAAAATGCTGGGCGTCGGTACCATAGGCGCTGGCAGTATGTGCCACCAATTCGCCCAATAACAGCAAGCGCGGTATGCCACGCTGGCGGGCATAGTCACCAATTTCTTGATGGAATTGCGCGCCGTTCTCGCCGACTTCACCCATGTCACCAAGTACCAGTATGGTCGGGCCGACAATCTGTGCCAGCACATCAATCGCAGCGCGGACCGAATCCGGGTTGGCGTTATAACTATCATCGATGACCGTCGCGCCGCACGCAGCCTGCTTGCGTTGCAGGCGACCATTCACCGGCGCAAAACTTTCCAGCCCGGCGGCGATGGCGGCATTGCTGACACCTATCGCATGGCAGCATGCTGCCGCTGCCAGTGCATTCAACACATTGTGTTTGCCGGCGGCATTCAGCCTGACTGACAGCGCTTGCCCTGCCACCAGCATTTGCAGATCGCTGCCGAATACGCTGGGCGTATACGTAGCCTGCACATCGGCATCGGTAGTCAAACCAAAACTCAGGGTTTTACGCTGACCACGTTCAGACGCAAAGGATTGCCACAAGTCGCTGTATTCATCACCGGCAGGAAATACGGCCACACCTGCATCGGGCAAAGACTGGATGGCGACACCGTTTTCTCTGGCTACGGCTTCTACCGTCTGCATGAATTCCTGATGTTCACGCTGGGCATTGTTGACCAGTGCCACGGTAGGCATGGCGGCAAAGGCCAGCAAGGCAATCTCACCTGGGTGGTTCATGCCCATTTCTATCACGGCGGCCTGATGACTGGCATGCAATTGCATGACTGTCAGCGGCACACCGATTTCATTGTTCAAATTACCGCTGGTCGCCAGTCTGCAATCCGGCCCAAAGGCTGCGGCCAGGATAGAGGCAATCATTTCCTTGACGGTGGTCTTGCCATTGCTGCCGGTCACACCGATGACAGGCAGGGTAAATTGCTGGCGCCAGAAACGGGCCACTTCGGCCAGCGCCAGTTTGGTATCAGGCACCACCAGCGCAGGCAAGGTAAATCCCGCAGGCAGGGCTTCGGCAATGACTGCTGCCGCACCAGCCGCTGCGACCTGGGGCAAGAAATCATGCGCATCAAAATTTTCGCCACGCAAGGCAACGAATACATCGCCAGCGCGTATCTTGCGGCTATCTGTGGCCAGGCCAGTAATGATGACATTGGTGATCTTGGTGGCATCGCCTTGCAGGCTTGCACCTTTTATCGCCGGCAACAGATCATGCAGGGAAAATTGCATCAGCTCCCCCTCTTCATATTGCCGCTGGTGGCAACTGTCGCCAGGGCCAGAGCCGCATGTTCTTCATCAGAAAATGGCCATTTCTTGCCATTGATGTCCTGATAGGTTTCATGCCCTTTACCGGCCAGCAAAACGACATCGTGATTATCTGCATGCTTAATCGCATACAGGATGGCATTTGCCCGGTCTTCGATGACTTGCGGGGTGCCGCTCATGCCTTTGAGGATGTCCTGGATAATCGCAGACGGATCTTCGCTGCGCGGATTATCACTGGTCACTACCACCTGGCTGGCGCTTTCGGCTATCTTGCCCATCTGTGGACGCTTGCCGGGATCACGGTCACCACCGCAGCCAAAGACGCACCACAATTTGCCGTCTCTTTCCTGGGCGACATTTTGCAATGCTTCCAGGGTTTTTTCCAGTGCATCAGGCGTATGGGCATAATCGATGACCACCATGACATGCCCCGCCGTGCCCAGCAATTGCATGCGGCCAGGTACCGGATTCAGTTTTTCTATGATGGACACGGCCTTGTTCCAGGCCACGCCTTTGCCCAGCAATACTGCCATCACTGCCAGGATATTGCTGACATTGAATTTGCCTATGAGTTGGGTCTTGACCAGGCCAGACCCATAAGGTGATTCGAGATGAAAGCTGGTACCGGCATAATTGGTTTTCAGGTTACTGGCTGTCAGCACCTCGATGCCGGGAACAGTATTCTTTTCCAGGCTATAACCTATGATACGCGTAGCTGGGGCAGCAGGGGTAGCGGTATGGCCAGCTTGTACACGCTGCACCAGTTGCAAACCAAAAGCATCATCCAGATTAAGCACTGCCATGCCCAAGCCTGGCCAGTCAAAAAGACTTGCTTTTGATTCAGCATACGCCGCCATGTCACCATGGTAATCAAGATGATCGCGCGTCAGGTTCGTCAACACCGCGACATCAAAATGCAAGCCGTTCAGCCGCCCCTGATGCAGGCCGATGGAAGATGCTTCAATGGCCAGCGCCTGTGCGCCGTCCTGCTTGAGTTCAGCAATTTTCTGTTGCAGGCCGATGGCGTCCGGCGTGGTATAACCGGTCTCTACCAATTGCCCTGCCGTGCCATTATTGTAGATACCCGTGCCCAAGGTGCCAATAACAGCGGATGGCATGCCATTCAGAGACAATGCGCGGGCTATCCATTGTGAGCACGAGGTTTTTCCGTTGGTGCCGGTGACGGCAACATTGAACCAGTCACTGTCAGCCTGGCCATACCAGGCATGCGCCACCGGTCCGGCCAATGTCAGCAGGTTTTCTACAGCAAGGTGGGGGACAGCAATGCTTGCATCCCAGGTGAAATTATCGGCTTCATGCACGACGGCTGCGGCGCCATTAGCCACCGCATGGGCGATATGCTGCCGCCCGTCATTGATGTGGGTACGCAGGGCAAAAAATATATCGCCTTTGTTTATGTTGCGCGAGTCTGAGCTCAATTGCGCCTCAGGCGCAATTTGTTTCAGCCAGTCCAGCAATTCATTCATGGTTATATTTTTGTTAGCCATCACATGCTTTCCTGTACGCTGTTGTCAGGAATAATATTGACGACTGATGAATCTGGCGGCACGTTCATCGACCGCAAAATATTGGCTGTGATTGCCGCAAAAACCGGGGCGGCGACCGTGCCGCCGTAATAACCACCAACACTCGGTTCATCGATCATGACGGCTACAATCACGCGCGGATTGGATACCGGCGCAAAGCCGACAAAGTCACCGATGTATTTATTCACATAACGCCCACCTTCCAGCTTGTGGGCAGTGCCGGTCTTGCCGGCGACGCGGTAGCCAGCAATACGTGCCTGGGTAGCAGTGCCACCTGGTTCGGTGACGGATTCCATCATCGCGCGCAATTGTCTTGCCGTCTTTTCGGAAATGACACGAGACCCGGTCGGGGTCTCAGCAGATTTCTGGAAGGTCAGCGGTATCATGTCGCCATCCCTGGCAAAAATCATATAGGCCCTGGCCATCTGTATCAGCGATACCGAAATACCGTGGCCATAGCTCATGGTGGCTTGCTCAATCGGGCGCCAGTTTTTGTAGCTGCGCAGACGACCAGCGACTGCCCCCGGGAAACCAAATTTGGGTTGCTGACCAAAACCAACCTTGGTAAACATTTCCCACATTTCCTGAGGTGGCATTTGCAAGGCCATCTTCACGGTGCCAATATTCGAAGATTTTTGTATGACTTGTGCCACTGTCAGCGACCCCTGCTTGTGCGCATCATGTATCGGTGTCGGGCCTATGAACATCACACCAGGGGCTGTCTGGAACACTGTGTCAGGAGTAACTCTGCCGGTTTCCAGTGCCAATGAAACTGTTATCGGCTTCATGGTGGAACCGGGTTCAAAAGTATCGGTCATCACGCGGTTGCGCAATTGGGCACCAGTCAGTACCGACCTATCATTCGGGTTATAGGTCGGCAGATTGACCAGTGCCAGCACTTCACCTGTTTGCACATCCAGCACCACGGCACCACCGGCTTTTGCCTTGTGTTTTTCTACCGCTTCTTTCAGATGGGTAAAGGCGATGTACTGGATCTTACTGTCTATCGACAGGGTCAGGTCCTTGCCGTCATGCGGTTCGCGGATTGCCTGTATGTCTTCAACGATATGCCCCAGCCGGTCTTTGATGACACGACGGCTACCGGTTTTGCCAGCCAGATTTTTTTCGGAGGCCAGTTCTATGCCTTCCTGTCCGATGTCTTCCACATTGGTAAAGCCGACCACATGGGCCATGACTTCGCCTTCCGGATAGAAACGCTTGTATTCCTTGCGGGTTTCTATGCCGGGTATGCCCAGGGCCACTACCTTGTCGGATATTTCTGTTTCCACCTGACGTTTCAGGTACACGAACTGACGGTCAGAATCGAGCTTCTTGCGCAGTTCAGCTTCTGTCATATCCAGCAACTGGGCAAGCTGCTGTATCTTTTCTTTTGGCGCTTCCAGCACATCGTCCGGAATGGCCCAGATGGCCTTGACCGGTACCGACGAAGCCAGCACCTGGCCATTACGGTCAGTAATCTTGCCACGGGTGGCTGGCAATTCCAGCGTACGGGCATAGCGGTTAGCGCCCTGCTGTTTCAGGAAGTCGTTGGTAAAACCCTGCAGATACAGGGCTTTGAGCATCAAGGCAATAAAGGCGGCAAACAACAGAAACAGGATGAAACGGGAACGCCAGGTCGGCAGCTTGACATCCAGCACCGGGCTGGATGAGAAGGCTACACCGCGTGCAGCAGCGGTACGTGGGACGTTGGCAGTGCGACTCATTTTTCCTCCACCGCTTTCAGGTATTGCGTGCGGTCTGGCGTTACTGCCACCATATCCAGCTCACGTACCGCAGTCGCCTCGATGCGGGAATGCTTGCCATAGGTGGACTGATCAAGTTTCAGTTGCGTCCATTGCAATTCATATTGCTTGGTAAGACTTTGTTCTCTTTCCAATTCGATAAACAGGCGACGCGCCTGATATTGTGAATTGATCAGCGACAGCGCACAGGCAATCAGTGCTATCGCCAACATAATGTTGAGGCGGGTACTCATGCAGCCTCCGGCAAACGCTCGGCAACCCGCAGGATGGCTGACCTGGCACGCGGATTGGCATTCACTTCCGCCTCGGACGGCTTGATGCGGTTCAACAGGCGCATTTGTGGCTGCGGCAAATCTACATGACGGATCGGCAAACGGCGGTCAGGCTGTTCCATTTTCACTTTGGATGCGAAGAACTGCTTCACTATCCTGTCTTCCAGTGAATGAAAACTGATCACCGACATCCGTCCATACGGTGCCAATGCCGCATACGCTGCCGCCAGGCCTATTTCGAGATCTTCAAGTTCCTGATTGATGAAAATCCGTATAGCCTGAAAGGTGCGAGTTGCCGGGTCTTTACCCTTCTCGCGAGTTTTGACGGCGTGTGCGACGATTTCTGCGAGCTGTCGTGTCCCACGAATGGGCTCTGCTTGCCGGCGAGCAACAATCGCCTTTGCAATCTGAAAAGCAAACCGTTCTTCCCCATAATCTTTTATAACCTCCGTAATATGCTGTTCTTCAGCAGTCGCCAGCCATTCGGCTGCCGAGATGCCCCGCGTGGTATCCATGCGCATGTCCAGCGGACCGTCTGACCGGAAGCTGAAACCCCTGGTAGCGTCATCCACCTGGGGAGATGAAATGCCCAAATCCATCAAAATGCCGTCGACCTTGCCAACACCACAGTCCGGCAAGGCCTGGCCTATGGTGGCAAAACTGTCATGCACTATATGGAAACGCGTATCCCGAATTTCTGCCGCGCTGGCAATCGCCTGGGTATCCTTGTCAAAGGCAATCAGGCGGCCATTGGCGGCCAGTTGCGACAGGATCAGGCGACTATGCCCGCCACGGCCAAAGGTGCCGTCTACATATATTCCACTGGCACGTTGATCCGTGATGCCGAGGGCGTCTACAGCCTCATGCAACAACACGGTCTGGTGCGTAAAATCTGCCGCCTGCTGAATACTCATTGCCCGCGATCAGAAAGAAAAATTGTTTAATACATCAGGAGCGCCGCCAGCAATGGCCTTCGCTTCGTTTTCTGCGAGCTTGCCGGCATCCCATATCTCGAAATGACTGCCCATGCCCAACAGCATGACATCGCGCTGCATGCCAACAGCATTGCGCAATTCAGGCGCGACCAGAATCCGGCCGGCACCATCCATTTCCACATCAAAGGCGTTACCAAGAAAAATACGTTTCCAGTCACGCGCCTGTATAGGCCAGGCAGCGATTTGCTCACGGTGGGATTCCCAGGTAGGACGCGGAAACAGCAGCAGACATCCATCCGGGTGGCGGGTCAGGGTGATACGGCCTTCGCATTGCACATTGAGCGCGTCACGATGCCGGGCAGGAATGGACATTCTGCCTTTTGCATCGAGATTGAGTGAGGACGCCCCCTGAAACACGCTGTCTACCTTTACCCTGAAAACCTGTCGTACCGATTAATCTTAAAAACTCAATTTGGAAATGAAGTCTGGAATGTAAGCGAATTTCGGATATTTATTCCACAAAATTACACTTTTTCACACTATTGCCCACTTTAGAGGATGACTTGAGCGTGGTCAAGCACATTTCAGAGGTAAATTTGGAAATTCTCTAATGAAGTCAATGACTTAGCGCAACTACTTGAGGTAGTGCGTTTCTAATTTATCCTGATAAATTAGAGACTTACGAAATATAGTGAAGGTAGCATCTCACATATAACCATGTGTTTGCCTGCTGATACCATAATGAAACGGGTATGAGGCAAGTGAAAATGCTGCAAAGAAAGGAAACTTATCTGACGTGAAACTTTCTACTGCCGAAACGGGACCAAAAACCAAAACGCCCGGCATTATCATACAAAGTACACGATCCTGCCAGCAAGAGCCGGTATTTTGCGAAAATGATCACATACGCAGGGATGCTGGTATCGAGGTTAATGCGGGATGGATATTTTCTTGCCGACAGGCCAGCGACGCTGCCCAGGCACGCACGAAATGGTCGCCAGCCAGGATGGGCATGCCTAGGCTAGTTGCCTGGCATGCCCAGCCTGGCCTGACGCTGCAATAGCTGCAGGAATTCCTTGTCGGTCACCGCTTTGCTGAAGTAGAAGCCCTGATATTCATCGCACTTGCATTCGCGCAAAGTGGCAAGTTGCGTGGCTGAATCCACTCCCTCGGCAATGACCTTGATACCCAGTGTATGCGCCATGGCGACGATAGCCATGACAATCGCCGTGTCATTCGGATCGTCCGGGATATCCTTGATGAAGGACCGGTCCACCTTGACACTGTCAACCGGGAAGCGCTTCAGGTAGGCCAGCGAAGAATAGCCGGTACCAAAATCATCAATCGACAGGGTAAAGCCGGCATCCTTGAGGCCATCCATCAGCGCTATTGCCTGTTCGCGGTTGTGCATGACCATGCTTTCGGTAATCTCGAATTCGATGGAATTCGATGGTACGCGCCAAAAATCGACGACACTTTTGACTTCATCTAGCATATGGGCATCATTGAACTGGGCACCGGATAAATTGACGGCAACCCGCCCAAAATCCTTGTCCACGGTCCTGAAACTCAGAATATCGCGGCAGGCAATGTCCAGTACCAGCATGCCCAGACGGGCCACCAGTCCAGCCTCCTCTGCCAGGGCAATAAAGTCTACCGGTGACAACAATCCCCGTTCAGGATGATTCCAGCGCACCAGCGCTTCTGCCCCGACTATGCGGCCACTGACGACATCGAGCTTGGGCTGGTAGTAAACCACGAATTCGCGTCTTTCCAGCGCCTTGCGCAATCTTGCTTCAAATGCCAGTCTTTCCACGGTATGGGTATTCATTTCCGAGGCATAGAACTGGTAATTGTCTTTGCCTTTGTTTTTTGCCCGGTACATGGCGATGTCGGCATTTTTCAACAGGGTCTGGGCGTCCTTGCCATCTGCCGGGAAAGTGGCGATGCCGATACTGGCACTTAACTGACATTCCTGACCATTGATTTCAAACGGCTGGGCGGCCTCAAACAGCAACTTGTCGGCAACATCCCCCAAGTCTCTGGTTTCGTTGAACTGGTCTATCAGCAGGATAAATTCATCGCCACCTATCCTGGCAATGATGTCCGATTCACGCAGGCACAAACGGAAACTGCTGGCAACCGTGCGCAAGACCTGGTCACCTTCGTCATGCCCAAAGGTGTCGTTGATATTTTTAAAGCGATCCAGGTCCAGGAACAGCACCGCCAGTTGACTGCGGTTACGTTCGGCAATGGCCAGTGAACGTGACAGATGCTGGTTGTACAGGAAGCGGTTGGGCAGGCCGGTCAATTCATCATAATGGGCCAATTGCAGGATTTTCTTTTCCGAGCGCCGTCCTTCGATGGCAATACCGGCAATATCAACGGTGATGCGTATCAGGCCCAGATCTTTTTCACACAAGGCCTGCTTACTATAAGAAAACAGGGTAAAACTTCCCAATAACTGGCCATTCTTACCAAAAATCGGTGACGCAGCACAAGAACCGAACTCAGACAGGGTTTCTACATCATTGACAAACTGCATGGTAGGGGCATGCAAAAAATCAGGCAGATAGGTAAGTTTTGTGGTCAGCACCACCTCGGACCAGATCCCGCTGCCATGGGTAACGGTCATACCCGGAATCTGCTTCAGCAGGACACCAGGAAAACGGCTGCCAGTTGCCTGAGCAAAGCTGCGCCTGTCTTCTGACAGCAACTGTATGCCGCAACGCCAGTGCGGGCAGAGCTTTTCAACGAACTGACTGATGGCTTCCAGTATGAAGGGTAAGTCTTCATCACCCCCCATCAGTTGCAGCAACTGATTTTGCCCCTCTATCAGCAACTCGGTGTATTTGCGCGCATTGATATCCCTGACCACGCAAAATATCAGTGCCTCACCATTGACCTCAACCCGGGTCAGGGAAACTTCATTGTATTGAATTTGTTCATTGCGTATGGTTGACCATTCGAAGCGCGGTGACTCCCCCTTGAAGGCACGGTCAATCAGGGTCACGATCAGAATATCCCGGTCACGGCTATCCAGACCACTGACCTGCTGGGCAGTGGTTGAAAAACGGCCTACCTTTTGCCCGACCAAGTCGCTCATGCTGCTCAGTCCAAACATGCTGACCGCCGCCGGATTGCAATCTACGTAGATATAGTCGCGCCCTATCAGTAAAATGGCATCCTGCGCCCCCTGAAACAGGTGGCGATAACGGCTTTCGCTGGCCAGCAGCCGACTTCTGGAGTCGCGCAAATGCCTGATCTGCCACAGCAGCAGCAATGCCAGGCCAAAGATGAACCCCGCTGTCACCGAGGTCACGATGATCTTTTGTGTGACCCTGGCGTCCCAATCGGCCAGGATAGTCTTCATCTCTCTGGAATACAGCAGGGTAAGCGGGAATTCGCTGATCTTGCGATAGCTGGTCAGCAAATCAAGTCCTTCAGGACTATCGTCCCTGAGCATTCCTTCGCTCGATTTATTCTGTCGTATCTGCTCGACGACTGATGCCGGAAAGCCTTCCCCTGCATTGTAGGATTTGGTCACATCGGCCGTTCCGGTCAAGGTATGACCGGCTTCATCAAGCAAGGCAATCCTGGCCCCGCTCCCCTGGGCGATACGTTCATAAAAATCCTGAAAATAAGCCAGATCGACATCGATCTGTATCAGGCCTAGCCGCTGCCCCTTCAAGTCAAAAAAACTTTTTGCGATGGGTAGTACCCAATGCCCGTTTTTTGCCAGCCGGAAGGGTTTGCCAAGTACGGCCTTGGTATCGGCAGGATGGTCGAGAAGGTAGGTGAGATGGCCAAGGCTATGCTGCGCTTCCGCTGGTGGCTCGCCCTTCTCACTGGAGACCCAGCGTTTGCCTCCCAGATTGATCAGGGAAATGCTGCTGATAAACTCGGATTCCTGGCGCTGCCTCTGCAACATCCTGCGTATCAGGGCTTCATCATCCGGGAGCAGCCTGGTTTCGGTCATCACTTCGTCGCTGACCACGTTGGCGACCTGGCGGGCATCGTTCAGGACTTCACTGGCATGCTCTTCGAGAATACGGACTGCCAGGAAATTATGTTCCTGGGCAGCGCTGATGGTTAGCGACTTGTCTTGCGCCATTGACCACCAGCTCTGCCCGATGATCGCAGCAGCGATCAGGCAGATGCAAAGCGCAATAGCCAGTATGGGCGCGTCACGCTCTTTTCGAATGCCGCCAGTCTCCATGCGTATGCAATAGTTTAGTTTGAAATGCGTTGGTTTGTTCTGTGCACTCAGTGTACCACCGGTATTTTAAGAACAATGACTTGCTTGCAAGAAATGATGTTTGGTGGAGACAGTCAACAGTCGGATACTAAGCTGCGAGTCATCAGACAACGCTTATGTACCGAACCGCCCATAGGGTTTGAAGTAAAACGGAAAAAGCGGGGGGAACGGGGAAATAACGGGGAAATAACGAAGAATAATCGATTGAAAATGGACCTGGAACCGATATAGCGACAGCCTGAAGAAACACTGTGCTGCGACAAACAAAAAATAAAGCAGGCCGGTAGGCCGGATTCTGTTACGGCATCAGACATTGCTGCCTTCTGCTATGACAATCATTCCTCTAGGCGACGGATTGCTCCGCCGCTCAAGCTTTCTACCCGCACGCTCCGCGAGCCACATCAACGCGTGCCTATTTGAAATTGCTCCGGGTGGAGGTTACCGCGTTTCACCGTAACTTAATACGCTCGTCTCTGTGGCCCTATTCCTCGTCTTATACCCTGGCTTGCACCCTGGCTTTCAACGTACGGCCGTTAGCCGTCACCCTGCTCTATGGAGTCCGGACCTTCCTCCCGTCACCATGATAAATCATGGCAACCAGCGATTGTCTGGCCTGCTTCACGCCTCATTGTATCCTACTCGGTGATAATTCAGTCTAAAAGCCGGAATTACAATGCAAATTAAGCAGGCTTTCTGGTAGCGTAGTGTTTTTTCTTTTACCATTTTCTATCATGCTGAAATCTCGTTCGGGCGGTCAATTGATTGTGGATGCACTGCAAATTCACGGTGTCGATACCGTATTCGGCGTACCTGGCGAAAGTTACCTGCCAGTGCTGGATGCGCTGCATGACAGCCCGATACGTTTCATCATCAACCGGCAGGAAGGCGGTGCGGCCTTCATGGCAGATGCCTACGGCAAAATGACAGGCAAACCCGGCATCTGCTTCGTCACACGCGGACCAGGTGCTACCAATGCATCGATAGGTGTGCATACTGCCTATCAGGATTCGACGCCGATGATTTTGTTCATAGGCCAGGTTGGCAATGATTTTGTCGAACGTGAAGCCTTTCAGGAAATTGACTATCGCCGCATGTTTGGCCAGATGGCGAAATGGGTAGCACAAATTGACCGGGCAGACCGCGTGCCGGAATACCTTGCCCGCGCCTTTCAGGTAGCGACCAGCGGCCGCCCCGGCCCGGTTGTGCTGGCCCTGCCAGAAGACATGCTGGCACAGGTCGCCACCGTGGCAGACACCCGTCGTTACACACCGGTACAGGCATCGGCCTCGCCGCAACAACTGGCGCAACTGCGCAATATGCTGACGGTATCGCAACGGCCGCTGGTCTTGCTGGGCGGTACCGGCTGGGATGCTGCATCCTGCCAGCACATCAGTGAATTTGCGGTCAGCAATCACCTGCCGGTAGCCTGTACCTTCCGCTTTCAGGACCTGATGGACAATGCGCACCCGCATTACATCGGCGACGTAGGCATAGGTATCAACCCCAAATTGGCGCAAAGAATCAAGGACGCCGACCTGATCCTGGCCATCGGCCCACGTCTGGGTGAAATGACAACCGGCGGTTATACCGTGCTGGAAGCACCGCTGCCCAAACAAAAGCTGATCCATATCCACAGCGATGCACTGGAACTGGGCCGTGTCTATCAGGCTGATCTGATGATCAACAGCGGCATGAAAGAAATTGCCGAAGCCCTGGCAGAAATGGCCAGCCTGGATGCTGCCAGCAAGTGGCATGCAAGCGTTGGTGAAGCCAGGGCAGATTTGCAGGCATGGCAAACCGAACCAGCCATTTTCGCCACAGAAAACGCCCCCCTGAACCTGTGGCAGATCGTGCAGGACCTGATGCAACTGGCACCGGCAGATACCATCATCACCAATGGGGCCGGCAACTATGCCACCTGGGCCCACCGGTATTTCCGGTATGGTGGTTTCCGTACGCAACTGGCACCGACTTCCGGTGCCATGGGCTATAGCGTACCAGCAGGTGTTGCCGCAAAAATCATCGATCCGCAGCGTACCGTTGTCACTTTCGCCGGCGATGGTGAATACCTGATGAACGGTCAGGAACTGGCCACCGCCGTCCAATACAAAGCTGGTGTCATCATCATCGTCTTTAACAATGGCATGTATGGCACCATACGCATGCATCAGGAAAAGGAATTCCCTGCCCGCGTATCAGGCACCGAATTGCACAATCCTGATTTTGCAGCGCTGGCACGGGCCTTTGGTGCCAGTGGGGAAGTGGTCAACACCACGGCAGAATTCGCACCGGCACTGGAACGTGCACTCACACATAGCCGCCAGTACAATTTGCCTGCATTGATAGAATTGCGTTATGACGGCAATTTGATCACTCCTGGTGCCACGCTGGAAACCATGCGCAAGCTGGCGCAGGAAGCCGGTAAATAGATGTCGCACAGCAGGAATTGACGCTTCCCTACCCGGTTACTGTTAAGGCAACGGGGTAGTGCTATCATTTACAGGCCAACATTCCCTATGACTTTTATGCAAACGGATACCAGACCATGAAATATGTGATTGCCTTACTTTTTTCCGCGCTGACCACCAGCAGCTTCGCCAATGATATTGCGCTGATTGCCGGCAAATACCGTTACGAAAAATATGCCGTGACCATGGCCAATGGAAATGTGCTGTCACTGGCGAACATCGGCATCAAGAGCATCGATATGAGCTTCAATACCGATTCAAGCATGCTGATGGAAGCGACCATGCTGGATGGTAAAATCGTCAAGGAAAAAGCCGTGCTCAAGGAAATCAGGATCAAGGGCAACAAAGGGTATTGGGTCGCCAGATGGTCGGACGTCGACTACGACATCAGGGAAGATTTTTCCTTCCATGATGATGTCCTTGAATATGAGACAAAATTCCGGAACAAGAGTGACAAGGAGCGCTACGGTGCCGTAGAACGTGCTACCTTAAAAAAAATACCCGCCTTTTAATTCCATCTTCTGTCATCCCGAAGTGGTTGTCACCTGTGCCACCGTCCCACATCAATGAGTCGCCATGACCACTACAGACCAGTTCAGTGAAAAGCAAAAGAATGACCTGCTCAGTGCCTGGGTCCATGGCTGGACGATTTCTCGTGGTACCGAGGCCGCATTTGCATTGGCGGGACACGGCTACAAGATCCATGTCGGCCTGCCCGGTCATCTGGAACGCTATGTCTTGCAGGGTCATGCCCTGTCTGCCATACAATTGTTGGCACATGAACTGAGTGCGCCTGATACCTGGATCAAGGTTTGTGCACCGGTAAGCGAAATTAGCGCTTTGCTACCGCCGCGCTGGACGCTCAAACCAGCCGAATACCTGATGTGCAAAGCCATCACTGCCCACATTGATGTCGATATACCGCCCAGCTATACCATACAGCTGGGCGGCGGCGAACAGGCGGTCAGCATCAAGGCCCTTGGCCGGGATGGACAGATTGCAGCCACCGGCAGAATGGCGCTGACTGCGCGCCATGCGGTTTTTGACCAGATCGTGACGGAGCCCTCGCACCGACGTAAAGGCCTGGGCAAATTGCTGATGCAGATATTAAATAACCATGCGTTCGCCAGGCAGGCTGAAACTGGCGTACTGGTAGCGACCGAAGAGGGGTTGGCGCTCTACACAGCGCTGGGCTGGGCCTTGTGCTCGCCCATGACTGCAGCGGTGATCACTGCCTGAAAGCTGATCTCTATGCGTGAAGCACTGAACTGATGAATAATCTCATCCATATTCTATTCGTCTGCAGTCGAAATCAGTGGCGCAGTCCGACTGCAGAGCAGGTCTGGCGCCGCCATCCCATGGTAGAAGCCCGCTCGGGCGGCACCAGTCCCAATGCCAGGCACAGGGTTTCCATGAATGACATCCTATGGGCTGATGTCATTTTCGTCATGGAAGAAAAACACAAGTCACGCCTGCTTGCCGAGCACCCGCAAGTGCTGAACGGCAAAGTCATCCATGTGCTGGATATTCCGGATGACTACAAGTATATGGACCCCGAACTGGTCACTCAATTGCAGGAAGCTGTGGCTGACATCCTTGAACTGCATTAATTAGCCCCCTTTAATCGTCTTTCAGCATCCATCCCCCTCCATCCTTCATAGCTTGTGCCGGGCCAGCCTTGCCATAGGCTATCGAAAAACTGCAATGCATAATAACAATATTGCACTATTTTTGATATTTGAATAATATGAATGTTAATTCGCTCATTTCAAGCTTTTGCAGCGAGCTGTTTTTATGTCGCATTATAGAAATTACATTGCAATAATATTGCCGCAAAGTATTATTTAGCAGCGCATGTCGGTGAAAGGTGCCCAATGATAGACAGCATCCCGCAAACCAAACCAGTCACGATACTCATCGTTGATGACGACGATGTCGACGTGCTGGGCATAGAACGCGCACTAAAAAAACTGAAAATCGTCAACCCCATCCTCCGTGCGCATGATGGAATAGAAGCGCTGCAAATCCTGCGCCAGCCAAATGGCATCGCCCGCCCCTACCTGATTTTGCTCGACATTAATATGCCACGCATGAACGGCCAGGAAATGCTGGCAGAACTGCGGCTGGACAAGAGCTTGTCGTCTGCCGTGGTGTTTGTGCTGACCACTTCGCAAGATGATCAGGACAAAGTTTTGGCATATTCCCAACACGTTGCCGGTTACATCGTCAAACAGCATGTAGGCGACGGTTTCATGAATGTCATCGAGATGCTGGACAGGTACTGGCGTCTGGTCGAACTGCCGATTGCCTGAGGGAGATTTTATGCAGATCCAGTATGCAAGAAAAATCAACTTGGGCAGAGGTGCGTACCTGCCTGCACATGCCACGCTTACCTGCCAGCGCGAGTTTTTATGCTGAATCTACCTGTACAAACATCCACATTGGACATCCTGATTATCGATGATGATGAACTGGATCGCCGCTCTGTCATACGGGCAATGAAGCAGGTGCCGGTCAGCGTGAATATTGTCGAAGCCAGCAATGCACTGGACGGCTTGTTGAAAGCCAAGGCAACCGCATTTGACGTCATCCTGCTCGATTACCGCCTGCCTGACCGCGACGGTATTGAAGTATTGAAAAGCCTGCGCCTGGACAAGATACACCATGCTGCGATTATCATGCTGACCCATCAGGAAGACGTTACCCTGGCAGAGCAGGCGATAGAGGCAGGGGCACAAGATTTTTTGCTGAAAGAAGAAGTCAACGCCCGCCGCCTGCTGCGCGCCGTACACCAGGCACGCCACCGTCACAAGCTGGAAACTGAACTCAATCGCAGTTATGACCAGTTGCGTGATCTGGCCGAACACGATGCGCTGACCGGCCTGGCGAACCGCTATGATTTTGAACGCGCACTGGAATTTGCCGTCTGCCGCGCCAAGCGGGAAAACCTGCACGGCAAGCTGGCGGTGCTGCTGCTTGATCTTGATCGTTTCAAAAATGTGAATGACACGTATGGGCATGCCGTTGGTGATCAGTTACTGATCAAGGTGGCACGCCGGCTGGGTACCACTACCCGCGGCAGTGACTTGCTGGCAAGGCTGGGGGGCGATGAATTCGTGGTGCTGGTGCAGGATATGGACAGAGTGGATCATGCCATCTTACTGGCCACCCGCATTGTCGAAGCCTTCAAAAAACCCATACTGCTGGAAGGTCTGGAATGGGATGTGACGATGAGCATAGGTATCGCCGTCTTTGGTTCCTGCGCCAACGACGCTACCGAACTGATGAAATGCGCCGATATTGCCATGTATCGCGCCAAGCAGGAAGGCCGCAACCAGAGTCATTTTTATTCTGACCAATTGCATCAGGCAGTGCGCCATCGCATGTATCTGGAACGTGACTTGCGACATGCACTCAAGAATGATCAGTTGAAAGTCTATTACCAGGCAAAAGTCCATGCTCTGGATGGCAGGCTGGGTGGCATGGAAGCATTGCTGCGCTGGCACCATCCTCAGGAAGGGGTATTGGCCCCCGGCACTTTTCTGCCCATGGCAGAAGAACTGGGCTTGATGTTTGAAATCGACCAGTGGGTCATGCGCACGGCGTGTGCGCAGTTACAGCAGTGGCGCAGCACGCCGCACCTGAATGTACAACATCTGTCGGTCGCGGTGAATGTCTCTGCCATACAGTTGCAGGGGGATAACCTGCTGTCCACGGTGGATGAAGCACTGGCCACCAGTGGCCTGGACCCGCGATGCCTGGAACTGGAAATCACAGAAAATGCCCTGATACGCGACCCGGAGCATGTGGCCAGCATCTTGCTGAAACTGGCAGCGCGCAAACTGAAACTGTCACTGGATGATTTTGGTACCGGCTATTCGTCCTTCGGCCATCTGAAACTCTTCCCCATCCACATCCTTAAAATAGACCAGAGCTTTGTGGCTGGCATAGGACGCGGTGCTTCGCAGGAACGTCTGCTGGCTGCGATGATTGCCTTCGCCAAGACGCTGGAACTGACCCTGGTGGCTGAAGGTGTGGAAACCGCCGAACAGGCCAGGTTCTGTACCGACCGTGGCTGTGAACTTTTACAAGGTTATTACTATTCTCGCCCTATATCGGCAGAGCAATTTGAAATCAACTTTTTAAGCGGGACATATCGCCATGGTGCCGACGAACAGCAATGATGCTACGCCCCCGGACAGGCACGATGATGTGACAGCAGATACCAGCAGTTTGCTGGCATCCATCGTGAACAGTTCTGACGACGCCATTATTGCCAGCAATCTGGAAGGCAAGATCATCAGTTGGAACCGGGCCGCCAGCCGTATCTTTGGCTACCCCCTTGCCGACGTGCTGGATCAGCCATTTGCCTTGCTTTTCCCGGAAGGACAGTTACCCGACCTGGCGACACTGGTCAAACTTTTACAACAGGGCACGCCAATCGGCCAGTTTGAAACCATACGCCGCTGCCTAGGAGGCAATGAACTGCCCACCCTACTAACCATTTCACCCGTCTGCGATCATCAGGATATCCTCAGGGGTTTGTCCATGATCGTGCGCGATTTTAGCGAAGGCTATCGTATTGCAACCCGGCTGACGCAAAGTGAAAGGCATTTCCGCCAGGTGGTTGATGCCGCACCGAATGCGATGGTGATGATAGATGGGCGCGGCTGTATAGAAATGGTGAATACCCAGACCGAAATCATTTTTGGTTACAACAGGACAGAGTTGCTGGGCAAAACCATGGAGCTGTTGATACCCGAACGTTTTCGAAAACATCATCCTGGCTTGCGCCAGGATTATTTTGCGGTTCCCACCACACGCGCCATGGGCAGTGGACGCGACCTGTATGGCCTGCGCAAGGATGGCAGTGAATTCCCGGTTGAAATTGGGCTGAACCCGATAGAAACGACAGATGGCATCAAGGTGTTGTCGGCGATTGTGGATATTTCTGAACGCAAGCGCCAGGAAGAACGTTTCCGTCTGGTAGTGGAAGCAGCGCCGAATGCCATGGTGATGATAGACAGCCGCGGCTACATGGAAATGGTGAATGCCCAGACCGAGCAACTGTTTGGTTATGCCAGGGAAGAATTGCTGGGCAAGCCCATGGAAATACTGATACCTGAACGTTTTCGCCCACAGCATCCAGGTTTGCGTAGCAGCTATTTTGCAACACCCAGCACGCGTGCGATGGGCGGTGGCCGTGATCTGTTTGGTCTGCGCAAGGATGGCAGCGAATTCCAGGTGGAAATTGGTCTGAACCCGATACATACGGCAGAAGGCATCAAGGTGCTGTCGGCGATTGTCGATATTTCTGAACGAAAACGCTTTACCGATGAACTATCAAGACGTAACCAGGAATTGAATAATTTCGCCTACGTCGCTTCGCATGACCTGAAGTCGCCCCTGCGTGGCGTCGATCAGTTGGCCACCTGGCTCAGCGAAGACCTGGTCGGTAAAATAGATGCCGATACGGATGAACACCTGCGGCTGATGCGCATTCGCATAAAACGCATGGAAAGGCTGCTGGATGACCTGCTGCTGTACTTTCGTGCCGGGCAACTGGGCGGCACCATAGAGCATGTGGATTTCGCAGCATTGGTGCGGGATGTCTTCGAGCTATGCTGTGCCGAACGGCCATTCAACCTGGAGCTGGATGGCAATTTCCCTATCTGTCCAACACACAAGGTACCACTGGAACTGGTGTTTCGCAACCTGATCAGTAATGCGCTCAAGCACCATGACCAGGCATCGGGAAAAATCCACATCCGTGCCAGCCACACTGAGCATTTTTTTGAATTCGCCGTGGCAGACGATGGCCCCGGCATCGCCGAAGAACACCGGGAACGGGTGTTTACCATGTTCCAGACCCTGCGCCCACGTGATGAGGTAGAAGGCAGTGGGATGGGTCTGGCCATCATCAAGAAAACTATAGAATCACTCGGTGGCAGCATACGCCTGGATGGCAATCATCCACGCGGTGCTGTGTTCCATTTCTCATGGCCACGCCAGGTCAGCAGGCAGTTGTCGTAAGCGCGACATAGGCGTAACATCGGCGCATTATTTATTCGGTACGAACCTTCTCTGGCGCATCCGGTATGGCAACACGCACGCCATCCAGCCCGGCCTTGCTGAGTCGCCCTTTTTCCCAGAAAAATATTTCCCCTTTGACGCCGCCCTTGATGCCGGAATCGATGGAAATGATCTTTCCCTGATAATGGGCGTACACCCCATCCATGGTGGTATGACCGACCACGATGCGACGTAATTGCATCTGCTGCAAAAGCTGATCAAGGTCGGTATTGCTGAGTTTGGGTGCATTGAAATACCCGCGATACCAGAGTGGCCCCAGGCTGCCATACAGGAAGGACAATACATCATCCCCCTTATCCTTCAGTTGTACCTTGCTTGTACCCAGTGAGTTGCGAAACTGTTCGTTGACTTGTGCAATACTCATGTTCAGGTTCTGGTAATCGGGATGCAGACCGCCATGCATGAACAGCATGTCGTTGATCTGTATGATCACCGGCTTGCTGCGCAACCAGCGCCCCAGCACGCTGTTGTTGTCAAACATCTGCAGGTAACTGAGATTGAGCTGGCGCGCTACGTTGGTGTATTTTTTGTTCAGATAACGCAGATCACCGGCAAACGATATGGCTTCATGGTTACCCAGCAACAGGTGAACCGCACCGCCTGCTGCCTGCGCCTGCGCTTCCAGTTCATACAATAACCACAGGGCTTCGGTGGTGTTCGGGCCACGATCAAACACGTCTCCGGCAATCACCAGGTGGCCTTTGCCAAAGGTCCATCGCCAATCCTGGTTAATGACGCCATTGGCCTGCAAGAGCTTGCGCATGAGATCAAACTGGCCATGGATATCACTGAAGGCGGCTACTTTGTCAGCCTTGAATTTCACGGCCAGCGGAAAACCGGAAGTCACGGCACGTATCGTCAATGCATGCGGATAACCGCAAGGTGCCGGCAGTGTCACATTGTCTGCCTTGGCAAAGACCTGCTTTTGTACCTGATCATTGCACACCCAGGATACATCCAGCCCGGCCTGTTCCTTTTGGTAAAACGCGTACGGACCATCATTGATCACGCTGGCTGGTGCACTGTCTGGCACCTGCGCATGGCTGAGGTTTGCCACCAGCAGCATTAGCAGGCTGCAGATGAGTACACTCAAGCGATACCAGGCTGGTGCAATTGGACTGTAACAGTTGAAACAGAAGTGAAAGACGCTTGCCCGGCGATCAGGGCAAGGCGCAAAGCACAGCGATAGTGAACTATCGCGAGCATTTGCAACGCAGCCATGGTCGTCGCGCAAGCGGAAGGCACTCTGTTTTCTACTGTTACTGCCCACTAGTGTGCGACCACCTGTCGCGGTAAAAGAAGCGGTATAAGAAGACCAATTTTTTTCGCGCAACATAGGTAATAACGTCGGCAATAACGTGAGTAATAACACCGGTAATAAGATGGGTGACAGCATGGACAGGAAGCTGTGTGGGCAAGCGACCGTGATCCATCTGGCAGAACGTCAATATAACATTCTGCAGTGGGAAGGGTATTACCGAACCGGCGGTTTCGCTGCTTGAGGCGAGGGGTTCTTGATGATATCGACAGGAACGTATAGCGGTGGCTGGGTACCAATGACCCAGTCATTGGCGATTTGTGTCGCTTTTTGCAGGTCTTCCGGTTTCATGCGTAAGGCCAGCCCGAACTTGAAGCGGCTGGCGCTGCCCTGCAATTCCTTGTCCACATCCAGTTTTTCGGCAAGGGTGTAATACGCATAGGCACGTGTCAAATCGACAGGCATGCCATCGCCATCTCGGCAGATGTTGCCCAGCCAGGCATAGGCACGGGCATGGCCCTGCTGCGCCGCCTTCATCAGCCAGGATACTGCCTGATTACTATCCCTGGATACGCCCTGGCCAGACAGATACAGCGTGGCCAGATATGTCTGCGCCGGCGCATAGCCCTGCTGTGCAGCATAACCGGCATAGATACCTGCCAGACGCATGTTCACTTCGGTTCCCTCGCCCAGCGCATATATGCGTGCCAGGGCGAAATTCGCTTCGGCATATTGCTGGTCCGTCGCCAGTTGCAGCCATTTGATGGCCAATGCATAATCTTTGGGTACACCATCGCCGGTTTCGTACAGTATGCCCAGCGTATATTGAGCTGTTGCAAATTTCGATTCTGCCGCCTTGGTGTACCAGACTACGGCCTGGGCCATGTCTTTTTCCAGGCCGACAGCACGCCTATAACCCTCGGCAAGATTGAACTGGGCTTTGGCCAGACCCGAAGCCGCAGCTTTGGCAAACCATTCCATGGCCGCTTTCTCATCCTTCAAACCGGCCTTGTCAGACAGCAGCAAGATACCCAGATTGAACTGGGCGTTGGCATCACCGGCTTCGGCCAAAGCTGTCCATTCGCTCTGCGCCTGCACATAATTGCCCTGTCTGAAAGCTTCTATTCCTGCATCTGTCTTGACTTGCGCAAGTGTATTTGCAGACAACAACAGGTGGCTTGCAATAAGAACAGCAGTGAAAACAGGTTTGAACATAGAAGTACCGCGAAAATCGATGAGAGAACAGCAGTGTAAACGGAAGTGAGGCTGAAGTGGGTTTTGCTGACATCAAGCAATTACAGGGGTGTGATACTTATTTAGGGCGCGCTGACCCAATCGACGGGTGCCACCGATAGCGAAACAGTGACACCTGCATTGAGTCAATTCTAGAAATTCCGTGCCACTACCACGCCATGGTAAGTGGTGACATACAGCGCATCACCACTAAACACGACAGCCTGCGGTTTTGACAAGAAACCTGGCAATGTACCAGCCACAAAACCCTCTTGACCAGCGACACCCATCAATGTACTCACCAGGCCCGCCGGTGTAATCTTGCGTACAGTGTGATTATCTGTATCAGCAACATACAGATTACCTTTGGTGTCTATCGTGATGCCTTGCGGACCATTGAAACGTGCGGCGGCACCGCTGCCGTCTGCACTTCCCTTCTGACCAGTTGCACCGGCGAAAATACTGCTTACTCCTGCACTTGAAATTTTGAAAATGACGTGATTGCCGCCATCCGCCACATACACGTTACCACTGGCATCGATTGCCATGCCGTTGGATAGCCGTGGAAACTGACGGGGTGGAATGGAATCCATGGGATAAAATGCCGGGCTCAATGGCACTGCTGCAAATGTGCTGACCACTCCATTGGCTGTCATTTTACGTATGACTTGATTGGCTATGTCGGCAATCAGTATATCGCCATTGCTGGCAGTCACAATACCGTTCGGTGAGTTGAATCTGGCATTGGTGCCCGTATCATTGACCAAGCCAAATTGATACGGCATACCTGCCAATTGCGAAATACTGCCTGCCGGTGTGATTTTGCTGACAGTGCCCAGGTTGTCGGCGACATAAACATTGCCAGTCGTATCTGTGGTCAGCCCCCCTATCGTACCAAAACCTGCTTTGACGTCGAAGACGGTAGTAACCGCCATTGCCGGGTTCACCTTGCGTAAGGTAGCAGCACCCGGCACACGATCAGCAACATACAGATTACCGCTACTATCAGCAGTCAGATTGCCAGGCACCCAGAAATTGGCCGAGCTACCAATGCCGTCTACGGGTCCGGCTATCCCGCCAGACCCAGCCAATGTGGTGACCACACCGCCAGAAGTAATTTTACGCACATTGCTATTGTTAGAATCTGCTACATACAGATTTCCTGCGCCATCACTGGCGATTGCCAGTGGCCAGGAAAATCGCGCAGAACTACCAGCGCCATCCACAATGCCTTGCTGCCCCGCACTACCTGCGACGGTGCTGACCACACCAAACGGTGTTACTTTGCGTATGGTGGCATTGCAAGGGTCAGCTACGTAAATATTTGCAGCGGCATCTACCGCAAGACCTTGTGGGCAATTGAAACGTGCGGCCGAACCCGCATCATCAGTGCTGCCGAAACTGCCTGCCCGGCCGGCAATCGTGCTGACCACACCTGCAGGAGTAATTTTACGAATTGCATAGTTGTTTCTATCTGCCACATAGACATTGCCAGCGTTGTCTGCCGCCAAACCCATGGGACGGTTAAAGCGCGCGCTGATGCCAGGACCATCATCCGCACCAGTGACACTGAACTGGCCAGCGATGGTGGTCACCTGACCAGCAGCTGTGATCTTGCGTATGGTCTGATCATCTGCCACATACAGATTGCCTGCAGTATCAATAGTCAAACCATTGAGTGAGGTAAAACCGGCGGCTGCGCCCAGACCATCCGTACGGGCGGCAACACCCGGCTTGCCAGCCAGCGTCGATGACACGCCGGCGGGGCTCAGTTTACGTATGGTGTAGTTGGATGCATCGAGTGCATACATATTGCCAGCCGCATCGACCACTGGATTTTGCAAGCCATTGAACCGGACCGTACTGCCGACACCGTCTACGTTGCCGGCTTCTCCTCCAGCAAAAGTGGTGACCACACCTGCCTGGCTAATTTTTCGCAAGCGATTAACATCACTGACATACAGCGTGCCCGTCGCATCAAGGGCGATACCACTGAGGGAATAAAACCGTGCATTCACCCCAGTGCCATCAATATTGCCAGGGCCACCCATACTGCCAACAAACAAGGCGACGCTGCTGGTAGCAGGCACCCCTGTTGTACCGCCATTGCCAGGATTGGCAGAATTGGCAGGTGTCGAACTACCGCCACCGCCACAAGCGGATAACATGGTTGCTGTCGTCAGGCAAAGTAAAGGCGTAAAAAAACGTTGAAGTTTCATCGTGGATCACTGAGTTGAGTTTATATCTGTTAGCCAAGCGAAGCCGGGTCGCTTGCAAATTGAAGTTTGGTAAAAGCAGTTTGGTAAAAGCAGTTTTGTTCAAGCTTGATAGGACACTGTGCTCCTGAAAAAATAAGCCAAACGAGAGAGAATATTTCATTCATGGAATTAATTACCATTATAGCATTGCACTGAATGAAATAAGTACCAATCAGATGAATTACAAAGATGTTGCCTGGGTCTTTAAGCATTAATTTGTCTGGTAGCGGATTCACTACAATTGATTAACCAGGCATTCCACAGGAAAGTTGCTAAATGACTCGCCTGTATCTCAATGACTACTCAGCGATTGCCTATCCTTTAATTGCTATAATCCACACTCATATCCCTATCTCTGAAGGTTACCAAGGATGCTTAACTGGTTGAAACGAATCTTTTCCTTAGCTGAGAAAACCACAAATCTGGTTCCAGACAAATCACCACTTCAGGGCAAACCTTTGCCACCTCAGGCAACACCAGTACCGTCTCCGGGAAATAGCATTACACTCAAAGAACAGGGCGATGTTTATCTTGCTCAGGGTAATCTGGCAACTGCGGCCGACTGCTATCACCAGGCGATTGTGATTGACCCGAATTACGCCAAGGCACATAGCAATCTGGGTTTCGTTTTTATGCAACAGGGCGCAACGACAGAAGCAGAAAAAAGTCTGAAGCGCGCACTGGCTATTGACAGTACGAATGCCGATACTTATTTCATGCTGGGTAATCTGGCCGCACTGGCACATGGCAATTTGAAACAAGCTTGCGAGTATCTTCAAAAAGCAGTGGAGTTGTCCGCAGATCTTGAGATTGCCTATCTGGATTGGTGCCGGTACATGAAATTCCAGGGCAAGTTGGAACAAGTAAAGCAGTTTCTGATAAGTGGCATAGAAAAATACCCGTCACGCCCTGACTATCATAGGCATCTGGGTAATATTTATCAGGACGAACAACAGTTTGCATTAGCTGGCAACTGCTTCCAAACAGCATTATCCTTACACCCGGATGATGCAGATGCGTTAGCGAACCTGGGGTTTTCCTTATACAAACAAGGGCAACCAAGCCAGGCGCTTGCCGCCTATGAACAAGCGTTTTCTTGCTTGAAAAAGGCAAGCATCACCGCGTCGGACAATGCCGATACCCATTTCAAATTGGCTAATTTTCTGACTACTCAAAATCGCTTTAAAGAAGCAATTGATAGCTATGAGCATGTGTTGGCACTTAACCCTGAGTATGGCGAAGCACGCTTGGGGCGTGGAATGGCCTTGCTGATCACCGGTCAACTTGAACCCGGCTGGAAAGATATCAAAGATAGCGTGAAGTATGCAGCATTGCCACCGGCTGAAATGCCAGAACCTGCCTGGCTCAACGATGCCGATATTCATGGGAAAACCATTTTACTGCACGCAGACCAGGGACTGGGCGATACGATTCATTTTGCCCGGTATGCAGAACAGGTGAGTGCGTTGGGTGCCACGGTTTATCTTCGGGCGCAAGCCTCGCTGAAATCCTTGCTGATGACCCTGCCTGGCGTCACCCGTGTATTTGGTGACGAGGAAATCCTACCCTCATTCGACTACCAATGTTCACTGTCGAATATCCCTTTGGCTTTCAACACTGCACTTGCATCAATCCCGGCAACAGTACCTTATTTAGAGGCATCTGCCGATCGCACCGTCTATTGGAGAGATCAGCTAGCTGGCGTTGCCACCGCAAAAATCGGCCTAGTCTGGTCCGGCAATCCGTTATTAAGAAACGATAAACACCGCTCCATCCATCTTCAACGCCTGTCTGAATTACTGATCACGGGAGATCATCATTTCTTTTTACTGCAAAAAGAAATACGCTCCATAGATGCGCCGTTTTCATCCAATTTGAACAACGTCACTGATCTTGGACCACAACTGGTGGATTTTTCTGAAACAGCTGCGGTCATTGCCAATCTGGATCTGGTGATTACGGTCGATACCTCAGTCGCTCATCTGGCGGGTGCCCTGGGCAAGCCCGTATGGATCATGCTACCCTTTTCCCCTGATTTTCGCTGGCTGCTGGACAGGAATGACAGTCCCTGGTATCCGACGGCTCGCCTGTTCAGGCAGCCTGCAATAGGTGATTGGGACAGCGTGATTGAAGACGTGAAACGTGCACTGGATCAGGAATTTCCGGCTTAGACTGCTTTTCGACCATAGCAATCGAACCAGTCCGGTGGGCGGTGGGCTGACATGATCCGATTGCCACGGATCATGCCACCAACCAGGATTCATGTTGACGATTGTTGTTTGGGAAATTCCACATCCAGTTCATGCTTGATAGCGTCAATCACGCTATCCCAATTGGCTATTGTCGGCTGCCTGAACAGGCGCGCCGTCGGATACCAGGGGCTGTCATTTCTGTCCAGCAGCCAGCGGAAATCCGGGGCGAAAGGCAGCAGTATCCAAACCGGTTTTCCCAAAGCACCCGCCAGGTGGGCAACCGAAGTATCAACGGTAATGACCAGATCAAGATTGGTAATGACTGCGGCTGTTTCGGCAAAGTCGTTTAACTGCGGCCCCAGGTCAGTCACATTCTTCAGACCGGCCATGAACGGTGCATCCAGTGCCCTCACTTCTTTTTGCAATAAAAAGAAATGCCGGCTTCCATCCATCAGTAAGGCAGACAATCTTTGCAGATGCACAGACCGGTTCTTGTCATTGCGGAACAAGGGATTGCCCGACCAGACCACACCTATGCGCGGCACCTGAGAACCACGCAACTGCGTTTCCCAATAGGTTACTCTGTCTTTTGCAGCCTGGAGATAAGGCACGCTGGCAGGTATGGTTTCCAGACTAGTGTCAAATGCCAGGGCCACATTCGACAAGGGGCAGCAATAGTCAAACAAAGGCAAGATGTCTTCTTCACCAAAAACACCATCCACATGGGCCAGTGTACTGAGTAAAGACTTAAGTGAACTATGCGCCTGCACATAGACCCTTGCACCCAGGTTTTTGATTTGCTCTAAATAGCGCACAAACTGTATGGTGTCGCCCAAGCCCTGGTCGGCAAACAGCAAGATGGATTTGCCGCTAATGTCACAATCATTGAGCCACAATGGCTGCTTGAATTCCGGATAGCCGATTGCTGCGTAGCTGGCCAGGTCCTTGGTATCTTTCCAGCCAGATTCAAATTCACCGATGAGAAGAGAGGTCAATCCACGTCCCAGGCGGGCCTCAACATAGCCAGGATTCAAACTCAAAATTTGGTTGAAACTGGAAATTGCTTCCTGATGTCTGTTCAACACCAGTAACAAGGTCGCCAACTCGTAATGCAAGTCCAGATCATCTGATGCGGCAACAATTGCCTGCTGCCGCAAAGCAAGCGCCCTGTCGTACGCAGTGTTTGCCTGCGACACCTGGTTTTGTTTGAACAAGACAAAGCCCAGGTTTTCAAGCACATCAACATCATCCGGGCGTATCGTCAGTGCTTGCTGAAAACACGCCATCGCCAGTTCAAATTGCTGTTCATCCTGGTAAATATTACCCAGGTAATTCTGGAAATCACAACGACTGGGATCGCTGACAATACCAGCAATCAGGAACTGCTTTACCTGTTCCAGCTTGCCTTGCAAACTCATGTAACGACGCCAGTCAAGATACGCGACATCAAAGTCTGGCATCAGCTCAACGGCCTTCTGGAGATACTGGCAGCCAGACTCCAGATCGCTACGCGACAGGATGGCCAGAGTACCCAGCATGAAACAGGTATCTGCATTTTTTGGATCCAGCGCCAGCGCCTGCTTCAAACTTCTTTCTGCCTCATCCGCCTTACCTTGCTGCATCAGTACAAAACCGAGATTGCTATGCGCCTTGGCAAAATCCGGATCCATCCCTATCGCCTTGCGATAGCAAGTTGCGGCCGACGTCATATCGCCCCTGGTAAGATGATCGTCCCCCTGCATCTTCAACCCGGCACTGTTTTGCATAACTGGCGGCGCGACATAGACCGGATGTGACGGTACCTGCAGGACTTGTGCTTCAGGCTTTTCCACCGAAGTAAAGAATTGCTTAAGCCAGTTGAGCATGCCAGACGTCCTATTTTTGAAATTTGGGCAGAATAGGGATTATAGAGAAATATTTTGGGATTGATGGTGCAATCCTTTGTTGTCTATTTAAAATCATCCGTGCTGTGCAAAAAGCCTGACTCGCCCGAAGCATTACGTCATCAACTTTGTGCCAACTCACCACCAAGCCGATTGGCTTGTACATTCTTTTCCAGGGCATTAATCGCCAGTTGATACTTGGCTGCTTTGAGTAACTCTTCCGAAGGCTCTTCTATTGCCGTCATTTCGAACATTGCCTTCAGGTTGCCAAACAAAGCTGCAATCGTAAAAATAGGACCCCATGGGATGCCCCACCAGCCAACAATAAAACAGACCAGCATGGACTCAAGGTTTTCCCTGCGACCACATTGAACACAGCACAGACGAGTCTTGGTCTCCTGATAACTGACGACAATGAATGACGTCGCTGTGTAGGCATAGCGAATCTCAACAGGCGTGTTCATCTTGTCGCAAACCGGGCAAGCACCAGAACGAATTTTTCCTGCCTCCAGCAATATCATCGATTCGGTAATATCAACTGCCGCCTCACTGACCCGCGCATGGTGCAAACACGTTTTGGAACAAAACCGCTGACCTTCATCCAGCACCGGTTTGTGCCGTGCAGATTTGCCACAATAATCGCATTCTATGGTTCCCTTTGTGACCCTGTATTGCGCCTTATGCGCTTCTTTGCTTAGCCGTCCAATGTCGGTCACGGACATGCCACGTGCAGCCAATATATCTCTGATCCCCTCTTTCGCATTATCCACCAGGTCATCGCTGGAAAGTTTAACCAGCAACGCATCAGAGTCGACTTCGGAAAATTGTTCGATAAAAAATTGTTTAGGGTACATAAATAGAGTGGAAAATTGGCGAGATGTATAAATGTATAGAATGCCATATTTCAAGAGCTTACCTTGAAAACTTTGAACAATTTTTAATTTACACAGATAAGACCAATACTTAGTTTTAAAATTAAACTAAGATAGTTGATAATTATAACTAAGTGCGTTATTCTATGCCAATTACAATATTCCGATGAAGGGCATATTGGTCCTATACCGGAAAAATTTCTATGAACATCACTCTAGAACAACGCTATCTGGGTGCACTGGCTGGCCTGGCATGCGGCGATGCAGTTGGTACCACGGTAGAATTTTCTGCCAGAGGCAGCTTCACGCCTGTGACTGATATGGTCGGTCGTGGCCCCTTTGGTTTACTGCCAGGTGAATGGACGGACGATACTTCCATGGCACTCTGCCTGGCAGAAAGCCTGCTGACGAAAGATGGGTTTGATGCAAAAGACCAGATGGGACGTTATCTGAACTGGTGGAAATGGGGTTACCTGAGTTCCACTGGCATCTGCTTTGACATCGGTAATACTGTACGCGCAGCTTTGTCTCGTTATGCAAGCAGCGGCGAACCCTTTTGTGGCGCAGAACACCCCGACACTGCCGGCAATGGTTCACTGATGCGACTTGCCCCGGTCGTAATGTTTGCTTATCCCGATGAGCAAGCGGCCATCCATTACGCAGGCGAAAGTTCACGCACTACCCATGCAGCACCAGAAGCGATACAAAGCTGCCAGCTACTGGCGGCAATACTGTGTCGGCTATTTGCTGGCTGTACCAAAGCTAATTTATTTTCTGCCCTTTCATTCAAGCCAACCGAAGCAAAAATCATTTCGATCAGCCAAGGTGATTTCTTAAAAAAAAGCAGTGCAGAAATACGCGGTAGCGGCTATTCCGTCGAATCGCTCGAAGCTTCGCTGTGGTGTTTCATACATACCGACAATTTTAAAGATGCCATCCTCACCGCTACCAATCTGGGGGACGATGCAGATACAACGGCAGCTATCACTGGCCAGATCGCAGGTGCCTATTACGGTGTAGATGGCATACCCGCAACGTGGCTAGAGCGTCTGGCTATGCGTGATGAGATATTGCGTATGGCGCGGGAATTGTATCAGCGCTTTGGTAGCAGAAAAGTTACAACCTTAGATAGGCCCATATGAAAGAACTCAAAGGTGATTTACTGGATCTTGCCATGCAGGGCGAATTTGATGTCATCGTCCATGGCTGCAACTGTTTTTGCAACATGGGCGCAGGTATTGCCAAGACCATCAAAACACAATTTCCCGAGGCTTTTGCCGTTGACAAGACCACCCTTCCCGCCGATCTCACCAAGCTGGGCACATACAGCAAGGCATGCATACAACGCAGCAACAAGGAGTTCGTCATTATCAATGCCTATACACAATTTGACTGGCGCGGAAAGGGCTTGAAAGCCGACTATGTTGCTATACGCAATGTCTTTGCCAAGATACGCGATGAATTTCCCGGTTTGCGCATAGGCTATCCACTAATAGGCGCTGGTCTCGCTGGCGGCGACTGGGAAAGTATTGCGTCCATCATCGATGAAGAACTGTTTGACATGGATCATACGCTGGTGCGGTTTGATGTGCTGTAAAACCCTGATGCAGGGAACGACGGTTACGATTATCCAGTTTTGTAGGTTGGGCTACGCTTCATCAGCCCAACACTGGGCGCTTGAACGGCTCCTACTGCTGTAAAATTACGCATTTATTTTCTCGGTTTTGCATGGTTTGTCTTGTCGATCACAGGCTAAGTGTTGGGCTGGTGAAGCGTAGCCCAACCTACCCGGCTTAGTCTTGGTGAGCGCCATAGCCAATTTGAATGACTGCCCGACTCAGCGTGTGAAAAATAACGCTCGTCAAAGTATCGCAAATTATCTGCATCAATGATTCTGAACCCTGTCTTACATTCAAAATGAAAGTACACTCTTCCATATTGTGGACTAGTTGCACCTCAATTACCTCTCCGTTTGGAAGATTGAATTTACGCCATTCTCCCCTTTGCCATTTATAAATTTCCTCAATCGTCATACCCGCAACATCAGGCGTAATCGATGGCACGACGTCGAATATATCTACCAGATCCCATTCTTCGGTAACTGGATTACCATAACAAATTTGGGCTTTGCAATTTTTTTGGTTGGCCATAGTTTACGTAAAAGAATTAAATAGCCAGGACCGAATCGCACCTGCTCAATATGCTGGTTGCTAAGCAGTGAGCCAGCGAGATTCGCTAACTATCGGTAAAGACGATTGCCCTAATATCAATGCGCCTCTTCCCAATTCCCCCCCACACCCACTTCCGCCAATAGCGGCACATCCAGTGTCGCCACATTCGCCATCAGCTCAGGCAATTTTTGTTTGACCAGTTCCAGCTCGGCTTGTGGTACTTCAAGTACCAGTTCATCGTGTACCTGCATAATCATTTTTGATTGCAGTTTGTCAGTTTCCAGCCAGCCCTGTACGGCGATCATGGCGAGTTTGATGAGGTCGGCAGCAGTGCCTTGCATGGGGGCGTTGATGGCGGCGCGTTCGGCGCCAGCGCGGCGGGGGCCGTTGGGGGAATTGATTTCGGCCAGCCACAGGCGGCGGCCAAACACGGTTTCTACATAGCCGTGGGCCTTGGCCTTGGTGCGGGTGTCGGCCATGTACTGGGCGACGCCGGGGTAACGCTGGAAGTACTTGTCGATGTAGCTTTGTGCGGCGGAACGTTCTATACCCAGATTGCCTGCCAGACCAAAGGCGCTCATGCCATAGATGAGGCCGAAGTTGATGACCTTGGCGTAGCGGCGTTGTTCGCTGCTCACTTCTGTCAGCGGTACGGCAAAAATTTCAGCAGCAGTGGCGCGATGAATGTCCTCACCGTTGGCGAATGCAGCCAACAGACTGGCGTCGCCAGAGATGTGGGCCATGATGCGCAATTCGATCTGCGAATAATCGGCAGAGATGATGACATTGCCGGGCGCAGCCACAAAGGCTTCGCGTATGCGGCGGCCTTCTGCCGTGCGTACGGGGATGTTTTGCAGGTTGGGGTCGTTCGATGCCAGGCGGCCGGTCACGGCCACGGCCTGCGCATAATTGGTGTGGACGCGGCCTGTACTGACGTTGACCATCCTGGGCAATTTGTCGGTGTAGGTAGATTTAAGTTTGGCCAGGCCACGGTATTCCAGCAAGACTTTGGGCAGGGGATAATCCTCGGCCAATTTTTGCAGGACTTCTTCATCGGTTGAGGGTGCGCCGGACGGGGTTTTTTTGACGACGGGCAAGCCCAGTTTGCCAAAGAAAATTTCGCCCAGTTGTTTGGGTGAATTCAGATTGAAAGGCTGTTCTGCCAATTCATAGGCCTTTTGTTCCAGTTCCAGCAAGCGTATGCCGATTTCATGCGATTGTGTTTCCAGCAGGTCTTTGTTGATGAGTACGCCATTGCGTTCTATCTTTTGCAGCACGACCGAAGTCGGTAATTCTATGTCGTGATACACGCGCAGCAGATTGGCATCTGGCTCAATTTCTGGCCACATGGCCAGGTGCAGTTGCAGGGTGATGTCGGCATCTTCGGCAGCATAAGCCGTAGCGCGTTCTATATCTACCTGATCAAAACCGATCTGGCTGGCACCTTTGCCGCAGACTTCTTCAAAGCTGATGGTTTTTTTACCGAGGTGACGCATGGCCAGGCTGTCCATGTCATGCGATTTATGTGATTCAAACACATAGGATTCAAGCAGGGTGTCATGCACAATACCGTGCAATTGCACGCCCTGGTTGGCGAAGATGTGGCTATCGTATTTGAGGTTTTGGCCGACCTTGGCCTTGCTGTCGTCTTCCAGCCAGGCTTTGAGTTTACCCAGCACAAATTCACGCGACAATTGCTCGGGCGCGCCGGGGTAGTTGTGGGCAACGGGAATGTAAGCCGCATGACCCACTTCGCAGCATAACGAAATACCGACCAGTTGCGCCGTCATCGGTTCCAGCGAGGTGGTTTCGGTGTCCACCGATGTCAGCTTGGCGGCATTGATGCGTGCCAGCCATTCATTGAGGGCGGCTTCAGTCAGAACCATTTCGTAATTCTGATTGACGGGTACAGCAGGTTGACTGTCGTCTGCCGAAGCATCATCATTGAACAATCCGGCCTGGGCGTGGTTGCTGCCACTGCTTGCGGCTTTGGCAGCAGGCAATGGTGTCGCGCCTGCGGTAGCATCGCCGGTAATTTCACGCAGCCAGGTCTTGAAACCATAGCGGCTAAAGAAGGCAAGCATGTCTTCGCGGCTTTCTTCTTTGGCCACCAGGCTGTCTTGTATGGAAGCGTAATGCTCGGCCAGGTCACAATCGGTCTTGACAGTGATCAGCACGCGGCCTTGCGGCAACCATTCCAGCGCCTGGCGCAGGTTGTCGCCGACCACGCCCTTGATCTTGTCGGCATTGGCGATGACGCCATCCAGGCTGTCATATTCGCCCAACCATTTGACGGCAGTTTTGGGGCCGCATTTGGTCACACCGGGCACGTTATCGACGGTGTCGCCGATCAGGGTCAAGTAATCGATAATGCGGTTTGGCGGCACGCCAAACTTGGCCAGCACGCCGGGTTCGTCCAGCGTTTCATTGCTCATGGTATTGATCAGGGTGACATTGGCATTCACCAATTGCGCCAGATCCTTGTCGCCGGTAGAGACGATGGTATTGAAGCCCAGCTTGGTGGCTTCCACCGCCAGCGTGCCGATGACGTCGTCTGCCTCTACCCCTTCCACCATCAGGATAGGCCAGCCCATGGCTTTGACTGCGGCATGGATGGGTTCTATCTGCAGGCGCAAGTCGTCTGGCATGGGGGCGCGCTGGGCCTTGTATTCAGGGTAGAGATCATCGCGGAAGGTTTTGCCTTTTGCATCAAAAACACAGGCCATGTATGCTGCCGGGTAATCAGTACGCAAACGGCGTAACATATTGATCATGCCGTAGATGGCGCCTGTCGGTTCGCCTTGCGGGTTGCGCAAGTCTGGCATGGCATGGAAGGCACGGTACAGATAGCTGGAGCCATCAACTAACAAGAGGGTATTTTGCATATGAACGGAAACCGGAAAGATGTAACGAGATTGCGCCAGATTATCGATCAGGAGAAGGCAACCTCGCTGAAAGCGCGTGAATCATGGCATATGTTCACGATTATGGCAGAATTTATCGAGTCCACCGAGCGCCTTTCAACAATACGCCCGGCAGTCACCATTTTTGGCTCGGCCAGAATCAAGCCGGACAACCCGTATTATCTCAGTTGTGTGGATTTGTCGCGTCGCCTGTCCGACGAAGGATTTGCCGTCATCTCTGGCGGTGGCCCTGGCATCATGGAAGCAGCCAACAAAGGCGCGTTCGAGGGCGCATCACCCTCGGTTGGCCTGAACATAGAATTGCCGCACGAACAACGCACTAACCCCTGGCAAAACATCAGCCTGTCTTTCCGTCATTTTTTTGCGCGCAAGGTGGCGTTTGTCAAATACGCCGACGCCTATGTGGTCTACCCAGGTGGTTTTGGCACCATGGACGAAGTCAGTGAAGTGTTAACCCTGATACAAACTGGCAAGACCCGCCATATCCCGGTCATTCTAGTTGGCACCAGCTTCTGGAGCGGGCTGCTGGAATGGATCAAGGTGCAGATGGCTGGCAACGGCATGATAGATATTAGTGACCTTAACCTGGTTCAGTTGATCGATGAACCGGCAAACATCGTCGATGCCATCTTTGCTTATTATGAAGCCAGGGATATCGAGCCGTCTGAGGACGAACGGCAAAAGATGCTGTATCTGTAATCTGCGTCTGTACACAAAAAACAGGGGCATGTCATACATGCCCCTGCATCCTTATATATCAAATTTTAAACCTTTTTAGCCATTAGCCACTTTTGCCAGCACAGGCAGGTGTTCGGCATGCGCTGCGGATTCCATAGGAATGACCTGGCTTTCCTTTTCAACCCCTTCCCATTTTGCGACAACGGCAGTGGCGATGCTATTACCCAGTACATTGGTTGCGGTTCTGCCCATATCCAAAAACTGATCCACACCCATAATTAGCAGCAAGCCCGCCTCCGGCAAGTTAAACATGGGCAATACTGCCGCCACGACCACCAGCGATGCACGCGACACACCGGCCATCCCCTTGCTGCTGACCATTAACACCAGCAATATGGTGATCTGATGCGAGATGCTCATGTGTATGCCATAGGCCTGGGCAATGAACAGTACTGCAAAAGCCTGGTACACCATGGAACCATCCAGATTGAAGGAATACCCCAGCGGCAAGACAAAGCCGGTGATCTTGCTGCTGACACCAAATTTTTCCAGTTGTTCTATGGTTTTTGGATAAGACGCTTCACTGCTGGCAGTTGAAAATGCGATGATCATAGGCTCTTTGATCAGGCCAATAAGACGGAACACATCCCGGCCAAGGAACAGGAAACCGACGCCTATCAGTACCAGCCACAATACAGCCAGCGCCAGGAAGAATGAGCCCAAAAATTTTCCGTAGGTAGTCAATACATCCAGGCCCTGCACGGTAATCGCCGCCGCGACCGCAGCAAACACACCTATGGGTGCAAAACGCATGACGTAATCGGTGATCTTCAACATGGTGTTGGCCGTTTCGTCTATGGCATGCACCAACACGCGCGGGCCTTTACCTTGCAGCGACGACAGGGCAAAACCAAAGAAGATGGAAAACACCAGTATCTGCAAAATTTCATTGCCTGCCATCGCTTCAAAGAAGCTGCGCGGGAATACATGCGTCAGGAAATCCTTGAAGTTCAGCGACCCTGTCGCCAGTTTGGTGGTGGCACTGGCATCAGGCAAAGGCAGAGCCAAGGAGCGCCCAGGTTCAAAATAATTTGAAAACAGCATGCCTATCAGCAATGAGATGACCGATGCACTTAAAAACCAGGTCATGGCTTTCAGGCCGATTCGTCCGATCGAGCCCGGTTCACTGCGGGCCATGCCCGACACCAGGGTGGCAAACACCAGCGGCGCGATAATCATCTTGATGAGTCGCAGGAATATATCCGTCACTACAGAAAAATAACCCGCAATCACTTTGGCTTCAGCAGCATCATGTGCCTGCGAATGACACAGGTAGCCCACTATCAGTCCCAGGATCATGCCGCCGATGATCCATGTGGTCAGTCGATTTTTTTTCATTACTATCTCCTCCAGAAAAATTTTCCCTGCCTGCCAGAGTCTGGTGATTTTATGTGTGCAGAACAGGGGGATTAAAAATCAGCCTGTGCAGCGTTCACTCTCACCGGGTGGATGAGAAGGAAAATTGCAGGAAACTGATGTGAATTACAGCCAGGGATCAAGGTACTTCTGGTGCCAGCATCCGACGTGGCGCAGTCAGTCTGTGTGGCTGCAATATTTCTGCCAGTTCTGTTTCTGTCAGCAGTTTCTTTTCCAGCACCAGCTTATAGACACTTTTGCCAGTCAACAGCGCCTCTTGTGCCAGCTCGGTTGATGCGCTGTAACCTATGTAAGGATTCAGTGCGGTAACCATACCTATGGAATTTTCAACGATGTCACGCAAGCGCTGATGATTCGCTGTGATGCCATCGACGCAGCGCTCGGCCAGCACCTGGCAACCCCGGGTCAGGTGTGCTGCACTTTTGAACAGGCTATGCGCGATGATGGGTTCAAAGGCATTCAGTTGCAATTGCCCGGCTTCTGCAGCAAAACTGATGGTGACATCATTGCCTATCACTTCAAAAGCAATCTGATTGACGACTTCCGGGATGACAGGATTGACCTTACCGGGCATGATGCTGGAGCCGGCCTGTACCGCCGGCAGGTTGATTTCGCCAAAGCCTGCACGCGGGCCACTGGAGAGCAGGCGCAGGTCGTTGCAGATTTTGGACAGTTTCACGGCCACACGTTTTAACACGCCTGACAATTGCACGAACGAGCCGACATCCTGGGTTGCTTCAATCAGATTGGGTGACGTCGTCACCGGTATGCCACTGATTTCCAGTAAGGCCTGGCACACCCGGCCTGCGTAATCAGGATGCGTATTGATCCCGGTACCAATAGCGGTGGCACCCAGGTTCACTTCACACATCAGTTTTGCGGCTTCCCGCAGGCGTTCCTGGTCTTCGTCTATCATCACGGCATAGGTACTGAATTCCTGTCCCAGTGTCATTGGCACGGCATCCTGCAGTTGGGTACGCCCCATCTTCAGTACATCTTTAAATTCCTGCGCTTTTTTGTTAAAGGCGATTTTCAAAATTTCCATCGCATCAATCAGGCGAAAAATGCCTTTGTATGCGGCGAGACGCAAGGCAGTTGGATACACATCATTGGTGCTCTGACTGAAATTGACTTGCTCATTGGGATGCAGAATTCCATAGCTGCCGCGTGCATGACCCAGATGTTCGAGCGCGATATTGGTAATGACTTCATTCGCATTCATGTTGGTGGAAGTACCGGCACCACCCTGTATGACATCCACCACAAAATGGGTGTGGAATTGACCCTGGCGGATTTTTTCGCAGGCAAGCGTGATGGCGGCAGCATGCTCATCACTGACCAGGCCCAGTGATTGATTCGCCTGTACCGCCGCCTGTTTGACGATGGCCAGCGCGTCGATCAGATCTGGATAGCTGGAAACAGGTATGCCTGTAATAGGGAAATTTTCCAGTGCACGCAAGGTATGAATACCATAATAGGCATCGGCTGGTACTGCGCGATCACCGAGCAAATCATGCTCGATCCTGATTGAAAGAGAAGACAAAATTACCTCCTGAATAAAGCATGTCTGGTCATATGCCTGCGGGCCGAATGCCCGGCAAACATCCCATGCCCGGATTTTAGGGAGGAATTTGAATGAATCTATTCTGATTCGACATACATGTATTCCGAATCAGCATGCGTGTGATTTTCTGCTTGTAGCCTGGCTGCCTGGCTAAATGAAAAGCCTTCAGCGATTCAGTAAATGTTGCCAAAGCCTGTCAAGCGCGGCATTTTGATTGTCCATGGAACGATACAAACGAATATCCATGGTCATCGACCATTGATCGCCACCGGCACGCACCAGGCGGCCCTCGGCCAATTCCCGAACAATACTGCTCTCTGGCAACCAGGCCAGGCCGTGGCCGGTCAGGGCCATTCTCTTTAATAGTTCGGCCATGTCGCTTTCGTAGGCGCAAGTGAAATAGCAGGTCTGCCCAGCTCTCGACAAAATGCGATCGACGACCCGCCCAAAAAATGAAGCCTTGATATAGGTCAGGCAAGGGATGGGGTGAATCTTGCTGCCAGGCAGGGAATAAGTCGGTGCACCTTCACGATTAGGCACGGAGACTGGCAATACCACTTCGCTGCCAAGGCTGACGAAGGCATAGCGCGAGGCATCCAGTTCAACCGGCAGTTCGGCATGGTAGTAGGACAGCAACAGGTCACAGTTGCCCTCAACCAGAGAAAGCACTGAATCATGCACATTGGCGGGCAGGATGCTGGCATGGATATCACCTGCCTGAGCCTGCATGCCGTTCAGCCACATGGGAAAAAAGTTCAATGACAGGGTATGGCCAGCAGAAATGCGCAACAGGTTTTCATTCTGTCCACGCACTCGCAATTGTGCCTTGGCATCATTCAGCAAGCGCATGGCCTCGCTTGCCGAATTGCTGAACACCTTGCCAGCGGGTGTCAGTATGAGTGGGTAAGTGCTTCTGTCCACCAGGTCTGCGCCTACCCAGGCTTCCAGTGCGCGGATACGGCGACTCAGTGCAGACTGCGTCACATGCCTGTCGTCAGCGGTACGCGAAAAATTCCGCGTCTGTGCCAGGCTCAAGAAATCTTCCAGCCATTTAATGTCCATTTGTTTTCCTGTTGTATCCCTGTTGTATCCCTGTTGTGTCCCTATTGTGTCCCTGTTATTTGATCACTCAACACACCGCGCTTATTACGTTCTATCACGCTTTACCATGCCTGCCTGGCCATTGTATATCCGCAATTCATCCGAATGCGATGCCACAAACCTATCTATGTGGCAATGACATAAAGCTAGACCGAATTTGCATAATCTTGGGACGTGGCTGAGTTATCTTTAGCACTAACCATTGGCGAGCGAGAATTTCATGAGTACACAAAACCCCAAGACCAGCCTAGGCATCATAGGTGGCTTAGGCGCACTGGCAGGCGTGGACGTTTATTTCAAGCTTGTCAGAAGCCTGGCCAGGGAAGGTATTTCCGAAGATTATGAATTATTTTTCGAACAACACCCCTTCGATGGCAATGAAAATTCGGGTGGCGAAAAACCCAATCTTAATGCAAGAAAATTATACATTTTCGATATGATCAGGCAGTTTGAAAAACACCATGTCGAAAGTGTGCTGGTACCCTGCTTTATCAGTCATACCTTCATCCGGGAACTGCAGACCGAAGTGACGACGCCCATCGTCAATATCATGGATGCCTTGCGTTTTCATCTGGAAGAACAATTTACAGGCGCCTGTCACATCGGCATCCTGGCATCTGATTATGTCAAGAGCAAAAAGCTTTTTGAAAATGCTTTTTCAGGCCATGACATCCGCCTGAGCTACCCTGAAGATTCCATTCAAACCCATTGCGTCATGCACGCCATCTATGGCGACCAGGGCATCAAGGCGGGCAACTTGCGGGGAGATGCTGTTGATCTTTTGCATCAGGCCTGCGTACATTTGCTGGACCGCGGTGCGGATGTCATCGTATCTGGTGCTACCGATATTGCCATCGTGGCAGATTTGCTGCGTAGCCGCGGCATACCCATTGTCGATACCAATCAAGTCTATGTCGATTATGCATTAAGAAACAGGGAAAAACCCATCCCGCGCAGCTTCAAAATTGGTGTGGTGGGTGGGGTGGGGCCAGCCGCCACGGTTGATTTCATGAATAAAATCATCCACAACACCAGTGCCTCACGCGATCAGGATCACATCAAGATTATCGTTGAGCATAATCCAAAAATACCCGACAGAACCGCCAACCTGATTGCAGATGGCGAAGACCCTACCATCGCCCTGTATGCAGCCTGCAAGCGCCTGGAAGAAAACGACGCAGCACTGATCGCCATCCCTTGCAATACGGCCCATGCCTATGTCAAAAGAATCCAGGCTCACCTGTCGATACCAATCGTCAATATGCTGGAAGAAACCGTTGCCTATATCAGCCAACATTTTCCCCCAGGAGTCAAAGCAGGCTTGCTGGCGACGTCGGGTACCATTGCCAGCCGCGTCTATCATGAAGCAGCGAATGGGCAGGCTTTCGAATTGCTGGTACCTGACGACGACCATCAAGGCAGGGTCATGCATGCCATCTATGGCCCGGAAGGCATCAAGGCAGGCTATACCGAGGGTGCATGCCGGGATGATTTGATGGCTGCCTTACTGCACCTGGTACAAAGAGGGGCAACTGTCATCGTCCTTGGCTGCACAGAACTACCTTTATTGTTGAAGCAGGACCTGGCTTTTCCAATAGCGGGATCGCACATTGCCTTATTGGACCCCACCACCATACTGGCGCGCAGTTGTGTCGCGCGTTCCGAAATCAGCAGCCAGCAGCGTTGAATCTGCAACGCAGACACAATAAATCTGGAACACTGGTGCCATAGCATTTTCATTGACGGAGATATGTATGCCAACTCTTGCCCGCAAGACCGCTGCCCTGCTTGTATGTGCGCTTCCCGTCATGGCCAATGCCACGGATACGCTGAGTACAATACGCGAACGGAAAACCATCACCATTGCACATCGTGAATCATCGATACCCTTTTCCTATCTGGATGGCCATCAGCAAGCTGTGGGCTATGCCATCGACTTGTGTATGAAAGTGGTGGATGCAGTCAGGCGTGAATTGAAACTACCAACATTGGCTGTCAAATATGTTCCGGTAACCCCGGCCAACCGTCTGCAGCTTATCGCCAGCGGTGATGCAGACATGGAATGCGGTTCCACTACCAATACAGCAGAACGCAAGCAGCAGGTTGATTTCAGCATTGCGTATTTTATTGCCAGTGCAAAAATGGTGGTGAGAGCAGATTCAGGCATCAAGAACTGGTCTGACCTGCGTGACAAGAGCGTCGTCACCACCAGGGGAACAACCAATGCAAGGACGCTGGCCGATCGCGGGCAAATTCGTTCGCTCAACTTGAAACTGCTGGAAAGCAAGGACCATGCAGAAGGCTTTGGCATGGTGGAGCAACGCGTGGCAGCTGCCTTTGCCATGGATGACGTATTGCTATCCGGCCTGAAAGCATCGGCTAAAAACCCTGCGGATTTCCAGGTGGTAGGTGACTCGCTATCGACTGAGCCTTATGCCATCGTCATCCGCAAGAACGACCCCGCCTTCAAACAGGTAGTGAACCGGGAACTAAGCCGCCTCATGCTGGATGGAGAAATTCATGCAATCTACGAAAAATGGTTTCAGCGACCTATCCCGCCACAGGCAATCAATTTGAATATGCCCATGGGGCACCTGCTACGTTCATCCATCCGCTTCCCTGTCGATGATGTCGCCGACCTGCCGCACTAATTGATCAAGCCCGACATGAAGCACATTGATCAGATAAAACACCCATGAAGCTAAAACGCTATCTGCAGCGGGAAATTCAGCTTACCAAAGAAGCCGCCAACCCGAATGTGATCTCGTTGCGCTTTGTACAGCTTTTTGAACAAAGCCCGCGTAGCAGTACGGAAGAAGAGGAATATCAAATGCTGTACGCACTGATGCGTAGCCGCTGGCGATGGTACACGGCTTGCCAGGATGCGATCAGTAAAAAACCGACCAAATAAGTTGGGCAAATAAGTTGAGCAAATAAGTTGGGTAAATACACAAGCAAAAACCAGGTCAAGCTTTGATTACGCCAGGTAATTGACTCTGGCAAACTTTGCCCTGAAATCTTCCGGCATTTCCACCACACGACCGGCACGGTAATCAAAAAATACAAAACCTGATTTCGCCATGGCAATCAGTTTCTGGTCTGCCGGACGCGTGATGCGGAAAGTGATGTCGCCACCATACTGATTGAAATCCATGACGCCGACTTCAAACAGCAACTGGTCACGCGCATGCGCTTCTGCCTTATAGGTAGTTGCCAGGTCCGTCACGATAATGCCGCTGCCGCTGGCGGCGGTTTCACGTATCCCGAATTCATACAGGAAACGCGCACGGGCTTCTGAAATCATGGAGATCATGGAATCATTACCCAGGTGATTGGCACCATTGATATCCGTGACGCGTACCGTCAACTGGGTTGAATAATAGTACTGGTCCTCAGGAAAATGCAGTTGCAGGCGTGCCATGGCGATTCAAAGATAAATGGGGATAACGCCATTTTACAGCGCAATGCCTGCGCGCCTATCATAAAGCGCTGTAAACGCTATTAGCTATCCAGCGTCTTGGCGCCAATCGCAACGGATGCGCTTTGTATCAGCCCTTCTTTAACTTCATAGATAGCGATCATCTCCAGGCGGCCCGTGCCTTCAGGAAAGGTGCGGGTAATATCTTCATAATCGATGACGATATTGCCAATCACTTCACGTCTGACCAGTTTTGCATACAGATTGGTTTCCTGGAAACGGATCACCATACGCTCACGAATTTCAGCATGGCCGCTGGCAAGCAGCTTGCCGGGAAATTCAAACTGCAGGGCATGCGCCGCATAGGTTTTCATGATGGCATCAACGTCGCGGGCATTGTAGGCGTCGAGCTGGCGCTGCACCACGACTTCGGGAGAGGGATAAATTGCTGTCATGTCTGTACTCCGTCTGTAATCCAATAATGATTGATGCGCAGTCTGCTATTGTAGTTCAGTGCCGGGGACGATATCAGGCAGGTTTTCGATAACCTGCTCTACCGTAGCACAGCTCGTCAAGGACTTCAGTACAGCAGGATGCGGTGCATCCCAGATAGGGTCAAAATTCTTTTCACCGTCTCTGACAATGGCAAATGCCAGTTGTTCTGTCGGTGGGCAAAAGGCGGCATCGACACCCGGCTTATTGCCGCGCGCATCGACCCTGTACCAGCCATGCACCGGCAAATACACCGCATTGAGACCATGCAGGCAATAAGGCGGTTCTTCAGTGATTGTTAAACGCTGATAGCAAAGACCAGCAGGTATTTGATTCGCCCTGAGCAGCGCCGCCAGTAAATGACTTTTGGCATAGCAATAGCCAGTGCCGTGTTCCAGCACCTCAGACGCCTTGCAGGTGACCGGGTTCTGGCGATAATCCCAGCTATGCCGGATCTGGTCACGGACAAAATGAAAACAGCGGCGAGCTATCTCTTCCACGTCCTGGCTGCCCTCTGCCAATAGTTGCGCCTGGCGCAGTACGGCCGGGTGTTGCCAATCAATATAGGTAGTGCTTGCCAGAAATTGTTCCATAGAGTTCAGGCTAGGTTCATTCGTGAATTCATTGTAAAAAAAGAGACATCAGCCTCATGCACGTGCGACTTTGATCGCCATGCCGACTGAACGTGGTGCCGTGTGCTTGAACCCAAACTGCGCATACAGGTCTTGCGCTTGCCCGTCTGCAATCAGACTGACATAGGCACTGTCTGGCAAATGCTGGTCGATATGCTGCATGATCTCACCCATGATCATCTTGCCCAGGCCGCGCCCCTGATGCTCGGGCAGGACTGCGATATCCACGACCTGATAAAAACAGCCGCCGTCACCAATCAGACGCCCCATGCCCACCACTATATCGCCTTGCAGTATCTGTACGGCAAACAGACTACCTGGCAAACCACGCTCAGCAGCATCCTGCGTTTTAGGGCTAAGGCCGGCCGCAACACGCAAATGACGATAGGTAGCGACATCAGGTATGGCAGACAGGGCGTGATAGGTAGTGACAATAGTGTTAGCAGTCATTTCTCAAGTAGTAAAAACCGGCAGGTAAGCGATGTGAAAATCAGTACGAGCTTAGAATTTATCATATGCAGCGAGAAATTGTTTTGCTACTGATTTTAATGAAATCCCTATGCATCATCTTGCAAGAACATGGCCGTGGGAAACAGTCACCATGCATGTCGCAATAGCCAGAAAATTCCTGCTAGTGTGGTGCTTGCGAAATGTCCGATCTACAGCCTTCATCGAACAACTCAGTAACAGTCGATTCTTGATGGCTCAAGAATTTGCAAAGCACTACACTAGAATAAAGCCGTAATTTGTTCAGGTGTGCGAATGTAATTTAATGGTAGAACGGCAGCTTCCCAAGCACCTCTATGGTTTAAATCCCCCACTGTTCATATAATTCTTCACAACTTCAAAATTTCCCCCTCAAAAAACGCCACCGTAATCACGGAGTTATCAGCCATCACATTTTCTGCGACACCACGTCTTAAAGGGGTTGCTGGTGTGGTTTGCATATGCCTCAACAAAGATCAGAACTCATTTCGTAAATAGAGGTGAGATGTGTTTGTCTCATAACGTGGGCTGGCAATGGTAAAACTATGGATGAGGCAGTCTATAGCGGGTCAATTGACGACGAGTCGAATTGTTCACACCTTGCAGTCCAGCACGCGTTATGAGGCAAACCCTTCGGGAGCTGGCCGTATTTACACTTTGCGGGCGCATTGCAGCGGGAGGTTGTTACAACGCGCTTGCTAAGGCACTAGCCTTAGCTTTGTGTCCAATAATCAGAAAAGACAAGCCTTCCTGCGGTGATCTATAAATTCACAATATATTATTATTGACAACATACCAACTGGTTGGTATTGTTTGCAAATGACAAATCTTCACTCTTCCCTAAAAACGATAAGTACTGCACGTACCAAGTTGCTGGACGCGGCTGTGCAGGTCATCCGTGAAAAAGGCTATTCCAGCTCAACCGTAGATGACATGTGCAGCGCAGCTGGTGTCACTAAGGGTGCGTTCTTCCATTATTTCAAAAGCAAAGAAGAGTTGGCCGTGGCAGCAGCTGAATACTGGACCGAGAGGGCAAATACGCTTTTTTCAACTGCACCTTATCACCGACATGCAAACGCACGGGATAGAGTGCTTGGCTACATAGATTTTCGCGCTCAGATTATTCAAGGCACGATCGCTGAGTTTACCTGCCTGGCAGGAACGATGACACAGGAAATTTTTCAAACAAACCCGGCAATCCGAAATGCCTGCTACGCCAGCATGGCTGATCATGCAGAAACACTGGTAAGCGACATTGCGGAAGCGTTGGCAGAAAATCAGGTAAATAAACGGCTGACAGCGAAGAGTCTGGCGCTGCATACGCAAGCCGTGTTGCAAGGGGCGTTCGTCCTCGCCAAAGCCAAGGACGATCCAGACATTGCTCTCGACAGTATCAAGCATTTGCGTCGATATTTTGAGTTTTTGTTCAAGCCGCAACAACTTAAGGAGAATGATGATGACAAGTAATTTCATTTGGTATGAGCTGATGACAACTGATGTTGACGCAGCGCAGAAATTTTATGGCCATGTGGTGGGATGGAAAACAACGGACTCCGGCCAAGCCGACATAAACTACCGCATTCTGATGGCAAAAGATGAGGGAATAGGTGGCATCATGGCCATCCCGATGGAGGCCATCTCATTGGGAATGAAGCCAATCTGGTTTGGTTATATCAATGTGCCAGATATTGATGCAGCGATCACCCAAATTACTGCTGCCGGAGGATTAGTTCAATGGCCCGCAACTGATATTCCCAATGTAGGCCGCATTGCACGAATGACTGATCCACAGGGAGCCGGCTTTTATATCATGACTCCTAGCGGCGAGGGAAAGAGCACTGCCTATGCAGAGGGCGTTCCAGGTCACTGTAGCTGGAACGAATTGCAAACTAGCGATGGCAAAGCCGGACTGCGGTTTTATTCTGAACAATTTGGCTGGACAAACACCAACAGCATGGATATGGGGCCTATGGGAACCTATCACGTTTTTAGTGCGGGCTCCGGCGACATAGGCGGCATAATGACTATGTCTCCAGAATGCCAAACTCCTATGTGGCTTTATTATTTCTGCGTTGATGATATAGAAGCAGCCATGGAAAGAGTAGTCACTGCGGGCGGTATAGTAAGCTTTGGGCCACAGCAGGTTCCAGGTGGTGGCTGGATTATTCATGCAACCGATCCGCAGCAATGCAAATTTGCACTGGTTGGGCCAAAGAATTGAACAATGTCGGTAACAATGAAAAAAATAGCTAACAGCGCGCTTGGGCAGTGCTTCACTAACCTACATTGCTTGATTAATCATCGTAATGATGAAATGTACTTATCGCTAAAAAATAAAATAATCCCCTCGACTCTAGCGGGAGATTACTCCAAGGTTTGACCATACGTCAGTCGGCTTGAAACTTTGATCGCCGGAGAAGAGAGCAGTCATCACAGTTTTCACTGCAGCAGGCATTTTGGTAGATTGCAAACACCCGTGAAACCCGCGTAGAATGTTGGTATCGCGGGTGTAGTTTAATGGCAGAACGGCAGCTTCCCAAGCTTTATGGATATGCTCAAAGGATCGTCAAAGCTGCAGCACACGTATAATTCCTTCTAATGTACAAACTTGTGTAAGTTAGGTATTCAAAATGAGTCTACTTATTTGGATTTGTGTGATTGCGATCGTAATTGCATCGGCTGGATATTTGTGGGTTGCCGTAAGCTTTTGGGCAAATTTTCAGTTCAAAGTCTGCCCAAATTGTGGGAGCAGGAAATCACACTTTCTCGGTTATACGCATATGGAAAAAACTACCGTTAACCTTAATGCTTTTCGTTGCAAGAAGTGTTTGACTGAGTTTGTAATCATTGATGGCACCGTGCATGTGCGTGAAGCTGGTGGTTTCAATTAAATTGCTCAGATTAAAGAGATTTGCCTTCATCAAACATTAAGGGAAATCCCCGTGAAAGCACATCCTTTCTAAAATAAGGTACCCCTCGGGAAAATGGTAACCGAGGTGATGGAATTTTTAGAAACCGTGGAAACCGTTGATACATAAGGCTTTCAAGCGAATTGCAAAAGGTAAGGTAATCAACTTGCCCGCACGCGCGAGGGTATTTCATAAGTTGATAAGTCAAATAGCAACTCCCTCCCGCGTGACTGGCTAGCCCGCTCACGTCACAATAGTCAGCATGGAATTCACCCTTGCCGACCTCTCCCGCCGCCTACAAAACCTGATCCGCTTTGGCACCATTGCCGAAGCGAAGCATGGCCGCGTACCGCAAGTGCGCCTGCAAATTGGTGACATCCAAACCAGCTTCTTGCCAATGGCAACGGCACGCGCCGGCAAAACAAAGACATGGAAGAGGAATACGCTATCGCCAGTGCTGCTTTGCTCGTTAATACGCATGGAAAGCGACTGACTCAGGCGGTTCTCAGAAATCATTTTCATGAAGCAAGAGGCCTGGCCATCACTGAAAATCCAGCACTCGAAAGTTCCATTATCAATTTTTGGTTTTATGACCTGCGCGCAAAGGCCGCCGATGATACGTCCGATATGTTAAGCGAACAGAAGGCCGCTGATTTGCTCTGCCATGACGACGTAAAAGCCACCAGCAGACACAATCTGCGCAGAGGTAAAATTGTAGTACCAACCCGATAATTGCGGAAAAGTTGTAATAATTGCGGGAAAAACGGGGGTTGCCAATCCTGCCAAAACCCCCGTAGAATAAGGCTCTCGCGGGTGTAGTTTAATGGCAGAACGGCAGCTTCCCAAGCTTCATACGAGGGTTCGATTCCCTTCACCCGCTCCAGTCGCTCACCAGTCTGTGGCATGCCTTGCTTCCGGCTTATTCATTCTTGGCTCTTTCTGGCGGTGAATACCCTGGTATTTCATCGTGCTGCATTTCAACATCAACAATGATCTGAAACCGGAAAAACACTGTGAAAAAACTCTTATTGAAACAAGCTTTGCTTTTGTTTGTAGCTACTTTTTCCGGACTCGCCGCATATGCCAGCGAACGCGCAGCTGGCAGCTTTACTGCTGCCAGATCTTGTGATCTGTATGCATCGTTTGCCAAGGGCACTAATCCCGATTCAGTAAAAACAAAACCGGGGCTAACGTATGAAATACGCGAAATCAACAAGGCAGGTGATTTTGAATGGATAAGAGTTGATGTGCCTGAAGCCAGCCCCAATTTGCGCTGGGTGGCGCGGGATTGTGGCACGTTTCAATTGGATGCGGCAAACAACAAGCCAGCGTCACCACAAAATAAAGTTGCAAGTACAGGTGATGTTTGTTCTACCCCAAACTTGGAAGACAGTTATGTGCTGGCCGTTACCTGGCAACCGGGGTTTTGTGAACACTTTCCGTATAAGGGGAAAAAGCCGGAATGTGATGCCATCCATAACGGTGAACTGGTCGTTACCAATCTGACGCTGCATGGTTTGTGGCCTAACAAGAAAGAATGTGGCACCAACTATGGCAATTGCCCTTCATCGCCGCTGGCCTTATCCAAAGAAACAGTCTCAAGCATATCGCCTTGGATGCCCAATTTTATGTATGAGAGCAAATTTGGTGAATATGAATGGCAAAAACATGGTGTCTGTCAGGCCCGTGATGCAGACACCTATTTCAGGACTGCGGTTGCCGCCGTGGAGGAAGTCAACAATTCAGCAGTTGGCAAATTTATTCTGTCACGAGTAGGTAAATCTTTTTCTGCTGCCGATTTTTTTGCTGATGTAAAGAAAAACTATGGCGACAAAGTAGCAAGAAGCATTATGTTGAGTTGTGCAGGTGGCAAATATCTGCAGGAGATCCGTTTTAGTCTTCCACTGAATTTCGAGACAGGTAAAGGACTGGAAAAACTTATAGGGCAGGCAGATGGTTTTTCCAATCAGCTGGATAGATGTGGGGCAGAGATTGTTGTTGAATCCAGTGGCAAAAGCCATTAATAACAATCCATGTCTTGAGCATAGACATCGTCAGCAATTAATACAATTTCGTATTAACTGCTGATATGCTGCCCTAACCACCCTGTCGATAGACAAAACGCCCCAGTATTTTAAGCAAACCAACGTTCTCTGGCGTGATGCGTTCATCCGGATAATTGCGTTTATCGGGATTGCGGCTTTCCAACACCCAGGTGCCATCTATCTCGCGGCGCAACTGTTTGATGCGCAAGCCATCCGGATGCTGAATGGCAAAGATCTTGCCGCTCTGTGGCTCGGTCTTGGTCTTGTCGATGATGACCATGTCGCCATCGACGATGAAATCGGCCATGGAGCTGCCATCGGCATAAATGGCGGCCAGGTTTTCTGGCTTGACATTGTATTTCTTGAAGAAGCTGGCTTCCTTGATGAGCTGGCCCTTGGGTTCGGCATCTTCGTTATGAGCACCACCACCGCAAGAGCCTTTGGCTGAGTAATAGTTGATGCAGGCAATGCCGTTCTCATCCTGTATCCGGGGCGTGCTCTCTTCCATGACGCGCAAGTCTTTGGTGCGCAAGTCAGAGATATTGACGCCGAAGTATTCAGCGATAGGTGCCAGCGAAGAGGTGCGCGGATCTTTGGTGATCCCCTCGACTATCCTGAAAATGGTTGCCTGTGGCACCCATTTATCTTCCGGAAAGAATTTTTCCAGCGCAGTTGCCAACGAGGTCGGGTTCATGCCCGACCGCTCCAGTAAGTATTTGATGTTTGTTTTAGCGTCCATGCCCGGATTATGCATTAATGCATAGAAAATGCAAGCAAAGAAAACGAAATGGTGTTGTTTTAATTCATATTGGAATATAATTGTATCAACATGAATTCATCGAAAAATCTTGCACTGGCACTGCTGGCAGATGGAAAGAGTCAGGCAGAAGTCGCTGCTATTGCTGGAGTCAATCAGGCCACTATCAGTCGCCTGATCAATGGCAAATCATCCGATCTTTCTTATCGTGAGGGAAAACGCCTGGAAGAAGCATTGCAAAACAGCCAGCCACCCATCACAGTATTGGTAACACCAGCAGGTGCAGCACGCTGACCATATCAAGCAGGCTGCATATCAACCAATGGGTAATAGTTCAGAATGCCACGCAATTGCGGCCAGTGTGCTTGGCTTCATAGAGTTTGGCGTCGGCGGCGGCAATCAGGGCCGACTTGCTTTGCCTGTCATTCGGTACCACGGATGCCACACCCATACTGAGCGTCACCACTTGTGCCACTTTCGAATCCACATGTGGAATCGCCATGGCCATCACGGTATGACGCAGGTTTTCTGCCTTGCTGACGGCACCGGTCAATTCACATTCTGGCATCAGGCATATGAATTCCTCGCCGCCAAAACGGGCGACCACATCATGCGGCCTGCCAAAATTCGCCTGCAGGCTGGCAGCCACAGCGGCCAGGCACTGGTCCCCTTCCTGATGCCCATAACGGTCGTTGTACTTTTTAAAGTAATCAATATCCAGCATCAGAATGGACAATGACTTGCCGTAACGCTGACAATGTCGCCATTCGCGGTCAAAAGAATCATCAAAACTGCGGCGATTGGCAAGGCCGGTCAAGGCATCGGTGTAGACCAGTTTTCGCAACAAGTCGCGCTGCAATTTCAGGGTGATATGGGTTTTGACGCGGGCCCGCACCACATCCGGATTCACCGGCTTGCTGATGAAATCCATGCCACCTGCCATCAATGCACGTGATTCTTCATCGGGATCGCTTTGCGCCGTCACAAACAGTACGGGTATATCGGCAGTATGTTCATCACCTTTCAGATGTCGACAGACTTCCAGTCCATCCATTTCCGGCATCATGATGTCCATCAAAATCAGGTCGGGTGGGGTCTGGCGACAAAATTCCAGTGCCTTCTGGCCACTGGTGGCCATGAATACGTCATGGTCTTCAGAGAAAATCTGATACAGGGCTTGTATATTGATTGCCTGATCATCAACAATCAGGACGCGCGGACGCCTTGTCAGCATAGAGAGATTGCCCTGAAGTGCTTCCAGGTATTTGGGTGTCGGCATAAGCTTAAAATATCAGACCATGGCTGAGCGTGGTTTTAATCGTATTTTCCAAGCATAACAGCAAATGCATCATACATAAAAAAATGTTCATAGAGCAATGAAATTACAGTTCCTGCTGTTGCAAGATATGCAGCGCTGCCTGAAAATCCAGTTGTATCATGGCGTCATCCAGCTTTTGGCGTCCGTCTTCCGTCAGCCAGACAGACAGGTCTGTGCGCATGATCTGGTGTAATTCGCTGGCCCGCATATTCTGGGTTGTCAGCAGGCTTTTGAGTTCGGCCAGCTTCAAGCGGTCTGGTTGTGTTTTTGCTGCAACAGGCAGCTCAACTTTTTCATCCTGACGTTGCGTCTTCAGCCAGTCGCTCACTCTGACAACAACCTGATCCAGCCGGGTTTTTGCCACGATAAACAAAGTTTCAACCAGGTCTTGCTGATTGCTGTTGATGGCATTTTCTAGGCTGAGTGCGCTTTGCGCAAATTCATTGGCCCCCAGTGTACCTATGCTGCCGCGCAAGGTATGCAAAATGCGGGCGGCCTGCACGGCATTGCCTTCACGCCAGCAATGATCTGCCTTGCCAAATTCGACTTGCGCCACGCCCGTCATGTTTTCAATGGCAGCCAGCAGGGTCTTGATGATGGCCGGGTTGCCCTTGGCCAGGGACAGTAATTTGACCGGGTCAAAAATACCCGGCTCTGTACCGGCAGGCGCACCACTCTGCTGCGGCACAGGCAATGCCTGATCGACGTTGACTGCAGCCCGCGGTAAATGACGCGCCAGCGCAGCCATCATTTGTTCAACATCGATGGGCTTGAAAATCAGGTCATTCATACCAACACCGAGACAGCGTTCGCGTTCAGCCTGCATGACGCCTGCGGTCATCGCCAGTATGGGGAGTTGCAGGGCGTATTCCTTGCGCAACACTTCAGTCGCTGTCCAGCCATCCATGATAGGCATTTGCACATCCATCAACACCAGGTCGAAACGATCAGCCGAGGTTTTCAGCAGTTCAACCGCTTCGCTACCGTTGTTGGCTATCTCTATGCTGATACCTGCCTGCTCCAGAATTTCGGCAGCAACAATCTGGTTGAATTTATTGTCTTCCACCAGCAGGATGCGGGCACCGGCAAAGCTGCCCTGGCCAGCGACCGGCACCTGCCTGAATCCCCCTGCCCCATTGGCATGTCCGGAGGTTTCTTGCAAGATATCGTACAGGCTGGACCCCGTCACCGGCTTCAGCAAGATGGCATCCGGCTTGCGCCGGGTGTTTTCCAGTACCAGTGCACTGCGGTCATAGGCACTGCTCATCAATATCAGCGGCACTTTTGGCATTTGGGTTTCTGCCAGCAGCTTATCGAGCACTTGCACGGTTTCCAGGCCATCCTGTACGGGCATATGCCAGTCAATCAGGATAGCGTTATAGGCGGCATCAGTATTCACCAGTGTCTCGACTTTTTGTATGGCTTCGGCACCGGATGCCGCCACATCTGCCTGCCAGCCCCAGGCCTGTATGGTCTTGGCAATGTAGGTCCGACTGGTAATATTGTCGTCGACCACCAGTATTTTCCGGATGTGTTGCAAGTTTCCCTGGGCTGGTACAGTACCCGACATGCGCTGCATACCTACAGGAACATCCGCATCACTGACAACTGGCAGCATGGGTATGCTGACGCGGAATTCGGTCCCCTGCCCTTCGATACTGTTGACTTCGATGGAACCATCCATCAATTCAACAAACCGGCGGGAAATAGCCAGCCCCAGTCCTGTGCCACCAAAGCGGCGCGAGGTGGATGCATCAGCCTGTTCAAAGGCGGTAAACAATCTGCCTATCTGTTCAGCCGACATCCCTATGCCGGTATCGCGCACGATAAACTGTATCAACAGTGCTGCGCTATCTACGTTATCTGTTATTTCCACCTGTCCCTGCTTTTGCACCAGCAGCGACACTTCACCGCTTTCGGTAAATTTGATGGCATTGCCTATGATGTTGATCAATATCTGTTGCAGGCGCAAGGCGTCGCCTATCATCTCGCCTGGTACACCGGCATCGATACCCAGCGATAGCTCCAGGTTTTTTTCACCGACATTCACCGACATCATATTGGCCAAAGCACTCAGCACGTCTTTCAGGAAAAACCGTGTCGGTGACAACTCGATGCGACCCGCCTCGATCTTTGAAATGTCCAGAATATCATTCAGTATGCTAAGCAAGGACTGTCCCGAAGAACGTATCATGTTCAGGTAATTTCTTTGTACCGTAGACAGCTCTGTCTTGTTGAGCAAATAGCTCATGCCCAATACGGCATTCATGGGCGTACGGATTTCATGGCTCATGTTTGCCAGAAACTCAGATTTGGCACGGCTGGCCATTTCGGCCTGCTCTTTGGCGGCAATCAGCGAAGCTTCCAGTTGCTTCTGGCGGCTGATGTCGGAAGCAATGCCAAGAAAACCTTCTATCTCGTTCTTGTCATTGCGTATGGCACTGACAACCAGGCTGACAGGTATGTGCTGCCTCTGCTTGGTGACATACGTCCATTGCTGGACTTCAGACTGGCCCATGCGTGCCTTGGCAACAAACACTTCGAAGCCAGATACCTGATAGGCCATTTCGGCGCTCAGTACCTGGCCACGCAGTCGCACTTCTTCACGCAGATGTATCTCAATGCTGGGTTGCTGGTTGATGACTTCATCGGCCCGGTAACCCAGCAGGCGTTCGGCACCTTTGCTAAAAATCTGGATATTGCCCACAGTATCGGTGGCGATAATGGCAAATTCACTGGCAGCTTCAAACATGCTGGTAAGCTTGGCGCGCGCCAGTATTTCTTGCATTTGTGCCTGCCGCAATTGCGTAATATCTGTCACAAAGCTATAAAAGCCATGCACCACACCATCCAGCGCATGCGGGATATACGAAATCAACGCATGTTTTTTTTCACCTTCCGTATCGACGATGGTGCGCTCAAATAATTGCGCCTCACCTAACAGCGCTGCCTGGATATGAAACCAGCTTTGCTGAAAACCGTCTTCCCCTATTAATTCACGTATGTGCATGCCCTGCATGGCATGCGCATCAAAGCCAAACCATTTTTTATAGGCGCCGTTGGCAAAACGGTTTTTCAAATCGACGTCCCAATAGCCAATCATGGCTTGCATGTGATCAATCACGGTTTGCAGGGCCGCCTGACTGTTTGATAATTCGACCGCAAATTGCAGGCGTTCAGCTTCCTTGATACGCCCCTCATTCAGGCTGGCAGACAATATCATGGGTGGAATGGCGGTAATCAGCACCGGCAAATACACCAAAAAAAGCTGCCAGTTGGACTCAATGTCGGGTGACACGAAGTGCCCCAGTGAAATCATCAGCCCCAAACTGGTAACCGCCAGTACGATCAGCAACTGCGATTCTTCGTAGCTGAGTTTTTGTATGCCGAAAGTCAGCGCAACCAGCACATACACGAAAGGAAACGGTAAGAATGTCAGTGCCACAAACACCATGGCAATGGTAGGCAGGGCGTAACGGACAACCCTCCACCATTGAATATTGGCCGACCAGGCCGCCGCCGTATGACGCATCGCCATGCGCATCATGGGAAAGATCAGAGCCAGGCCCAGCGTGGCCCCGACATACCAGGTGGGGAAAATATGGTTGAAGTTTCCCATTCCTGCCCATGTAGCCAGCGCCGCACCAATGGTCGCGCTACAGGCGCAAGGCAAGAAAAATCCCAGCAAGATCAGCTTGGTCAGTTTGCTGCCCGCTTTGTCAAAATCTTTCACCAGATCGGCACTGCGCAGGGTATAGCTGACCAGCAGGACTTCAATTCCGTTCGAGAGCGTAAACAATCCCGACAGCAGCAAACCATCCCCCAGCAACATATTGGCACTGAAATTGGCAGCGGCGAAGAACAATAGCAGGGGACCATTGCGCCTGAGAGGCTGGTCACACAGATAGGCAACGGCGACCGCATTGGCATACCAGAGAATGGCAACATTCTCCGCATTACGTGACAACAACATGCCCGCCACGGCCAGCACAAAGTACAGCAGGCTGGCCTGTACCATAGAGTTTACTGCCAACGGCGGATATTGCTGAGCACTCATCAAGCTCGTTCTCCGTATGTAGTGCAGCGCTATTGATATGGCGACAGCTGGGCGGCTGAGATGCCGGATATCAGGCCACGCATCTTGCCTTGCGCTTAAGTTTACATGATATTAATAGAGAATAAGGCAGAACAAGGGAGAAACGGAAAGAAAAGATGATTTTTCGGTAAGTTTTGACTAAGAACGTGTTTACGATCTGTAGCGAGCGAGCGTCAGCGGGAGTGAAGAGCAGCGCAAAAAGCGGAATGTACTTAAGACCATGAGCATTTTGAGCAGCGCATGAGCCCCGATCACGCCCGCGCAGTAAGATCGTAAACAGGTTCTAAAAGCCCAGAATGGCTCCATGTCTTGAATGACGCAGCTTACACACAACAGCATGCGTTAGTTCCTGCATGTATTTCCATTTTTTCAGGCGCGAATCAGGCGAAAAGCCCTGCATGCTGCAAGCGCCGCAGGCAATACGCAATATGAAATCAGGCTGCGGCCAGGCTTTGCGCAATGTCCTTGCGCATGTCCGTTGTCAACACATCACGCGCACGATATTCGCTGCGTTTATTGCTGGGCCGGGCCGACCAGGGTTTTTCTTCTACGCTGAGTGGCAGCAGATAGTTGCCGTTACTGTGCGGTACAGCACCGGCACTCTGCCACAAGGTATCATATTCGGCGCGTATGCATTTACTGAACCGGTAGCGCCAGGATTGATAAATATGATTCTTTTTGGCGATGCATTCTATCGTCACGCAATTCAATTCCTGCGCGATGCAACGCAAGGCTTCTATCAGCAACAAACGCGGCTGTATGCCGTGCAGGCTCTTGGTACAGACACGTATCAATTCACGCGCATCCTGCTTGCAGGACTGCACGCCACCTACACGTATTGACCGTTGCTGCTGTTGATGATCGAAAGAAAAACTCAGGCATTGCAGCAAATGCGCTCCCTGAAACAGGCCCAGCGTCAATCCACCTTCACGCTTGAACGAACTGCAGCGGAACAGGCTCAGGCGATATTGTTCCTGATTCTTGCCCTGCAGGCTGGCAATATCAAAGGCCTTACCTGCGAGCAGGTCTTGCGCCACATTTTTGCCAAATAAAATACCGGATAAATGAAAATGGTTCTGCATCAGCGCCAAGCGTGAGCCCGGACCGATGTTGCGATCAAAGAAAGGGCGGTGTATCGCATCCAGCAATGCAATGTCCTTGCGTATGGCCTTGCGCAGATATGTCTGATGCAGATAAGCGTACCAGGCCAGGCTGGTGCGCGGTCGCAAACCGCTACGCAACAGAAACAGACATTTGCTCTTGAAATGGCTATTGCCGTCTGTCAGGCGCAGATGCACGGCCCAACGCAAACTATCCAGCAATGATGCTGATTGTTGAGTCTGTTTTACTGCAGGTTCTTCATGAGACTGGTAGGCATGCCATACCTCTCGCCAATTCAAAATATTCACAGCTGCACCATTTGCATCTTAACGTATATCAATGTAACTGAATGTATCCCAAAATGGCAGCAGTATGCAACAGTAATTTTGTCGTCAATTTGTCATCAATTTGCAGAAAATTAACAGAAAATAGCCTGAAAACTGTTCCTCAAACCTGCTTTGCGACAACTAAATGGATTTTTGGACGGATGCAGAGTAGCAGATTTGCTGGCTATAGAAGCCGGCTTGTAACATAAAGTATAGAAATTGCTTTTGAGAAATATGGAGGCGATATCGCAGAACAGCCGTTAACCCATGCTGTCGGATGAGAGGCTTTGATGAGAAACGCTAGAGAGATTTTTCTGCCGCAACGGCAATTGGGGTTTTCGCGGGGACTTTTTCAGACGCTTTCCAGGCTACACCGCAGACCTGAAGTATCCGAGATCAAATGCCTTGCTATATGCCTTCCAGTCCTTGTTGACCTGTTTGCTGCAAAGTGCCGCCTGGCTCAACATAACATCGATCCATTTATTTTTTTCTGCAAATGCGATCAATTCATCATTGATTGCCGACCCCTGCCGGCCAGAACCGCGGATATGCGCAGAGGCGACGATACAGCCCATCCATTGCATGACATTGTCCAGTTCATCCAATGAGCTGACCGAATGATCAAGCGCAACACGGTCTTCGGTTGGTTGCAATGCACGCAGGATATACGCTTTTTTCTCTACCTTGACAGGCTGCAGAAAAGCCAGCGACACGGCTTGCAAGCGTCGCTGCAAAGTAACCACACGCTCTGCTTCTGATTTCCATTTAGGCTGTTTCGTTTTCAAATGCGGCACCAATGATGAAGGCAGGGCCTCTTTCAAATCCAGCAAATAATGGCCATTTGGCCCGCCCTTGCCCTGTACAAGAATGATGTAGCGATCCACGCCCAGGCTGCCGGTGCCGGCTATGCGCCGGGCCATGTCTTCCAGTTTGAAGAATTCAGGATTGCTCTGTTGCCTTGCATAGTCATCAAAGAAAGCGCTTATTCTTTCCCGTTGTTCAGGTGTGACTGACAAGGCCTTCTTGCCATCAATACGCAAACGCCTGCGGTTTCCTTTCAATACAGTACGCTGATCAAGAAATGCTGTCCTTTGTCTATTGCGCAGTTTTTCCAGCAGTTGACCGACCAGACCATCCGCATTATCCCTTTCTACCCAATAGCCTTTGCCCGTACACATCGTTTTTTTGTATGCCACCAAGAAGCTCCTGGCCAGCGCTTTTGCCTGGGATAATTTCAATCCCAGGCTTTGCGCACCCACCTGCACGCTGGTCACAAACCGCAGCAAATCCCATGCAAGCGGTGCCAGGGCTGATTCATCAAAGTCGGTGATATCAAAATAGCTGAGCCGGTTATCGCCCTTATAGGTGCCGAAATTTTCCAGGTGCAAATCACCGCAACACCATACCAGCGGCGTGCGCGGCACGGCCTTGTCTTCTGCCAGGCGATCATAAAAGAGATGACAACTGCCACGTAAAAAAACGAAGGCGTTATGCCGCATATTGGCATACTTCATTCTCAGTCTTTCAGGGTCACGTCCTGTATTGTAAGAAAAAATTCTTTGGCATGGATCAAGCATGATAGGCAGGCTTTCGTGGACGTCAAACATTCAAAGTGGCGCATAACCACATTTAGTACTATTAAATAAGCATCAAATAAGCATTAATAACTATTATCGAATAGACAAAGCTTATACTAGAACAGATAAAAACCAAATTACCTTTAGAAAAATAATATGAAAACCCCTTGGACCTGGTCAGATATCGTTGCAGGTTTATCCCTGGCGGGCCTCTTGCTTCCTGAAGCAGTTGCCTATTCCAGTATCGCTAACCTGCCGCCACAGGCAGGGATAGTGGCACTGTTTGCTGGCCTGGTTTGTTACGGACTGATCGGCAGCAGCCGCTTTGCTATCGTTGCTGCGACCTCGTCATCGGCAGCGGTACTGGCATCGGCGACTGCCGCCATGTCGAATGGCGATACCGGTCTGCGCCTGCTGGTTGCCACTGGCATGGTGTTATTAACAGGTGTCTTCTTCATTGTTGCCAGCGCGGCACGTCTGGGTGGCATTTCAGACTTTATTGCCAAACCCGTCTTGCGCGGCTTTGCATTCGGCCTGGCCATTGTCATCATTTTCAAACAGTTTGCGCATGTGGTTGGCGTGCACACCCATCATACCGACATGATACGGTTTGCCTATGAACTGGCTAGCCAAATCCATGCCTGGAACTGGGCTTCCTTCGCAGTAGGTCTGCTGGCCCTGCTACTCTTGTTTGGATTGGCAAAAATACCGTATATGCCCGGTGGCCTGATGGCGATCTTTCTGGGCATACTCGCCGGAAAATGGCTGGGGCTGGAACAGTATGGCGTCAGCTTCGTTGGCCAGATTGATCTGGATTTGCAAGTTCCCATTCTGCCAACCATGACCTATATACAGTGGCTGCGCATCGGCGAATTAAGTATAGCTCTGCTGCTGATCTTGTATGCTGAATCCTATAGTTCAATACGCAATTTTGCGATGAAACATGGCGACACCATATTGCCCAATCGCGATCTGTTTGCCTTGGGCACGGCAAATCTGATGTCAGGCATCTTTCAGGGCATGCCTGTCGGTGCCGGATTTTCTGCCACCGCAGCCAACGAAGCCTGTGGTGCGCAATCGAAATGGGCAGGCTGGGCCGCAGCCGCGGGCTTGCTGCTCGTCATCCTGACCATGCTGCCCACTATCGCGCTGACGCCATCCCCGATACTGGCCGCCATCGTTATTCACGCAGTCAGTCATTCATTGCGCCTGTCAGCATTTACGCCTTATTTCACCATGCGTCGCGACAGATTCGTTGCCGTCGGTGCTGTCGTTGCCGTACTCTTGTTGGGGGTGCTGGATGGCTTGCTGGTTGCCATCGGCGTAAGCCTGCTGATGTTGCTACGCAAGCTGGCAGAATCCAATATCTCGGTCCTTGGTCGTCTGCGCGGCGGCCATGACTTTGTCAGCAAGACGGATTATCCGGACGCCCTGAGCATCCCCGGTATACTCATCATGCGTCCAGAAGCTGGCTTGTTTTTTGCCAATGCCGAACGCACCATGGCACAGGCAAAAAAATATCTCACTGCCGCTGACAATATAAAGGTCGTCATTCTCAGTCTGGAAGAATCTCCCGATCTGGACAGTTCCAGCGCGGAAGCCATCACTGATTTTTGTGCAGCACTTCAGAACCAGAAAAAACACCTGATGTTTGCCCGCCTGAAAAGTGCATCACGCCAGGTCTTGCAAAGCGCACTGATCGAACACTCAAACATAGGACCAGGCAGTGAACTCAGCGTAGATGACGTGGTAGTGGTAGCGCAGGAAAAATATTTAAACCAGGAAAATGATCTGCGCGAGCCACAGCAAGACGCAATAAAACACTAGTAGGTAATTACGACTCACTAAAAATTGACAAGAAAAGAAGTCATCCATCTGCGAAAATTCCTGAACAGGTACGTGAACGCGCGCTGAAATAACCGCATAAAAAAAATGCAGCAAATATCCTGAAAGGAAAATTCATGGCCTACCAGTATTCCAACTTCGTCGGCGGTGGCAAATGTGTCTCCATCGTGTCACAAGACCACCCCGAAGTGATACTGGATTTCTGGGTTTACAAAATCGACGATAAAAACTGCGAAGTCCGCGACTTGCTGATTCAGGATGACAACAGAAATCTTGATCACTCCAAGATCGCCTATCGCTATTATTTGCGTCACAAGACACTGTTTATGTGAGGAAATGCGAAGTCTGAGTCGTAATTCTGTTGGTCACTCTGGTAGGGTGCGCCGCGCGCACCGATTCGTATTACACACGCCAAATTTTTTATGCATCTCTGCGCACGGCACACTTACAAATAAAATCTGGTGCAGATCAAACTGCTACATCTGCTGGGTGCTGGTACATAGGTGTGATTTTGTGAAATCCATTTGCTTCCATGGTACGCCTGAGCTCTAAAACCCGCCCCGGTGTCAATGGCAGAGATCCCGAGCTAAACAGTGTCAATACTTCCCACTCAATCTCGGATTCCGTTTTCTTGCTTGCAATTTCCAACATGCTGCGGTGGTAGGGTGGCATGACGCGTGCTGCTGCGATAACATGTTCGCCCTCGCAGATGTCAACATGAATGACAGGGCCCTGCTGGTATGGAATTCTGTGAGAGACCATGCGAACAGGGCTTGTATTGATGTAGTGATATATTTCGAACATCCTGGTCTATTCTCTTCTTTTATTTCAAGCCTACATCAAGGCCATGCCTGTGCACTATGTAAAACTCTGAGTATGCTAATGGTGCCACCTTCAATCACATACACCATGATGTAATTGGGATGGACCACTGCTTCACGAGTTTTCTTTACACGACCAGGCTTGTACATACGCGGATTGAGCAAGAGCTGATCCGCCGTGTGTTCAAAGGATTCATCAAGTTCAATCGCAGCTTGCGGTTTGTCTACAGCGATGTAGTCCATGATACGTTCGCGGTCTGCCAACGCAATCGGTTTCCAGATTAACTTCAAACTTTGTTACCCGCAATGCGCTGGGTCAATGCCGCGCGCTTGGCGGCAAATTTTTGTTTGACCTCTTCGTTTGCGATACCAGGAGTAGGATCATCCAGTGAAACTTGTACCTGTTCACGAAACCACTTGTCATAGGCAGCCGCTTCATGCGCGCGGCGCATGCGTTCAGACGTGTCTGTGCGGACTTTGATTTTGTCTGGTGTTTCGCTATGTTTGCTCGCATCCAGCAAATCGACACGAGTGATATGTAATTCGGTTTTCAGATAATCCATGCAGCGATCAAGTGAGCGCCAGACACGTGGCTGGCCAGTTCTCTGTGCACCCAACGGTTTTTCTGTGGCCCCGAATTTCAGCATCACGCCCCAACCACCGGGCTGGCCTATGATGGATGCTCCGTGTATGGCAGCCGCATCAACCATGCGCTTTGCCATGGCGGTGTCTATGGTATTGTTGATCATTAAATACTTTCTGCTTAATTAGGACTTACGCAAAACCGCCCCAGCTGCGTTGCAGCTCCTCTCCTAGAAACCGCGTACATTCGTACTGTCTTCGTCGCGCGGCGCCTTGCTGGGACAATTTTGCGTAAGTCCTATTAATTGTATTTCATGAGCAGATTATGCATTTTATCTAATAAATTTGCAAACGATAGTAGATGAATATACGGAATTTGTAGTCTTGCTTCAATAAGCAATACGCAAGCCTTCTATTGCCCCCCATTTGACAAGCCACAAAAACAGGACTATCCTGCAAGCATGAAAACACTGAGCATACTCTTTTTTACCTACGCCCTCCCGGCATGTCGGATGACTTCCCGGGGCCGCTGATGTGTGCCCGTTGAAACTCTGTTAAGAGTCAAAAAACAAAGGCCCACATGGGCCTTTTTTGTTTTCCGGGACTTTGTTTTTGCCCTTGATATCCAATCACAAAGCACCACTTTAGTAAGCACTTTGAATCACAGTTTTACCACACACTCTCTTTTGAGGAGCCATATAGCATGAAGTTAGCCGATGTAGAACGCGCGCGGGACCACTGAAACAAGGGTGGTCGCATGGCCCCGCGGCGCTGTCACCCCAGACAATTCACGACCGCTCGCTATGGAAAGATCATCATGACGAACACCACACCCCGTGCCGCAACCAACAAGGCTAACTTTAAGGCGAATGCGCATCCTGCCCATCCTCATTTGCGTAAGCATTGGCGCAACTTTGGCATCATCGCGCACATAGACGCTGGCAAGACCACGCTGTCTGAACGCATCCTGTTTAAAACCGGCGAAATCCATCGCACTGGCGAAGTCCATGAAGGCAATGCCGCCATGGATCATATGGACCTGGAAAAAGAACGTGGCATCACCATTGGTGCAGCGGCGACCCGCTGCGTCTGGAACGGCCACGAATTCACCCTGATTGACACTCCGGGCCATATCGACTTTGCGATTGAAGTTGAACGCTCGTTGCGCGTGCTTGACGGTGCCATCACGGTTCTGTCCGGCGTCGCCGGTGTACAGCCACAGACTGAAACGGTCTGGCATCAGGCCGAAAAACATGGTGTACCCATGATCATCTTCGTCAACAAGATGGATCAGGTCGGTGCAGACTTTGCCCGTGTCACTGAACAGGTGCGTACGCATCTTGGCGCTCGCCCCGTGCCGTTGGCAATACCGATTGGTGCAGCGGATGAATTCACAGGCGTCATTGATGTCTTGCAACAGCGTTTCTTGCAATGGGATGTCAAGGGCAACATGACGGTATCGGCTTTGCCAGCAGAATTGCAAGCACAGGCGCAGGCTGCGTACGCCTATGCAGCCTCGGTGGCGGCAGAAGCCAATGATGCGCTGACAGATGCCTATCTGGCCAATGACACACTAAGCCATGCAGACATTCTGCAAGGCTTGCGTGCCCTGACGCTTGCCAGGAAAGCCGTGCCCATGCTAGCTGGCTCTGCGTATAAAAACGCAGGCATAGAACCGTTGCTGGATGCCGTGATTGACTGGCTGCCCGCACCGGATGACCGCGCTGCGCCTGTTGCAACGCTGAATGGTGACAGTGTGACCGTGGCCACGGGTGATGCCGATCCTTTGGCGGCACTGGTGTTCAAGGTAACGCATGATGAACATGGCTCGCTCGCCTTTGTGCGCATTTACGGTGGTAGCCTGCATGAAGGTGAAACCATCTGGAATGCCAGCCTGGATACATCTGTACGTATCGGGCGTCTGTATGTCGTGCATGCGGATGAACGCACTGGCACAACGCAGTCTGGTGCCGGCAGCATCATCGCCATCGCCAACCTGAAAGACGCGCTGACCGGGCAAACCCTGGCCAGCAAGGCGCAGCCATGGACGCTGGAAACCATCCATGCCGGTGAGCCGGTAGTGGCGCTGGCGGTAGAACCGGGTAATGGCACAGACCGGGCAAAGATGTTGGCGGTGCTGGATAAGTTCCGTCGTGAAGATCCGTCCTTGCGGCTGGAAAGTGATGCAGAAACCGGTGAAACCGTGCTGTGGGGCATGGGTGAATTGCATCTGGATGTGGTGCTGGAACGCGCCCGCCGTGAAGCTGCGGTGGACATACGTGTCGGTGCGCCGCATGTGGCGTACAAGGAAACCATGGGCCTGTCCATGGTCGAAGCAGAAGGCAAGCTGGACAAACAAAACGGTGGCAAGGGTATGTATGCCCGCGTCGTTGTAAGGCTGGAATTGCTGGATGCCAAAGACGGTGAATTTGCCTTTGCCAATGTCGTCAAAGGCGGCGTGATACCAACGGCGTTTTTCCCGGCTGTTGAAAAAGGTGTGCAGCAGGCTCTGCAGCAGGGCCCGCTGGGGCAAAAAGTGACTGGCGTCAAAGTCACTTTGCTTGATGGTGATTTCCATGCAGTTGACAGTAACGAAATGGCCTTCATCATCGCCGCCAAAGAAGCCGTGCTGACAGGCTTGCGCAAGGCCAACCCGGTCTTGCTCGAACCCGTCATGAAAGTGACCGTCGATGCCCCAGCCATCAACACTGGCGACGTCATCGGTGACTTACAAAAACGCAGTGGCCGCGTTTTGGGCATCACAGAAAACACCGGCCGTGTTGAAGTGGTGGCAGATGTGCCCTTGACCAAGCTATTCGGTCATACGACTGACCTGCGTTCGCTGTCGCAAGGCAGGGCATTTGCCAGTGCCGTGTATGCACGTCATGCAGCTTGTGATGTGGAAGAGGCTTCTTTTGTATAGGCCGTGTTGAATGTGGATGACGAGTGGGCTGGATTTTTAGCTTGTTTGTTGTCTGCGAAGTAGTATGAGAAAAAGCCAGGGCTGATGCTCTGGCTTTTTTTATTCAAGTTTATCAAGTCCAGATTAAATGCCACGGAACAGACCCCAGTGAGCAATTCGCCCCCCCCGATCCAGGATCAGATATCAATCTACAGGCTACCCAGCCAATTCGTGAACGCAGTCCAGGCAGGAAACTGTTGTAACAGCAAAAAACTGACATGCTGAACCAGCAGTACACCAAGCGCCATCCAATACGGTGTTTTTGCTTTCTTCAGGTTAATGTCGTTTGCAATCAATATCACTGTCAGTATCTCGGTAGAAAAATACGCAGCATGAAAAGCCGCAGGAAAAGAATCGATGCCAGGAATAAAATTCAGGAACACACGGGCTACCGCTGGCGGTAAAGCCAGCAGGGCTGTACACGCCATCCAGCGTGAATGTACGGCACGATTAGTGCGGAAATGAATGGCCAAGCCATAAGCCAGTGCAAAGCCCAGCAACGTCGTCATATCAACAAAGGCGAGACGACTGCCAAACGCCTTGGTGAACCCACCATGGCTGGCTAGCATCGTATGCATGATCATGATGCCAGACACGATGAACAAAGGTACGATGACCAGGGATAACTTGCCTATGGTGCGGTGAATATAAATCTTCCGCCGGCTGGCAAGCCAGCTTTGCACTACCAACATCAACATCCAGCCCGTCGCCAGAATGGCATGAAAGTGATGCTTGGGATCGAGCTGGGTCAATCTGGCGAAATAGGAGGGATAAAATCCTATCAGTACAACCAGGAACAACAGAAAGAAGTAGATCGGTGATTTAGATACATTCAATGGCTGTGCTGTTTGCATGGCGTGTCACTCAGGAACAAGTTGTGAATCCGGTACGGCAAACACCCCATGCATTTGCCATTTTTTTGCAACAAATATTGCCAACAAGAAAATCTCTACCAGTAAAACCATTCATACGCGCATTGGTACAAACATTTCACGCTACAACAGCAAATGACAAAAACACTTGCAGATTAAGTCACAAATCAAGCTGCGTCAATAATGAATAAAGTGCGTCGTCTGCCATGCTTGCTGGCGGACTGATCTTATGCGATGCTGCCGTGCTTTATGCATACATTCTTAATTTCTTAAGGCTCAGTCTCTTCATGATTACGGCAATGCGCGTTGTCAACCTGTTGATCTTGATTATTCTTGTTGGTGTCGGTTCGACGTCCATGTTCAAGCTCGTACATAACACCCCAGGCTTTATTGGTGCGCTGCTGGCTTTTTGCCTATGGACTGCCGCTTATTTCCTGCCCTGGCAGGCACTGGGTCAACACACCACCCCAAGCAAAATCAGCCGGGCAAAAAAATTCTCTATCGCCGGCATCATCTTGCTGAGTCTGACCAGCATCTTCCTGTTCGTTGAAGGAAGATTGTTTGCCAAGACGCTAGTGGGCTTGTTGATATTTTCCGCACCCTTCGTACTCAATATCATTGCCTTGAACAGGCGTTTGCTGGAACTGGAAGTGGCTGCCATCCAGGATGCGCCGTCGGCAGAGCATGGTGTACAGGCTGCCGCAGAAATGACACTGGCAGCGCGTATCAACAAAAATCTTTCGACAGAATTTGCCGATGATGCAGATCAGCAGCAGTCGGGAAATTATTTTCTCAGGCATTGGCGCGGCGAATTGTCGTTGGGCGTGGCGTATTGGTTAAACGGGGTAGTGATTGGTAACCTGCTGATCGGCATCGTCGTTACCATCCTGACGGGTTTGAACGAACTGAGCGCCAGCTCGCTGCGCACGATTTCTGCGATTGGGCTGGCAAGCTACGTACTGACTGGGCTGGCCTGGAGCTGGGCCATGGTCGGCGTCTGGCGTTCCGCCTCCAGACACAATCGCAGGGGTGGCTCAACCGGCGTAGCCTTGCTGGTACAGGCATCGATCGTCATCAGCGTGATTTATCTTGGTCAAAAAGTCAGGGACGTAGTCTGGCCGCAAATGCATGAATATGCGCTGATCGCCATGGGCAAAGACAGCATGCCGAAAATCGACATCAGCGCTTCACCCACAGGTGATTCACTGTACTTGCGCGGTAGCTTTGGTGAAGGCAGCGCAGATAAATTTGCAGCAGAACTGAGCAAAGCCGGACAAATTAAATTCATCGTGGTGAATTCGCAAGGTGGCAGGTTGCTGGAAGCAGATCATATCGCCGCTATGGTCAGAGAGAGAAAACTGGATACCTATGTAGAAGCTGTCTGTGTCAGCGCCTGCACCTACGTATTTCTGGCTGGCAGGGACCGTGCCGCTACCGTGAATGCAAAAATTGGCTTCCATCAACCGAGCTTTCCTGGTCTGGAAGGAGCAGCCTTGATTGCGGCCACCAATCAGATGCTGGACAAGTATCGCAGCATCAATCTGCCTGAAAGTTTTGTCAGAAAAATTGGTCAGACACCGGCCAGCAATATGTGGTACCCCAGCCGGGAAGAAATGATTGCCGCCCGTGTCATCACCCGCATTTCTCTGGGTGGTGAAGCAAGTACCAGTCCTTTTTCCGGGATGAGCTCAAAAGCTGAAATTGCACTGACTTTAAAAAGCAATACGATCTGGCAAGGTTATGAAGCCCACTATCCGGGGAAAATTGATGCTGTCAGCGATATCCTGTGGAAAATGAAACTACAGGGCGCGAATGATTCTTCCATGCAAAATGCCGTGCGCAAATACATGACCACCGCTTTTGCAGAGTTGCTAAAAACCGTGGACGACGAACACCTGGACCTGTTTGCGCAATTGATGACAGACCAAATGCAGGCAGCCAGACAGGTCAGCCCCCAGGCTTGCGGCCAATTGCTGAAATCTGAACTGGATATACGGCACACATTGCCACCAGCCATAGTGGAAAAGGAAAAGCAGTTCCTGGAAAGCGCCTTAAAATCAGCGCCACGCAGCAAAGTCATTAAAAAGCAATCCAGGGAATTCCAGACCAGCCTGTTGCAAGTCACTACAAAATTATCCCCGGAGCAGTTGAAAATAGTGGGTAACCCGCCAGCTTATGCAAACCAGCCGGCCTTGCAGTGTGATGCCATGATTGCCCTGTACCAAAACATATTACGGCTGCGCCCCGTAGAAAGGCATATCGTGTTGAGCGGGATACTGCAAGACAATTGACAATGCGTATGCGGCGTATGCCGCATACGCCACTTATGCCGCTGCCTCGACAAAATTAAGCTCTATACCATTGCCTTCAGGATCACTGAAGAATACCTGCTGCTGGGTGGCGAACCCGGCCTTGGCAGCGACCACAGCATGGCGGTAGACAATACCATCCTGCTGTAATTTAGCCAGCATGGCAGGCAGGTCTGTACAGGTAAAGGCGACATGGTCAAAGCCGGTTTTTATTTCGGTCTGGCGTACCTCACCAGGCCGGGGCTCTGACAAATGCAAGACATCACGCCCGCCCGCATACAGCCAATAACCAAAACTGTTCAGCGGACGCGGGCCAACCTCCAGGCCAACATACGCCAGATAAAAATCTTTGAGCTTATCCAAAGTCGCGCGGTCGCCGCGCAGATTGTAATGATTGAGTGCTATCGCTGCCATTTTATTTTAACCATCCCCGACGACGGAAATACCAGAAAGGAGTAATTGCTGACGCCAGCATCAATGCCAGCGCAAACGGATAACCAAGTTGCCAGTCCAGTTCAGGAAACCAGCCCCTGAAGTTCATGCCATAGATACTGGCAATCAGTGTAGGCGGCAAGAACGCTACGCTTGCCACCGAGAATATCTTGATGATCTTGTTCTGATTAATGTTAATGAAACCGACAGTCGCATCCATCAGGAAGTTGATCTTGTCGAACAAAAATGAAGTATGACCATCCAGTGATTCGATATCGCGCAAAATCTGCCGCGCTTCTTCAAACTGATCTGCATTCAACAAGCGACCGCGCATCAAAAAGCTGACCGCGCGACGGGTATCCATCATGTTGCGACGTATGCGGCCATTCAAATCTTCTTCTTGCGCAATCGCATTCAGGGCCGCAGCGGCATCCTGATCGCTGAAGTTTTTTTGCAGCACGCTACGGCTGACATCTTCCAGATTTTGATAAATGCCTTCCAGCGCATCTGCCGAATATTCGGCATCGGTGGCATACAGATCCAGCAACACATCTTTGTAATCAGCAATCGAGCCGGGGCGTGAACGCGCACGCATGCGCACCAGGCGAAACACCGGCAGATCAATGGTATGCACAGAAAACAAAATATCGCGCGCCAGGATAAACGCCACCGTTACCGTGCGCGCAGGTTCGTCATCATCATCGATCAGAAAATCGGTGCGCAGATGCAGGTCGCCATTGTCGGCTTCATAGTAACGGGCAGAGGCTTCAATATCCTTGACCTCGTCCTCGCCTGGCAGGGTAACGCCATAGATACTCTTGACCCACTCACGCTCTTCTTCGTTGGGGTCGGTCAGGTCAACCCAGATAGGCAGCGTATTTTCAAGATCAGCGCGGTTTTCCACATTGATCTGGCTTAGCCGGCCATTGTGCAAAACAAAGACATTAATCATAGGCAAATTCCGGAAAAGCAAGGTTCAGGTTTGGCTGGATTGTAAACCCGTTTTGCGTAGATGGGCGGAACGGGAGTGGGTTTTATTTTTTCTCTGAATGGCAATGACATTGGCATTTACTCATTATCATTGGCATATAAATGAACAACGCAAACCCAGTCCACTACCTTCCGTTATGCCCGGCATTGATTCATGGCCAGCCAAGGTCTCACATATCCAGCGCCAAATACCACTTTGCGTCAACTTCTTTCGCCTGTTCCAGTACACGTCGATATTCTTCAAGGTCTTCCAGCACCTCGTCGGACGCCTGCAAGCCATGCTGCATATTGTCTATTGCATAGATCACGGCCTCAATATAAGCGATGCCGGCGTCTGCCGTGTGCCAGACAAGTGGAGCCGCATCATCTTCAGGTAAGTCTATTTCTTCGCCCAGCATGTCTGCCATATCCTCAGCAGATTGCCCCATGAAGGATTCCAGTCTGGGCAAGTCAGCTTGTTCGCACAATGTATCCAGTTCTTCAATGGCATGGGCAATCGCCTTGCCATTGACGAAGGAATCAAAACCCGGCTCATCGTTATCAAGTACGATGTAATAGGCGACGCTCATGGTTGTCTCTCCTGATTTTAGATATACATCACAAAAAGAAATGATTGCGCTTATTTTATCAGCACTGAAACCGGGAAGTGAAAATATACATTTCGCCCTGATCTGCAGCATTTGCTGAAGCAAGTTAATATCATCCAACAAAAAACAGCATCTGGGCCATCTCATGATAAGGATACGTGAAATTGATCATCTGGTATTGCGGGTAGTGGATTTGAATGCCATGTTGCATTTTTATTGCGAGGTACTTGGATGCCCGGTTGAGCGCAGGCAGGATGAAATTGGCCTAGTGCAATTGCGCGTCGGCCGGTCGATGATAGACCTGGTACCTGTCGATGGGAAATTGGGGCGCATGGGTGGTGCTGCACCAGGCAAGGAAGCACGCAATCTTGATCACCTGTGTCTACGGGTTGAGCCCTTCGATGCCGCCAGCATACAGGCCTATCTGCACACCCACGGTATTGAAACCGGCGAAGTTCAGCAAAGATATGGTGCAGAAGGCGAAGGCCCTTCCATCTATATCAGCGATCCGGAAGGGAATGTGGTTGAGCTGAAAGGACCCGCGCTGTAGCAGGCCCGAGCTTACTCCATCGATGAACATAAACCACACACCATGAGCTATCAACTTGTCAGCGTATCCCTGGAACACCTGCGTGATCTGGAACGATCCGTCATACCCGCTACGCTGAACTACCATCTCGCCACGGATGCACTGCCACCTGCTTTTGTGGCGGCCCGTGCCTTGTCACAAATTGATGTCGGTGCGCCGGCTTACTGGTGCAGCACTTTTTATATCGTATCGATTGAAGACCGCCTGATCGTAGGCAGTTGCGGATTCAAATCACCACCGCAGAACGGCCGCGTAGAAATTGGCTATGGTATCTCGCCGGAATGCAGAAGGCAGGGAGCAGCCAGCGCTGCCGTGCGTAGCCTGTTGCAACTGGCTTTTGCGGGTGGCGCAACCAGCATTCTGGCGACAGTCAGCCCAAATAATCTGGCATCGACCAGGGTAGTGCAAAAACTGGGGTTTGAAAGTAATGGTAATGCGGTGGATGATCAGCAAGAACTGCTGACACATTGGCTGGCAATAAAACTGTCTGAGACTATCTGAAAAATAGAATACAGAGCTTATTTTTTACCATTACCCAGTGCCTGTTCCATGATCTTTTTCTTGAGCTCTTCTTCACCAGGTTCGGACGCAGAAGCCTGCGATGCCGTGCTTTTAGCGGCTTCCATCCCTCTGGCATCATGCAGTTTGACCTGACGGGTAGTGGGATTGGTATCGGTGCACAGTGTGTCTGAATAGACGGTCTTGCCATTGATAGTGCAACGGCGTACACCTTCCTCTACAGTCGCAGCCTGGCGCAGGCCGGGGGCGCTGTTGCTATTGCTGCTGTTGCCAGGTAATTGCACGTCAGTGGCATTTTTCAATTCATTCGTGATGACATTGGCCGATTTACCCCAGCGTGCCCACATCTCTGGCATGGGCAGATGACCATTGCGCATGTAGTACAGCAAACCCATGGACAACAGCGCCACCAGCATGGAGCCGATGGCTACTGCTATCAGGCTGATGCCCCTTTGATGACGTAGACTCATGGCAACTCCGCACTATTCATCCGTTGCAAAATCACTTCACTGCGCCTTTGTAAATACCCGGATCCCTGGTTTTTATCAAAATACCGTGGCTTGGGCAACATGACTGCCAGTCGGGCCGCCTGGGATGGTCCCAGATTGGCCGCACTGGTATGGAAGTAATGTTGCGCTGCGGCTTCGGCACCAAACACGCCTACCCCCCATTCTACGACATTCAGGTAAATTTCCAAGATGCGTTGCTTGTCCATGCACTTTTCCAGCATATAGGTAATGATCAGTTCTTCACCTTTGCGGAAATAGCTGCGTTCAGCCGACAGAAACAGGTTTTTAGCCAGTTGCTGGGTAATGGTGGAGCCGCCTGAAACAACCTTACCCTTCTTTTGATTTTTTTCGTAAGCCTTTTGCATGGCTTCCCAATCCACACCTTCATGATCAACAAAACTGTCATCTTCGGATGCAATCACGGCATGTTTCAGGTTATTGGAAATGCGGTTATAGGGCACCCATTTATGCTGGAGCTTGAAGTCCGGCTTCTTTTCCTGCAAGACATCAAGCTGATGGCGCATGAAGCTGGTGGAACTGGGGTTATGATCGATCCACCACCATATCTGTACCAGGAAATAAGCCTGCACCAGCGTGAATAGCAGCAGGGGCATCAACAGCAGCCAGAACAAGAGGCGACCGAGGAGTTTCATCAGCTATTCACCTGCATGGCGGCACGCATTTCTGCCAGCACCACGTCACTTGGCGGGCGTACACCACGCCACAGTGCGAAAGCTTCTGCCGCCTGCTCTACCAGCATGCCCAGGCCATCACGGCATTGTGCGCCATGGCTGGCGGCAAAGCGCAAAAAGCTGGTGGGTGCAGCGGCATACATCATGTCATAAGCCAGAGTAGTGTCTGTGAACAAAGCTGGCGACAGCGGCGGCACATCATCATTCAGGCTGGCCGAGGTAGCATTGATGATGACATCCGCAGTCTGATGAATGTCTTCAAAACGACAGGCTTGCAGTGTGCAATTACCGGCCAGCTTGTGTGCCTGTACCAGCAAATCCTGCGCCTTGGCCAGCGTACGATTGGCAATCAATAAGACTGCCGGTTGTTCCTGCAACAGGGGCAACAGGGCACCACGCGCGGCACCACCGGCCCCCAGCAAAAGAACACGTTTGCCACGCAGGCTGACACCGGCATTCCGCACGATATCGGCCACCAGGCCTATACCGTCGGTGTTATCACCATAAATGCGGCCTTGCTCAAACTTCAGGGTATTGACAGCACCGGCCGCCTGGGCGCGCGGGCTTAGTTCGTCCGCCAGGGCAAAGGCTTCGAGCTTGAACGGCAATGTCACGTTCGCCCCCCTGCCACCTGCCTTGATGAAATCATGCACGCTGACTGTAAAACCATCCAGTGGTGCCAACAGGCGTTGGTAATCAATATGCTGTGCAGTCAGTTCGGCAAAGCGGGCATGAATGGCGGGTGATTTGCTGTGTGCGATCGGGTTGCCGATGACGACGTAGGCATCTGATCTGGTGTCCGTGGTCTTCAACTTTTATCTCCGCGCAGTTCGGTTTCAAGTTGCAGTTCACGGGTAAACTTGAAGCGGGTAATCACTACCCACAAGTCATCCTTGTCAGTAGAACGCATGTTTTGCGGAAAACGTCCGAATGGGGCTGACCGTCTGACAATGCGCAGGGCGGCAGTGTCAAGGGCTTTGTCACCAGAAGATTTTTCTATGCGCGGGCCACCCTCTTTTTCATAGATGGTGCCATCCTGGAAAATCGGGATATAGACGATCAATTCGCCATACAGCTTCTTGCCATCTTTTTGCGGAAAGTTCAGCGTGCCGGTATCTTCGATACGTTTTTGCATCGCCTTGTAATAAATCGCATACCCGGCTTTTTGCGTACTCGGGGTAATAAAGGTTTTACGCGGGCGCTTGTTCTGGTCTTCTATGGTTTGAGAAATTTCTGCCGCCATGCGTGCCAATGCCTGCGAGGTATCTACCTGATCTGACCCGGTGGCGGGCTTGCGGCTATCATCCAGCGGTTTTTTTTCTTGCTGTGGCAGGCGGAATAATTCCTTGCGCTTGGCCTGGTCTATCAATTGCTGTTGTTGCTGCTCCAGCTCGGCAATACGGCGCTTGGTGGTTTGGGCACTGTCGCCATCTTCTGTCTTGCGCATATCCGGCAAAGGAGATTTGCTGCGGCCACTGTCATGGGCACCGCCGCCATCCAGATCAACCTGGGCCAATGCCTCGGCCTTCAACGGTGCCTTGTTGTGTTTGGCGTTAACCAGTATGACTTCCAGCCCCGGGTCTGCTGGCCGGCTTTCTTCTGGCCTTGGGGCGACGAAATGCAATAGCAGCAAGGTCGCATGGATCACCAGTGAAATGATGACGGCAACGGTCAGTATCAACTTGTCGAAAGTTGTTTTCTCAGGCTGCTTGTCTTTAAGTTTTGTTGACGACATCGGTGATTGATCGGTCTGGCTATTCATTAATCTGCTTGTGGCTGCTCGGCAGCAGGTTCATCGCTTTTATCTATTACTGCACTGGCGTCCTCTATATCAGCGGCTGCACCATCTTGTTCCGTGGTGGGCATTTCTTCCATTACTTCGGTAGTATCTTCATCCAGTTCTTCATCTTCACCCAGTTCGGTGACGGTGGACAATAATTCCAGCAGGCGGGCTTCAACAGTGAGATCGACTTCATCCCAGCGCAAAATATCCAGCCTGACCTGGGCACCGCGTGCGGTTTGCGGCATACCCGGCAAACGAATGATGAGGGGAATATCGACCAGACGCAAGACTTCATCCTTCAATACCACAGCTTCCACCTGGCGTGCCTCTTCCTGCCCCAGCCAGCGCAGGCACCAGTAACGCTCCATATTGTTCTGGAAATCGGCATAAGCCGCATAGGCCGCATCAAAGCCGGAGACGATGGCAAACAGGTCGGCATCCTTGGGTTTGAACGGCGCAACCAGCGGTGCAGTCACGCCATGCTGTACACAGGCGATGATTTGCCATTGATTCACCAGATCAGTATAGCGACGCAGCGGTGAGGTACTCCAGGCATATTGATCCACGCCCAAGCCCTGATGTGGCGCTGCATGGGTCAGCATGCGCACCTGCATACGTGCCGCCCAGCCACCAGGGCCACGGCCACCGGCCACACCCTGGGCCCGGTAAATGCCAGGAATGCCATGGTCAGCCATGAGCTTGCCCCAGGTGCTGTTGGCAAAGATCATCAGTTCAGCCACGATCTTGTCCAGCGGCGCACCACGCTTGCGACGGACGATGGAGACCACGTCATCTTCGACATAAAAATTGAAATCGACGCGGTTATTCTGTTCCGGCTTCATGCCAAAGCTTTCGCGCTTGAGCATGCGGCCCTGCTCCAGCACCTGCGCCCATTTCCACAATTGGGCAATATCTGCCTTGTGCGGATACTCGCCGGCATCGTTCGCCAGGTTATCTTCTGTCACCAGCGCATCGAGGTCATTGTGGCGCAAATTGCTGGCCATGGGAATAGCTTCCAGCTTGGTTTCAGTACTGATGACGGACCAGTCTTCGGTATTCAGGGTTGCATACAGGGACAAGGCGGGGCGGGTCTGGCCGGCACCGAGGGTGTAAGTTTCTACCAGTTCATCCGGCAGCATGGTGATCTTGTCGCCAGGCATGTAGACGGTGGACATGCGGCCACGCGCAATCTGGTCGAGTGCATCACCACGCTGTATGCCCAAGGCAGGGGCGGCGATATGTATGCCGACGCGCAATTGCCCATTGCCAATGTCAACGACAGAAAAAGCATCATCGATCTCGGTAGTGGTGACGTCATCGATAGAAAAAGCCTGTACATCGGCAACCGGCAAATCCGTTGGCAAGGCCGGAACCGTGATGGCCGGGAAAGCCACGCCCTTGGGGAAGTGCTCGTAATGAAACCTGGCCAGGTGCAGATGCTTGGGGCTGGCGATGCCGCCGGTTGCCAGCATCAGACGTTGCGGTGACATTTGCATGAGGTCGCAGGCTTCTGCCAGGGCTTTGTATTCGATACTGTTTTTATCCGGCTTGAACAAAAGCTGCAAGGCCAGCGGCTTCATGACGTCGGGCAGGTGGTTTTGTTTCAGTTCTTCTACATAGCCAGCCTGTATCAGGGCTTGCTGTTTTTTCTTTTCTATACCAGCCAGCGCGGCTTTTAATGCTGCTTCCGGCGCGGCCTTGTAGCGGCCCCGGCCTTTTTTGTAGAAATAAATGGGGGCATTATGCAAAGCCAAAATCAGCCCTGCTGCTTCCACCGGTTGCGGTGCATGACCAAAATATTCAGCGCCAAGTTCGGCAAAACCAAATTCGTCCTGACCGGCGACTTCCCATAAAAATTCCAGGTCTATCTCGCCTGCAGCGGCCTTGGCCTGCTCAATCAGGCCGACAGGATCAGGGGAAGCGAATTGCAACAGCACGTCCTTGGCCTTGACCTTGGTGCGCTTGCCACTGGCCATCTCGACCTGATAAGCCTCACCAGACTGCGTCATGATGCTGCCTGCCTTGAAATCGCCGGATTCTTCAAAAAATAAATTCATTCAATACTTCTTTAATTAAGACCAAAAAGCTCAACACAGAGGCGCGGAGACACAGAGAAAAGCAAGAGAAAATCTTTGTACTTTTTTCTACCCTGCTATTGTCAGTCCCTCCTGGTTGAGACGTTTGTTGTTTCTATTCTTACTTTGCTTTATCAGCAAAGCGGAAATCATTCAAATACTTATCAATTACCCTCCCCTTGAAGGAAAAGGCTAGGGTGGGAATGGGGTTCGGTTGATTAACTACTTATTTCGTTTGCTGCAGAACCCCCATCCCCATCCCAACCTTCCCCTTGAAGGGGAAGGAGCTTTATATATTGCGGCTCGCGTTTTGGCCAAACCAGTTTGTCACGAACGCCGCTGGCCCGCCAGCCCGGTGGATCGCCACCCGGTGGATCGCCACCCGGTGGATTCCTGCCTTCGCAGGAATGACGACTTTGAGAGAGCGACTTCATTAGTACGATAGGGCCGTGTTTCTCTCTACGTCTTTTTTGCATTTCTCTGTGCCTCTGTGTTGAGAGGTCTTAAGGTTTTAAGTCCTTAACGCTTTTCAACAAGCCGCAAACCCTCAACCCCAGGCAAAAACACTTCCGTCACCAGCAAACACCCACTCTTGCGCCAGAACAGGGAACGGCGCGCCAGCATGCCAGGTACGTCTGCCAGTTCTGGCTGCCTTGCCACGATGCGGCGTATCAGCGGGTGGCTTTGGCGTAGTCTGGCGTAACTCAATTCGCCCCTGACCACCAGCGGATCATTGAACAGGGTACTACCCAAAGACTTTTCACCCAGGGCATGAAACAATGGCCATTCATTGGCTGTCGCTGTCTGCGGCACTACAGTGTGTCCATACACCATGGCTTCACCATCACAGCGTAAAAACACTTCCCGCTCATGCACCTTCAAGCTTCTTGGCAAGCCTATGGCAGCATATTCATCCTGCAGGCAAATCGCCTTGTGCTGCGACAAACGCTGTACACGAAACTGCGCGCATCTTGCCATCAGTCTGGCCGTCAAAGAATCGCGATTGCTCAGCCAGTCTTCCATCCTGGCGCTGGTTTGTACGGCATTGACATGCTCCACCCATCTGGCCGCCCGTGGGCGTTGCATCTTTTTCTTCGTTTGCAAAAGCTGTGCTTCCAAATCAGTGCGCCTTGTCACAAAACGCCATGACCATATCGAGATAATCAGCAAATTCGGCAATGCCGTGATCGCTGCCTTCTATTACATATTGTTTTGCAGCCGGGTAATGGGCGACCATTTCACGCCAGTCCAGCACTTCATCACCGGTTGCAGCAATCAGGAAATAGCGTTCGGGCTGGCTGATCTGTTGAACAGCGAGGGAACGCAACTCTGCCACGTAGTCAGCCTTGAATTCAAAGATGCGGTCGCTGTGATAATACGTCGTCACACCGACATAGCTTTCCAGGTCGCGTGGTGGCTTGACGGCCGGGTTTAACAATACTGCCTTGCAGCCATATTTTTCGGCCAGCCAGGTCGCATAATAGCCACCGAGTGAAGAACCAATGACGCTTACCTGTCTGGCATCCTGACCTGCCAGTATCGCTTCTGCCTGTTGTATCGCCAGCAAGGGCGAAGGTGACAGTTCAGGGCAGACAATCTCCCCGGCCCGGCCCAATGCCTGCATGTGTTCACGCATGACGCGCGCCTTGTATGAATCAGGCGATGAGCGAAAACCGTGCAGATACAGGATCATGCCGCCCTGGCCTCGCTGCCATTCTGCTGTGCCCGATTTTGCAGCGCATCCAGCAATTTTTGATGAACACCACCAAAACCGCCATTGCTCATGATCAGTACGTGGTCACCTGGCCGGGCTTGCCCGACGATGGCGTCTACCAGGTCAGCAATCTTGCTGTGGCAATTGACTTTATCGCCCAGCGGGGCCAGCGCTTCTGCCAGATCCCAGCCCAGGGCATCCTTGCCTTCTGCTGCACCAAAACCAAATACCAGATCGGCCTGTTCCAGGCTGCCGGGCAAAGCCTGCTTCATGGTGCCCAGCTTCATGGTGTTGGAACGCGGTTCCAGCACGGCCAGGATACGTGCAGCCCCAACCTTATGCCGCAAGCCGGCAACGGTAGTGGCAACCGCCGTGGGATGATGGGCAAAGTCGTCGATGACGGTGACGCCGTCGGCAATGCCACGCACTTCCATACGGCGCTTGACGCTGATGAACTGGCCCAGCGCTTCAATAGCAATATCCGGCGTGACGCCGACATGGCGTGCAGCGGCGATGGCAGCCAGCGCGTTCTGGCGATTATGTTCGCCATTCAGGTTCCAGTGAACTGTGCCTTGCACTTCGTCATTGAAGACAACATCAAAGTCTTCATCAGCCTGCATGACCAGACGCCAGGCCTGATTGCCGGCACCAAAGAATTCTTTTTCACTCCAGCAACCGCGCTTCAACACCCGTTCCAGCGAGCCATTATCGCCGTTGACGATAAGGCGACCGACACCGGGTACGGTACGCACCAGGTGGTGGAACTGGTTTTCTATCGCTGCCACATCGGGAAAAATGTCAGCATGATCATATTCAAGGTTATTCAATACCGCTGTCTTGGCATGGTAATGCACGAATTTGCTGCGCTTGTCGAAAAACGCCGTATCGTATTCGTCCGCTTCGATCACGAAGAAATCTGAAGCATGGTTACCCCATAAGCGGGCAGAGATACCAAAATTCAGCGGTACGCCACCGATCAGGAAGCCTGGTGCATAACCGGCATATTCAAGTATCCAGGCCAGCATGGCCGAGGTGGTTGTCTTGCCGTGAGTGCCAGCGACAGCAAGTACCCACTTATCATGCAATATATGGTCACCCATCCATTGCGGGCCAGATACATAGGGCAAGCCCCGATTGAGGATTTCTTCCATCAAAGGGTTGCCACGCGATACCACGTTGCCTATGACATATAAATCCGGCTCCAATGCAATTTGCTCGGCGCCATAGCCCTGCGTCAGGGTGATGCCCTGCGATTCAAGCTGGGTACTCATAGGCGGATAGACATTGGCATCGCAGCCCGTCACCGTATGACCGGCCTCTTTCGCCAACACCGCCAGGCCACCCATGAAAGTGCCGCAGATACCTAAAATATGAATATGCATAATTGAACCAAATTCCAGAATCCCGCAATTCTACCTGAGAGAAGGCATGTTCTTGTCACCACTCGTAACAGAAGCTGAAAACCACTCAACACAGAGTCACAGAGGGGGCACAGAGTGTCACAGAGAAAAATATTAAAAGAATAATTTTTAACAGACTTGATTTTAGTTTGCCTTTAGGCTGCCCTCCCATGCATCCCCGCGAAGTCATAGAGGGGGGCGACATGCCGAACGAAGGCCCCACCCACAAGCAGCCTTGCTCTTCTCTGTATTGAGGGGGCTTACGTATTCAGTTATGATGACCACATGATGATCCATACACCAAACGAAGCCGAAAGCCTGCGGGCTGAGATTGCTGCCCTGGCAGCGCGCATGATCGCCGAAGATGGTGCCGACTATGCCTCAGCCAAGCGCAAGGCTGCCAAGCAACTGCTGGGCAACCAGAAAATCAAGGGCGATGTCCTGCCCGACAACGCCCAGGTCGAACAGGAAGTGCGCGAATACAATGAATTGTTCTTTGGCGATACCCAGCCTCAACGGTTATTGCATTTGCGCCAACTTGCCGTCGAACTCATGGAAGAACTCGAACGCTTCCATCCCTATCTGGTGGGTGCAGTACTCAACGGCACGGCGGGTAACCATTCTGACATTTACCTGCACCTGTTTGCCGACAATACCAAGGATGTCGCCATTCATTTGCTGAATAAGGACGTGCAGTTCGAGGTATCTGAAAGTTTCAATAATCGTAATGACCGCATAGAAACCCTGAGTTTCATGCACAAGAACGAAGGCGTTCACCTGGTCTTGCACGATCAGGACGACATCCGTAGCGGCCATGGCAAAAGCACGGAAAGAGTGAATCTCCATGGCTTGCGAGCGTTGATGGCGGAAGATGATACGCAAGAAGCATGAGTGGCCGCAATGATCTCTCAGCACGAATCAACAAGCTGCGCTACCATCACCGTCTGGATGCAGCTCTGTGAAAGAATCCCCGTATGAACAAGAAGTTTATTAGTCTGGCCATCGTGCTCGGCCTGTTATCGACCGGTCTGGGCATCTATGCCGGTAACGTCCAGACCGCGCCCACATCGCCCGAGAACAAAGCAGTGGCGCAGTTAATGGCGCAGCAATTCAAGGACAGCGATGGCAAACCCCAGGCCATGACGCAATGGCAAGGGCGTTATTTGTTGGTCAATTTCTGGGCGACCTGGTGCGCGCCCTGCGTACAGGAAATGCCGGAACTATCCACCTTGCAGCAAGAACTGAAAGGGAAAAAAGTACAGATACTAGGCCTGGGTATAGATAGTCCCAGCAATATTGCCGAATTTGCAAAAAAATACAAAATCAGTTACCCGCTGTTTGCCGCCGGTATGGAAGGCAGCGAATTGTCGCGTCAGTTGGGAAATCAGGCTGGTGGCCTGCCGTTTACTATTCTGCTTGCACCGGACGGTAAAGTTGTCAAAAACTACCTTGGCCGCCTGAAAATGGAGGAATTGCGTGCCGACATCGCCAAATTTTCTTCTGAAAAATAAAAGTTGCGACGGTTTTCCTTGCCAATCTAACGCCATTAGCGGCAAAATGCGCCCATCTTCGTCAAATTGAATGTGACTATGGCAAGCAAACTCCTGCTGCTGAATGGCCCCAATCTGAACCTGCTGGGCAGTCGTGAGCCTGCCACTTACGGTGCCACGACCCTGGCAGAAATAGAGACTGCAGCCCAGGCGCAAGCCCGTGCCGCAGGTGCTGAACTGGCTTTTTTCCAGAGTAATCATGAAGGCGCATTAATTGATCGCATTCATGCTGCCCAAAAAGAGCAAGTCGATGCTATTATCATCAACCCGGGCGGCCTGACACATACCAGCGTTGCCTTAAGGGATGCGCTGGCTGCTGTTGCCATACCATTTATCGAAGTGCACATCTCCAATGTGCATCAGAGAGAAGCCTTCAGACATCATTCCTTTCTGTCGGCAATTGCCAAAGGGGTCATTTGCGGCCTCGGTACCGATGGCTATCGCCTGGCGATTGACTTTTCCCTCAAAAATATTTAAATTCTCGCATCTTCGCGCAATTTGCCGATAATGACGGCTTATTTCGTATATAATCCAAGCTTCGGCGGCATCATCAGAGCTGTTTTCCTGCTCGGAATTGCGCGTCTCAATTAATTCAGAACCACTTTTTCAAGGGGATTCCACATGGATTTAAGAAAACTCAAGACCCTGATCGACCTCGTAGCAGAATCAGATATCGCAGAACTGGAAGTGACTGAAGGTGAAGGAAAAGTCCGCATCGTCAAATCATCTGCGATGCCACAAAATCAAGTCGTCATGATGCAGCAACCCCAGCATCAAATGATGCCGGCAGCCGCACCTGTCGCCGCAGCACCGGTCACAGCAGCACCCGTGGTGCCGGATGGCCATATCGTCAAATCCCCTATGGTTGGTACGTTCTACCGTTCTGCCTCTCCTGGCGCAGCCCCATTTGCCGATATCGGCAAGAGCGTCAATGTTGGCGACACTCTCTGCATTATCGAAGCGATGAAACTGCTGAATGAAATCGAAAGCGATTTCTCAGGCACGGTCAAACAGATCCTGGTTGAAAATGGTCAGCCTGTTGAGTACGGTCAGCCGCTGTTCGTGATTGGCTAATCCAGGCGCGCATTAGGGAAATGTCGGTGCATGCGGCAATCAGCCAGCGAGCACGGAAACCGGATTTTCCGCTAATGCAATTGCAACCATTGCCACAGCAAAGTTAAATCATGTTTGAAAAAATTCTTATCGCCAATCGTGGTGAAATCGCGCTCCGTATTCAGCGCGCCTGCCGCGAGATGGGTATCAAAACCGTGGTCGTGCATTCTGAAGCCGACCGCGAAGCAAAATATGTGAAGCTGGCCGACGAATCTGTTTGCATAGGCCCGGCTCCCTCCAATCTGAGTTACCTGAGCATGCCGGCCATCATCAGCGCCGCTGAAGTTACTGATGCCCAGGCGATTCACCCAGGTTACGGCTTTTTGTCTGAAAACGCCGATTTTGCCGAACGCGTAGAACAATCCGGCTTTGTCTTCATTGGCCCACGTGCCGAATCCATCCGCCTGATGGGTGACAAGGTCTCGGCCAAACATGCCATGATCAAGGCAGGTGTGCCATGCGTACCTGGCTCTGAAGGTGCATTGCCGGATGACCCAAAAGCCATCGTGCAAATCGCCCGCAAGGTCGGTTACCCGGTCATCATCAAGGCTGCCGGTGGTGGTGGTGGTCGCGGCATGCGCGTGGTGCATACCGAAGCTGCCTTACTGAACGCGGTCACCATGACCAAGTCGGAAGCTGGCGCAGCCTTTGGCAATCCGGAAGTGTATATGGAAAAATTTCTGGAAAATCCGCGCCATGTGGAAATCCAGATTCTGGCCGACCAGCACGGCAGTGCCATCTGGCTGGGTGAGCGCGATTGCTCCATGCAACGCCGCCATCAAAAGGTGATCGAAGAAGCACCTGCGCCTGGCATTCCGCGCAAAATCATAGAAAAAATCGGCGACCGTTGCGCCGCTGCCTGCCGCAAGATCAATTATCGTGGTGCAGGTACGTTTGAATTTTTGTACGAAAACGGTGAATTCTATTTCATTGAAATGAATACCCGCGTACAGGTTGAACATCCAGTAACGGAAATGATCACCGGCGTCGACATCGTGCAAGAACAGATACGTATCGCTTTCAATGAAAAGCTGCGCTTCAAGCAAACCGATATCATCCTCAAGGGCCACGCCATTGAGTGCCGCATCAATGCCGAAGACGCGTTCAAGTTCACCCCTTCACCAGGTCGCATCACGTCCTGGCATACACCGGGTGGTCCTGGCATCCGTGTGGATTCGCATGCTTACGCAGGCTATTTCGTGCCGCCGAATTATGATTCCATGATAGGCAAGGTCATCGCTTATGGTGAAACGCGCGAACAGGCTATCCGTCGCATGCAGATCGCCTTGTCGGAAATGGTGGTCGAAGGCATACAGACCAACATCCCGCTGCACCGCGAGTTGATGATCGATGCCCGCTTCATTGAAGGTGGCACGAATATTCATTACCTGGAACACAAATTGGCGGATATGCCAGAGTTGTCCAAAAAGTCTAAGTAATCGAAGTAAAGACCTCTCAACACAGAGACTCAGAGACACCGAGGGGTGCAGAGGAAAGCTTTAAGCTTACCTCAAAATCGTAGGTTGGGCTGGCCTAGCGAGGCCCGACCCAATCTACAAATAGGGAAAACAAGCACAGAGAAAACACCAGTTTTTCCCTGTGCTTTTGGCTTTGTTATCTAGCCTCTGTGGTAAGCTTTTTTGCTGTTGATATGTTTTAATGCAATAAATCAGCGCAGCAGACCTGTATTGCTGACGCGCAGTGTTGATATCGATGATGAGTTGGTTTTTCTCTTGATTTTCTCTGTGCTTCCTCTGTGTCTCTGTGGAGAGCCTTTTGGTTTTGAAGCTTCTTGAAGCAATAACGTCGTATAAGAAAGTAGCAATATGGGTTGGATAGAAATAGTGATTGAAGTGGCGCGCGAGCAGGCAGAGGCATTGTCGGATGCCCTGATGGATGCGGGCGCGCTGTCTGTTTCCGTCGAGGATGCCGACGAGGGCACGGATGCCGAAAGGCCATTGTTTGGCGAACCCGGCATGGAGCCGGATGAAGCCGCCTGGGACCGCAGCCGCGTTGTCGCCCTGGCCAACATAGATTGCGACCATGCCACACTGGTAACCGAAGCTGCAGCTGCCATCAGCCTGGCAACCGCACCTGCCTATATCACCCGTCAGGTTGAAGAGCAGGACTGGGTGCGTCTCACTCAATCACAGTTTGCCCCCATCCATATTGGTAAAAATATCTGGGTCGTACCGAGCTGGCACGATGCTCCTGACAGCAATGGCCTGATCCTTGAACTCGATCCCGGCCTGGCTTTTGGTACTGGCAGCCACCCCACCACACGACTGTGCATGGAATGGCTGGAAGCGCATGCACCGCACAACCTGTCAGTACTCGACTATGGTTGCGGTTCTGGCATATTGGCGATGGTGGCCAGCAAACTGGGGGCTGTCAAAGTCATCGGTGTTGATATTGACCCGCAGGCGATAGAATCGGCCAACTACAATGCAGAACGCAATCAGTGCCAGATCGAATACGCATTGCCGGAAGCATTTGGCGCTGCGCATCCGGCACCAGAAAAGTTTGATATCGTGGTCGCCAACATCTTGTCCAGCCCGCTGAAATTGATGGCTCCCATGCTGGCTGGCCGTGTTGCGCCCGGCGGTGCCTTGATACTGTCTGGCGTACTGGCAAGACAGGCCGAAGAAGTGGCCGCAGCGTATGCCCCATTCATTCAGCTCAGCGTCTGGGCCGAACACGAAGGCTGGGTTGCCCTGTCAGGTAGACTGGACGGCTAACGCAAATGGCCCTGGCTACCCGCTGCCCCCACTGTCAAACTGCCTTCAAGGTAGCGAATGACCAGTTGAAATTGCATGCGGGCCTGGTGAGGTGCGGTTCGTGTCAGCAAACCTTTAATGCGGTTGAAAACCTGATCTCGGCTGATGGCCAAAAAGTAGTTGCAACACCAGTAGCTGCAACACCAGCAGTTCCAGGCCCAGTTGCCAAGGCAAGCACACCAACTACACCAGCCACGCCAACAGCGACCAGTAATGCAGCCAAACCGGTAACACCGGCAGCAAGCATTAGTGCCCCGGCACCAGCTGCGACTAGTGTTCCAGCTCCAGCTCCAGCTACAGCTACGACACCGCCAGTCACCGACACTACCCATCGCATTCTATTATGGGACGCGCCTTGGGTTACAGCTGCGACACCGCCGGTCCCCGCCCCTGACCCGGCCAAACCTGCACCAGTAGTGGCATCTGCTGTAGGAGCAAGTCCTGCTCCTGAGATAAAAGCAGCAGCCAGGACAGAGGCGCCTGTCAGTACACGCTCGCCCGCTGAACCAGCAGCGCCAGTCACTGCCGCCGCTCCTGCCACCGCTTCATCCGCAAGTAAACCCTTGGTCAACAAGCCGGGCAATGAAGTATTGGCCGCCATTTCCAAGGCAGAAAAAGAATTTGAAGCAGAGAACCTGGACCAGCCCAAGACAACACCAGTACCAGCAAAACCAGTTGCCGCTGCAACGGCCGAAAGCAAGGCCAACAAACCGACAAATGCAGTCGTCGAAGCAAGCAAACCTATTGCCGCCATAACTGCTGCAGTACCGCCCACTGCTGCCGTCAAGCCAGCGCCAGTGGTCAGTGCTTCTACTATTGACTTTGACCTGGGCGATGGTAGCTTCCCTACCACCATGGAAGATGTCAGTGACAGCGACGTCGCAAGAGCCGAGCTGGAAACCCGCGCCGCATTGATGGATCCGCCAACTGCAGACTGGTCCATGAATGAAGGTGTAGAAAACACCAAGCCCACAAACAGCGATGCAGCGCCAGCCACGACGACCAAAGTCTGGCGGCACAAGGAAACAGCGCCCGTAGAAGCTGATTCAACCTCACAGGCTGAGGCTGAGATCAAACCATCTGACGATAAAGCCGATAAGGCCGCGTATATCGGCGCTGAAGAAGCAGCGCTGGCAAATCAGGCAGCCGTCAGCGAAGATTCAAGCAGCGATGCAGATGAACATCGCCCCAATTTTGTCATCCAGGCTGAAAAGCAGCAGCGACGCAAACGTGTCACGACCGTCATGCTGACGCTGATGGTGCTCTTGCTTTTCCCATTGCTGCTGGCCCAAAGTGCATATATTTTTCGCAGTCAACTGGCGGCCTGGCTGCCAGAGAGCAAGCCGTATCTGCAACAAGCCTGCAAGCTATTGCAATGCCAGGTTAACTTGCCGGCACAAATCGAGCAGATCACGGTAGAGTCGAATGAATTGCAGGCGCTGGCACCGGACAGGAATGTCTTTTTGCTGGTCATGCAAATCCAGAACCGCAGCAGCATCGTGCAGGCATGGCCAACGGTAGAGTTGATATTGAACGATACCAAGGACAAGGCCGTATTACAACGCGTCTTCGGCCCGGAAGATTACCTGACCGAAAAAGACAAGTTGGCGAAAGGCTTCACGGCAGGCGGCGATCAGAATATCAAACTGTATTTCGAATTGCCCAAGCTGAAAGCAGCTGGCTATCACGTCAGTGTCTTCTATCCCTGACCAGGACTCAATTCATCCGCGGTGACGGCACTGTGCGCCATCACCGCTATGGTTCTTTATACCGTACGCTTGCGCAAATGATGCAAGGCCAGCGCCAGTCGCGCACCGACTACGGCATTGTTTTTTACCAGGGAAATATTGGTTTCCAGGCTGCGCCCATCGCTCATCTGCTTGATGCGATTGAGCAGGAAAGGGGTAATCGCCTTGCCCTTGATACCCAGCTCATCGGCCTGCTGCAAGGCTGACTGGGTAATGCTTTCAATTTCTTCTCTTGGCATGGCTGCCACCTCAGGTACCGGATTGGCAATCACCACGCCACCTGCCAGGCCCAGCGTCCATTTGGCATGGATAAAGTCGGCCTGCTGCTCTGCCGTATCCAGCTGGAAATCTGCCTGGTAAGCACTGTCCCTGGTAAAGAATGCCGGGAAAGCGGACTGGCCCACACTGACCACAGGCACGCCATGGGTTTCCAGATATTCCAGCGTCAAACCGATATCGAGTATGGATTTGGCTCCGGCACAGACCACGGCAACTGAAGTTCTTGCCAGCTCCTGCAAGTCTGCAGAAATATCAAAACTGGTTTCTGCCCCGCGATGTACACCACCTATACCACCGGTAACAAAGACTTCTATGTCTGCCAATGCTGCGCAGATCATGGTGGCGGCCACAGTGGTGGCACCAAGTTTGTTGTTGGTCAGGGCATACGCCAGATCACGGCGACTGACCTTCATGGCATCCGGCGTGTTGCCCAGCAATTCCAGTTCGGCGTCAGACAAGCCTATGTGTATCTTGCCATTCATGATGGCGATGGTGGCCGGCACGGCGCCACGGTCACGGATGATCTGTTCCAGCTCGCGCGCCGTCTGCACATTCTGCGGGTAAGGCATGCCGTGAGAAATGATGGTGGATTCCAGCGCCACCACGGGTTTGGCTGCCAGGCGGGCAGCGCGGACTTCGTCCGACAAGACCAGATAAGATTGCATCATGTTTCCTCATTAAAAATATGGTGGTTCAGCGCAGGCGCAACAGTCGCCTCACTTTGTATGGTCAGCACAGCCAGCTTCAAACCACGCCGGCAAGCCAGTCCCAGATCATCGGCACTATGGTACAAAGACCAGGCCACTCCGGCCGAGAAGGCATCGCCAGCGCCAGTCGCATCTTTCACACGGACCTTTGGTGCAGCGAGATGACTGATGCCATGCTTGCCTGCAACATCGGTATATAAAACACCGTCGCTACCCAGGGTAATGATCACGTCCCGGGCACCGCGCTGCTGTAACTGGTGGCAGGCAATGGCCACGTCCTCTAGCTGAGGCAAACTGCGCCCCGCTACCGTTTCCAGTTCGCCACGGTTCAGTACCAGGCAACGCAGCCCCTGCAACTGCTCAGGCAGGCGCGCCATCTTGGGTTGCGACACTGCAACCAGCAGCAATGGACTGGCCTGCAAGTGAGCCTCTTCCAATAGCAAGGCTATGCTATCTGCGGGCAAATTCAAGTCTGCAATAGTGAAAGCAGCGGCACTGCGCTGGGGGGCACGGCTACGCAAATACTCGGGCGTCATGGCTTCGCAGCATTCCATATGCGCCAGCGCCAACACCATATCGCCTTCGTCATTCAGCAAGGCGGTATAGCTGCCGCTAAGGGTACCGGCAATTTGCAAGCTGGCTCTGGCATCAATGCCGACGGACTGCGCCTGCGTCAAGATGCTCTGTCCGGCAGCATCATCACCCACTGCACACAATAGATTCACAGGCAAACCCAGACGTGCAAGGTTTTCTGCAATATTGCGTGCCACGCCGCCAAAGGCTTCATGCTGACTCACAGGGTTGGATGTGCCCATCTGCATAGGCCCCAGCGTGCGCATTTTGCGGTCAATATTTGCCCCGCCTATACACACTACGGCATGCTGATCCGGCAAGACATAGGCCCGCCCCAGCAGGCGTTTTTCACGTATCAGTGCAGCGACATGCCCCGCCACGGCAGAACGCGACAAACCAAGCTGATCCGCCAGGTCTTGCTGTGAGATGAAAGGATGGGCAGCAATCAACTGGTAAAGCTGTTCTTTTTTAGAGATAACGGGACTCATGGCAAGGTTTACCTGGAAAAATCTCAAACAAACAATTGTTTAACACAATAAACATTTGTCTTTTCAATGTCAATTAAATTGTTTCACAAAAAAAATCCCGCTTACCTTGCGGCAGCGGGTTTGATCACTTTCCATGAAAGCCGACACCGGTTTGATGTTTGTACAACTTATCAAATCTGGTATCAGCAACACTCTTTATTACCGGTTCAACCAATATAAAACAAAACTAATTTTCAATATGTTTGCTAGCGCACGGAATGTAAATGTTTTTACATGCATCCTCAGAAAAGTGCAGTGACATGGGTAAGTATAAAGAAAACTCTTTCCCTGCCTTTGCCCGGTCCTGCTTCTTTTTCTTCTTTATTTGTCTACAACCAAGGTCCCTATTATGAAATTTTCCATTCTTTTACTGTCAATTATTGGCGTTTTGGCGACAAGCGCATGTGATCGCCAACCGGCTCAGGTAGTTGTTCCTGTGCCTGTGCCTGTAGCAGTACCCGGCCCGGCTGGTGCGCCTGGTGCAACCGGCGCTACCGGCGCAACAGGTGCGCCCGCCTCGGTTGGTGCAACTGGCGCTACCGGCGCAACAGGTGCAGAAGGCATGCAAGGCGCAACCGGTGAAAAAGGTGTTCCAGGTTCCCCTGGTTATGACGGCGCCAAAGGAAAAACCGGCGAACCCGGCAAACCTGGTGATACTATCGTTGTATTGCCACCTAAATAATTAGCCGCAATACCATTTAGCAAAAAATGCGGGCATTGACCTGCCCGTACTTTACCTGAGGAGAAAATATGAATCAGATCATCAATCTCATTATCTATCTGGTCGTCTTCGGGCTAATCTGGTGGCTGGTGGGGATGCTTCCCTTACCTGCCCCAGTAGGGCAAATAGTACGCGTGCTGTTTATTATTTTGCTGATCGTGATCATTTTGTCGGCGCTGGGAATCATGCCCGGCATACACATACCGACCATACACTGGTAGCTTCCTTTCAGGAATGACCATGTACCAGTTACCAGTGTCACAGATGTGAAAAAACCGCCTACTGGCGGTTTTTTTAACCTTCCGGCAGAAAATCTCCAAGCGATCTTTATTACCAGATCAGCCTCCAACAGCATCAAAAATCGCTAGCAAGCGCAGCACTCGTACAGGATTCGCTGCAAGGGCGGCTCAGTCACTAGCCAGCTTGCGCATGACCTCCGCAGACAAACGGTCCAGATTTTGTTCGTTGGCCGGGACGACGATGTGCTCGATATGGCGAGCAACATCGGGGTCGTCGAATGCCTGCGACCAGGACACAAGGGTTCCCGCCGCCGACGGAGCCAGGCTTATAGTTAAATAAAATTTCGGCTCGGATACGTGCTGAACAACCAGCTTCACTGGCGCTTCTATATTGGCAAACACGTTTTCGTTTGGATAATTTTTACCATCTGGTCCATGCATGATGAAAGACCAGCGTCCACCAGTCCTGAATTCGCAGGCAGTGAAGGTATTGGTGAAACCAGCAGGACCCCACCACAGTGCAAGACGTTCCGGATCGCTGATTGCGGCAAAGACCTGCTCTACGCCTGCCGGGATTTCACGAGATGTATTGAATGTAGTCATGGCCGCTTGTTTCCGTGAGTTCACCAGTCCTGAAATTTTAGTGTGCTGAATATGATTATGCGCCGAGTCAAGGCAAGCATCCACAATAAATACCATAATAACAATTAAAATAAGTAAATGCTCACAAACTGGCATGGTGGGAATATCGAATTTGACATCCATCCTTAGCAGCCCCACAATCAGCCCGCTTTGGCGAAATCGCAGAACAATTTGCACTTGCAACTGTCATAACTTCATGGACGCTTGACACTGGTGCAGCGCAACAAAATTCTGCCCTTAACCTGCCCAGGGCGTGTTGACTATCTTTTAGGCAAGCAAATAGGTTTGAAACCTTGCCTGGCTAGGCGTGCGGAGCGCTGCTTGGTGATCCAAGTGAGCGACGCACAACAACGCCAGACGAAGTTTTGGACCCATTCCCTATGGGGGGAATGCTTGCCTAAAAGAGTGGTCAGCACGCCCAGATCAACGACTGAAAATAATGCCAACTACAGGGTTGCCAGCTAGCCGCGTCTTTGCACATTTTTTGACCAAAAATCGAGATTGCGCTTGACGTTAAACAGCCCCCATAGTTAAATACGAAATCGATTGCGCAAACGATTGCGCGACACTTTTTTATCGAGAAAAAAGCATCATGAAGCCACGCATAACTGTAGTCGGCAGTGTCAATATGGATTTGGTTTTTCGCACGCCACGCATGCCAGCCGTGGGTGAAACCCTGCATGGGCATGAATTCAGACAGATACCTGGTGGCAAAGGTGCCAATCAGGCTGTTGCCGCGGCCCGTCAGGGTGCACAGGTGAGCTTCATCGGTGCCGTGGGTGATGATGGTTTTGGCTGTTTTTCTCATGACTGCCTGGCCGCCGAAGGGATGGAATTAAGCCACCTGGCCAAAGTGGCAGGCGTGGCCACCGGTGTTGCCGGTATCCTGGTCGATGATCATGGCAACAACAGCATCGTGCTGGCGGCCGGTGCCAATGCCACCCTGACCAGCGCCCAGGTGGAAGCGGCCACCGCCGCCATCGCCGGTGCGCAACTGCTGGTATGCCAGCTTGAAACTCCACTGGCAACCGTCACCCGTGCGATAGAAATTGCCCGCAGCAAAGGGGTCAAAGTCATCCTGAATCCCGCCCCCGCACAAGACCTGAGCGATGCCTTGCTGGCCCAGGTTGATTATCTGATTTTGAACGAAACCGAAGCCTCGCAACTGAGTGGCGTCACGGTGGTCGATCAGGCCAGCGCCAAAGCTGCCTCGGAACAAATCTTGCAACGTGGCACAGCGACCGTCTTGCTGACCATGGGTGAACATGGTGCCCTGATTACCGATAGCACAGGCAGCCAGTTCATTCCGGCCGTGAAAGTGGACGTGGTGGACACGACTGCCGCCGGTGATACGTTTGTCGGTGCCTTCGCCGTGGGTATTGCGAATGGCCTGAGCCTGGTTGATGCCAGCCGCGAAGCGCAATACACCGCGGCTTTGACGGTCACCAAGCTGGGTGCACAAACATCGATACCACAACGCCAGCAAGTGCTGGAGTTCATGGCGGTCAGCAAAGCCGCCTGAATGTCTGAAGTAGATACAAAATTTGGCACCAAAAGTGGGCGCGTGCAGCAAATAACGCTGGATTAATTCCCTGTTAATGCCCTATTGATGCCCTGCTGCCAGCAGCAACACTGTTTTTGATAAAATTTTGCCCTCGTGGCTGAAACGAAATGTCTGCACCATGTTAGGCTTGCACAGGCTTTCCAGGCTGGCTCCGTAGCAAGGATAGTCAGCCTGGCGCTAGCGAAACATGGTTTTTAATTTGGGTACCGCATGCGCATAGCTTCAAGCACGTCGGCACTATGACATCTGAATAAGGAAATTTCATGAAACTCAAGCAAATCTGCCTGTCCCTGGCAACCCTGATGGCGTTCGGTGGTGCGGCCAGCGGGTATGCTGCAGATCTTAAATTTGCAGTGATCTACGATGCGGGCGGCAAGTTTGACAAATCCTTCAACCAGTCAGCTTCCGAAGGTGCAGAGCGCTTCAAGAAAGAAACCAAACTCAATTTCTTTGAAGTGCAGGTTGCCAGCGACACCCAGACTGAACAGGTCTTGCGTAATCTGGCCCGTAAAAATGTGGACCTGATCGCCGCTATCGGTTTTGGTCAGGCACAGGCCGTACAAAACATCGCCAAAGAATTCCCAAAAACAAAGTTCGTCCTCATCGACGGTATTGCTACTGGTGACAATGTCAGCTCAGTCCTGTTCAAGGAACAGGAAGGCTCGTACCTGGTCGGCGTGGCAGCAGCCATTGCCAGCAAAACCAAAAAGGTCGGCTTTGTCGGCGGCATGGATATTCCGCTGATACGCAACTTTTCTTGCGGTTATGCGCAAGGGGCGAAAGCCACAGAAGCCAAGATTGAAGTCGTTCAAAACATGGTCGGCACCACCACCGCTGCATGGAACGATCCTTCCAAAGGTGGCGAGTTGGCAAGGGCACAGTTTGAACGCGGCGTGGACGTAATTTTTGCCGCTGCCGGCGGTAGTGGCCTGGGAACTTTGCAAGCAGTTAAAGAAAAAGGCAAGCTGGGCATCGGCGTGGATTCCAACCAGAACTATATGCACCCAGGCAATATGCTGACGTCCATGGTCAAGCGCGTGGATCAAGCCATTTATGACAGCTTCATGCAACTGAAAAACGGCAACTGGAAAAATGGTACCCAGTACAAGGGCCTGAAAGAAGGTGGCGTCGACTGGGCACTGGACAAGGACAACCGCAGCGTCGTCAGCGCCGATATGGAAAAACGCGTGAACGCCGCCAAGCAAGACATCATCAGCGGCAAGATCAAGGTGGTTGATTTCCGTGAAGGTAATAAGTGCCCGGTCTGATGCCAGGTAGCCAGGTAGTAGGTAACAGCTAATGTATGAGGGGCGCAGTATCTTTTACAGATGCTTTGCGCCCTGATTGATGTTTAGAACGTGTTTACGATCTTACTGCGCGAGCGTGATCGGGGCTCATGCGCTGCTCAAAATGCTCATGTACTTAAGTACATTCCGCTTTTTGCGCTGCTCTTCACCCCGCTGACGCTCGCTCGCTACAGATCGTAAACACGTTCTTCGCCCCCATCTGTCGCACATCGTATTTTAAAGAAACGCTAAAGTATGCAGCCAGCAGTCGAATTTCAACAGATCTCCAAACGCTTTGGCGCGGTACAGGCCAATCGTGATGTGAGCTTTTCCATTGCACCGGGTTCCATCCATGGCGTGATCGGTGAAAACGGCGCCGGCAAATCCACGCTGATGAGCATACTGTATGGCTATTACCGCGCCGACAGTGGCAAGCTGCTCATCAATGGCGCAGAACACCACATCCGCAACAGCCAGGAAGCCATCAAGCTGGGCATAGGCATGGTGCATCAGCATTTCATGCTGGTGGAAAATATGACCGTGCTCGACAATGTCATGCTGGGTATGGAAGGCGGCTTTCGGCTGAAACCGCAACGTCATGAAGTCGAAGCCAAACTGCGTGAAATTTGCAAACGCTATTCGCTGGATGTCGACCCGCTGGCGACAATACAGGACTTGTCCGTCGGCGTGCAACAAAGGGTAGAAATCCTCAAGCAGATTTATCGCAGCGCGAATATCCTGATCCTGGATGAACCCACGGCCGTACTGACGGTACAGGAAACCGCTTCGCTGTTTGAAGTGCTGCGCCTGTTCAAGGAACAGGGCAAGACCATCATCCTGATTACCCACAAGCTGCAAGAGATTCTGGAAATCACAGACCAGGTCACGGTCATGCGTGCGGGTGCCGTTATCGGCTCTGTCGCCACGGCTGACACCACTACTGTCCAGTTGGCCGAGATGATGGTGGGCAGACCCATCGTCACCCACTTGCCACGTGCTGCCTATGCGCCGGGCGAGATGGTGCTGGACGTCAAAGACCTCAATCTGGTGAATTCGCAAAAAGTCAGCCTGCTGAAGAATGTCAATTTCAATATCCGTGCTGGTGAAATCGTGGCGATTGCCGGTGTGTCGGGCAATGGCCAGAGTGAATTGCTGGAAATCTTGAGCGGCATGCGCCTGCCCACCAGTGGCAAACTGCAAATGCAGGGCAAGGATTTACCCTTTGCCGGTCGCAAGGATGCCGATGGTTTGCCAGCGACTTTCCGTGAACTGGGCATAGGCCACGTGCCGGAAGACCGTTTGCGCGATGCCGTCATCAAGAATTTCTCGGTGATGATGAACAGCTTCCTGGGTTACCAGAAAAAGCTGGGCAAGTCTTTTGGCTTGCTCGATTACAAAAGCATATTAAAGAATTGCACCGACTTGCTGGCCAGGTTTGATGTGCGCCCGGCTGATCCGCATTTGCGCATCGCCCTGCTGTCTGGCGGTAATCAGCAAAAAGTGGTGATGGCACGTGAAATCGCCGCCAACCCCAAGCTGATGCTGGTGGGCCAGCCTACCCGTGGCGTTGATATAGGTACGATAGAAAGCTTGCATACCCGCCTGCTGGCGATGCGTGATGCCGGCATTGCGATCTTGCTGGTATCAGTTGAACTGGAAGAAGTACGCGCCCTGGCTGACCGCATCCTGGTCATCTCTGGCGGTGCCATCACCGGTGAATTGAAGGCGGAAGAATTTGATGCAACCGAGATAGGCTGCCTCATGGGTGGCATACATACACATTGAAGCAGACACATTGAAGCAGACAATATAGCAAGCGATAAACTCTCGATTGCGCCTTAGCTGGCACATGTAAGAAACAAAGCGAATACAGACAAGCGACCAAACAAAGATGAATCAAGCCGACCTCCCACGCTGGGCCACCGCATTTGCCCTGCCGCTGTTAAACCTGTTCTCCGCCTTACTGGTCGCGGCGGGTGTGATTTATCTGCTGGGCGAAAGCCCAGTAGAATGCCTGGGTATCCTGATCAACGCTGCGGTGCTGAATCCTGAAGGCCTGGGTTACACCCTGTTTTATGCAGCGACTTTTATCTTCACCGGTTTGTCAGTATCGGTAGCGATGCAGGCCGGTTTGTTCAATATCGGTAGCGAAGGCCAGATGTATGTCGGCGGCCTGGGCCTGACCCTGGTCTTGCTGTGGCTGGACTCTTCCCTGCCAGGCTGGTTGCTGATACCGCTGGCCATGCTGGGCAGTGCTGCCTTTGGTGCGGCCTGGGCGTTCTTGCCGGGTTATCTGCAAGCCAAACGCGGCAGCCATGTGGTGGTGACGACCATCATGTTCAACTTCATCGCTGCCAGTTTGATGAATTATGTGATCGTCAGTTTCCTTATCCCTGTTGGCCAGCAAAATACTGCCAGCCGCGTATTTGCCGATGCCGCCTGGTTGCCTAAACTGAATAGCATTTTGCCGGTGCTGGGTGAGACACCATTGAATATCAGCTTTGTGCTGGCGCTGCTGGCGCTGGTGATTTATGGCGTTGTCGTCTGGCGTACCACCTGGGGTTACCAGTTGCGTGCCACTGGCCTGAACCAGCATGCGGCGCATTATGCAGGTATCTCCATCAGCAAGACCATCATCATCACCATGATGATATCCGGTGCGCTGGCAGGTTTGGCTGCGGTCAATTCTGTCATGGGTTCTACCCATTACCTGAACCTGAATTTCCCTGCTGGTGCCGGTTTTATCGGTATCGCGATTGCCCTGATGGGGCGTCAGCATCCGCTTGGTATCTTGCTGTCGTCGGTTTTGTTTGGCGCGCTGATACAGGGTGGCTTTGACTTGTCGCTGGAAAAAGCCAATATCCCGCCAGAGACATTTATCTTTATCCAGGGTTTGATCATCCTGTTCTGCGGTGCCATGGAAAACCTGTATGCCCCCGCCCTGTCTGCCCTGCTCAAGCGTAAGGAAAAATGATGTTTGATGATTTTCAATTTTCCAGCATCCTGGTATCGACCATACGCAATGCCCCGGTACTGATGTTTGCCGCCATGGCTGGCCTGTTTGCAGAACGCAGCGGCGTGGTCGATCTGGCACTGGAAGGCAAGATGCTGGCTGCAGCCTTTGTCTCGGCGGCTGTGGCCTTTGCCACCAAGAGCCCCTGGCTGGGTATCCTGGCAGGCATAGGCATTTCGGTCGCCATTGCACTATTGCAGGGGTTTGTCAGCATCACGCAAAAAGGTAATCAGCTAGTCGCGGGTATTGCCATCAATATTACCCTCAGTGGTCTGACCTTTGTGATCGCCCAATACCTGTTCCAGCAGGGTGGCCGCACGCCTGACCTGGGTGACGCCCGTCTGTTTGATATCGTTTTTCCAGGCTCTGAGGCCGTTGCCGGCATCCCTTTCCTGGGTTGGGTGTATACCAAGCTCATCGGTGGCCATAGCGCCCTGGTCTACCTGGCGTTTGCCCTGATCCCCCTGGTCCACTGGGTCTTGTACCACACCAGCTTTGGCCTGCGCCTGCGCGCCGTCGGTGAAAATCCGCACGCTGCCGATGCGGCAGGTATCAATGTAGAACGCACCCGCTTTATGGCCATGTTGTGTGCTGGCGTATTGTGTTCTTTCTCTGGTGCTTATTTGTCCATCGTACAAAGCGGTTTTTTCTTGCGCGATATGTCAGCCGGTAACGGTTACCTGGCCTTGACGGCACTGGTATTTGGTAACTGGCGGCCTTTGCACACAGCCCTGGGCTGCCTGATGTTCGGCTTCTTCGCCGCATTGCAGGTACAGATAGAAGGCGTGGTCTTCCCTGGCATAGGCAAGGTACCTGGCTCCTTGATACAAATGATTCCTTACATCGTGACCGTAATCGTTCTGGCAGGCTTGATGGCAAAGTCCGTCGCCCCGAAAGCGATAGGCCAGCCGTTTGTGAAGTCACGTTAATTTGAAAAACATAAGACCTCGCAACACAGAGGCACGGAGACACAGAGGAGCACAGAGAAAGAGCCGAGAAGGTTGACAGGTTTGTAGGTTGGGCCGGGCCACGATTGGCTACGCTTCATCAGCCCAACACTTAGCCTACAATCGACGAGTACGTATTTGAAACGCCGAGTGTTGGGCTGGTAAACCGTAGCCAATCGTGGCCCGGCCCAACCTACGAATAAGCCAACGTTTCGGCTTTTCCTCATGCTCTTCTCTGTGCCCCCTCTGTGACTCCGTGTCTCTGTGGTGATCTTTTCGGTCTTGCACTACACAACATAATTTCGACCTCCTTGAACCGGGTCAACTGCAACAATTCACATCGCGACTGGGTTCTGCCCAATGGCCAGCCGGTGTAATTTTGGAGAGCATCCACATGTCAGCAACAATGAAACACAAAGTCATCTTTGATACCGATCCAGGTGTGGACGATGCCATGGCCTTGTACTTTGCCCTGGCACATCCTGATATCGACGTGGTCGGCATTACCACGACCTTTGGTAACGTCCACGTTGAACAGGCAACCACTAACGCGCTGTACCTGACGCGCATTGCTGGTCGTTCCATCCCGGTGGCACAGGGTGTACCAGTACCTTTCGCCAAAGCGCCTGGCATGCCGCCAGATTTCATCCACGGTGCTGACGGTTTGGGTAACCTGAACAGCCGTATTGAAGTCGGTGGCAAGGCAGAGGTAGAAAGCGCAGCAGAATTCATCGTCAAGATGGCACGTCAGCACCCGGGTGAAATCACCCTGGTCGCGGTTGGCCCACTGGGTAACCTGGGTCTGGCCCTGAAGATGGAACCACAACTGCCCAAGCTGTTGAAGCAAGTGGTCCTGATGGCCGGTACCGTCGATGAACCGGGCAATGTCTCACCCGTGGCAGAAGCCAATGTCTGGAATGACCCAGATGCCGCTGACCTGGTCTTTACCGCCGGTTGGGACCTGACCATGGTCGGCCTGGATGTCACCCATCGCGTGGTCTTGCCTTCGACTTTCTTTGCTCGTCTGGCAGAGCAGCATAAACATGTGGCCATGGATACCCTGTCGCATGCAGTGAACTTCTATGCCAATTTCTACCAAAGCATACGCCCTGATCTGGGTCATGCCTGCTATGGCCATGATGTGCTGGCGTTTGTCTGGCTGGTGGCACCACAGATTTTCGAGACCAATTCTGGCCGCGTACGCGTTGCCAAAGAAGGTATAGGCAATGGCCAGACCATGATGGCAAAACTGCCTATCCCTTATCCACAAGCCGGTTGGGAAGCCAGCAAACCGGAAACCCGCGTTTGCATGAAAGTCGATGCCGAAGCATGCAAACAATTGATTGATGCGACCTTGTCGTCAGGCTGGTTGCAGGCACCGCTGGCTCCAGTGACAAAATAAGGAGAGACCATCATGTTTATCGAACCAGTTGATTATCGCGCCCCCGATGCCGCGAAAAAATTCACCGAAAGCCTGCACCGCACCGGCTTTGGTGTCCTGACCAATCATCCTCTGTCACAAAGCACACTGGAAACCATCTACAAGGAATGGTATGATTTTTTCCAGACGGATGCAAAGAACAAGTATGACTTTAATCCTGAGAAAATGGATGGTTATTTTTCGCCAAAAGTTTCCGAAACCGCCAAGGGCCAGACCAAGCGTGACCTGAAAGAGTTTTATCATATCTACCCTGGTGGCCGTTATCCATCTGAAGTGTCGGATGCAGCACGCAAGTATTACGACGATGGTGCCAGGCTGGCCGCAGAGTTGTTGCAATGGGTAGAAGATCACTCACCGGCTGACATCAAGGCCAAGTATTCCATGCCCCTGTCAGACATGATCACCGACAGCGACTTGACTCTGCTGCGCGTTTTGCACTATCCCCCCCTGCGTGGTGATGAAGAACCCGATGCAGTGCGTGCCGCCGCCCATGGCGACATCAATCTGCTGACCCTGCTGCCAGCCGCTACACAGGCTGGCTTGCAAGTACAGGGCAAGGATGATTCCTGGCATGATGTACCCTGCGACTTTGGCATGCTGATCGTGAACATCGGCGACATGCTGGATGAAGCTTCTGGAGGCTACTATCCATCGACTATCCACCGCGTGTTGAACCCTACCGGTGAAGAAGCGAAAAAATCACGTATCTCGCTGCCACTGTTCTTGCATCCACGTGCTGACGTGGTGCTGTCCGAGCGTCATACTTCGGGTAGCTACCTGCAAGAACGCTTGCGTGAACTTGGTGTGAAGAAGTAAGGTTTTTATCCAAGGTCTACGAATAAAAAAGCGCATCAGTTTCCTGATGCGCTTTTTTTGTAGGGTGCGCCATGCGCACCATTTACCATAATTGAAAATACAAGAGCGGTGCGCATGGCGCACCCTACTATGTAATCAAGCTGCCTTTTGGGTCGCTGATGTCGTAGGTTTGGCCAGACTGACGGTATCACCGGAAGGTATACCCTCAGATTTCCAACGCGAAAATTCTGTGCGTATGGCTTCCAGGGTTTGTTTGCTGATATCGGGCAGGCTGCCACCCAGGATATCTGCAGCTTCCTTGAAACCCTGCTCGACTGCAGCAGTGATCTTGTCCAGCTTGGTCGGGTCATCACCAATCGCCGCCTTGGCAAAACTCAGTATGCGCTCAGCCGTTTTTTGTACGCTGAATTCACCACCGTCGGCAATCGCGGCCTGCGCAGCCTTGATGGCTTCGGGGCTGGCTGAAATTTTCTGCTCACCACTGACCACCTTGGATAAATCCAATCCCTGTTGCTGAACCAGTGGCTTGATCAGATTGACAATTTCCTGCGCCCTGCGATCTGACTCTTCCAGCAGGGCCTGCAAATCTGGTGCTGCAGTCTTGTTCAGGCGCGGGTCGGCATACACCACGGTATCGCTGTTGCCACTTTGCAGGCTGACCGTCGTGCTACCTGCCGTGCTGTTAGTCGTACTGTTTGTCGTGCTGTTTGTCGTGCCATCTGCAGTACCGGTTTCGTCGCTGGCGTCGGCAGTTTTCGGTGTATTGGTCTGCGCAGTCTGGTAAGTGCGGACATACAGGTCCTGGGTAAAAATACTGATACTCATTTTATTGCCCTCTGGTAAAGGTCAGAAACGCATCTTGATTCCTTCGTTATGGACCAAAAACCTGGAAATTACAATGATAAAAGAAAATCATCGCTGGAAATAATATCCCCACCTTGGTTATTCATCGCTACCTGATTTACCTCTCTGCTTGACGGTAAATACACTAGCTGCCTTGGTTTAATACTACAATAACGCCTATCCCAACGAAAGAACACCATGCTCAATCAAGACCAATTATTGCAAGCTGCCAATACTGCACGCGAGTCTGCGTATGCGCCCTATTCCAAATTCAAGGTCGGCGCTGCCGTACTGACCAAGGACGGCAAAGTTTTCCTTGGTTGCAATGTAGAAAATGCCTCTTATGGTTTATGCAATTGCGCCGAACGTACTGCCCTCTTCAGCGCGGTTGCCAGCGGTTATCGCCCTGGTGATTTTGCCGCGATTGCCGTCACCGGTGACACCGAGGGCCCAATCGCCCCTTGCGGTGCCTGCCGCCAGGTCATCATTGAACTCGGCGGTCCGGATTTGCCGGTGCTGCTGACGAATCTGAAAGGTGACGTGAAAACCACCACAGCCGGTGCCCAATTGCCTGATGCGTTTTACCTCAAGCCTGAATAAACTGGTAATGGATCAGGACTGGGCCGGTCGGCTCAGTCCATGTTACGGCCACGTTCTGGCTTAATCGACCTGTTTCTCTTCTTTTCCCATTTCTGAGCCAATCCACCTGCATGTCCAAATCCATACTGATTATCGAAGATGAAATCAGCATCGCAGAAAACCTTGCGTATGCACTGGGCACAGACGGATTCATGCCTACCCATGTCAGTCTGGGGCAGCAAGCGCTGAGCATGCTGCGTCAGGCCAGTATCACACCTGCCCTAATCGTACTGGATATCGGCCTGCCAGATATCAATGGCTTTGATGTCTGCCGGCAGTTACGCCAGTTTTCAGATACGCCGGTACTTTTTCTGACCGCACGCAATGATGAAATTGACCGTATCGTCGGCCTGGAAATCGGTGCCGATGATTATGTGACCAAGCCATTTTCACCACGTGAAGTGGTGGCCCGCATACGCGCCATTTTACGGCGCCAGCAAGGCAATCCGCAGACAGGCATGGGCCCAGCCAAACGCTTTGAATTGCGTCAGGATGAAGCGCGCATTCTGTATTACGGATATGCCCTGAACCTGACCCGCTATGAATATCTGTTGCTCAAAACCCTGGTGGAACGTCCCGGGCATTTATTCTCACGAGCACAACTGATGGAAATAGTCTGGACCAACGCGCCCGAGACACTGGAACGTACCGTCGATGCGCATATCAAATCATTGCGTGCCAAACTGCGACAGACACGGCTGGGCAGCCACGATGCAGCGGATGCACAACTGACAGACAGCAGTGACGAAGGCATACAGACGCATCGCGGCATGGGTTACAGCCTGAGCCTCGCATGAAGATAGGCCTGCGCATACTGCTGGGATATTTTTTGATACTGGGTCTGACGGCCTGGCTGGTATTGAATGTGGTGGTGGAAGAAATAAAACCGGGGGTACGTGCCACGCTGGAAGATACCCTGATCGATACCGCCCAAATGCTGGCAACGCTGGTGGCGGAAGATGTGGCAGGCGGCAATACTTCCGACAGCACTTTAATGAAGCGCCTGCAAAACTATGCGCAGCGCAGCGTCGATGTCAACATCAGCGGCATACGCAAGAACAGTCTCGACTACCGCGTGTATATCACCAATGACAAAGGCCTGGTCATCTTTGATAGTGATGGCAAGGACGTCGGCAAGGATTATTCGCGCTGGAATGATGTCTACAAAACCCTGCAAGGTCAATATGGTGCACGCAGCACCCGCGCCGACCCGGGTGATGATGCCAGCAGTATCATGCATGTGGCGGCCCCGATTATGGACCATGGCCATATCATCGGCTCATTGACTGTCGCCAAAGCAATTTCAACCATCAATCCTTTTGTACAACGCAGTCAGCGCAAGATACTCCAGCGCAGTGCATGGATGTTATTGGGTTCCCTGCTGATAGGCATTGCGTTTTCATGGTGGCTGAACCAGGCCTTGCGCAAATTGCAGCTTTACGCCAGCAGTGTGGAAAAAGGTGAAAAGGCAACCCTGCCTGCCCTGGGCAATAATGAAATTGGCATGCTGGGCCGGGCACTGGAATCCATGCGTAACCGGCTGGAAGGCAAGCAATATGTAGAGCAACTGATGCATACCCTGGCACATGAGTTGAAAAGCCCGATTGCAGCCATACAGGGTTCTGCCGAACTGATGCATGAAGACATGCCAACGGCAGACAGGCAACGCTTCCTGCAAAACATACTCGAACAAAACCAGCGTCAGAAACAATTGATAGACAAACTGCTGGCCCTGGTTAAACTGGAAAAACAGCAAAGCCTGGAGCATGCCGAAGCCATACAAGTACCAGCGTTGCTACAGCAATGCGCACAGGATGTGCAAGCTGCCCTGTCGGCCAAAAACCTGAACCTGGAGATTGATGCTACTGGCATCGTTGCCAACCCTGGCATCATGGGTGATGTACTGCTCTTGCGCCAGGCCATCGGCAATCTACTGGACAATGCCATAGACTTTGCCCCCATCGGCAGCACGATACACATGCAAGCAAAAGAATCGGCACAACAACTGCAAATCGGCATACAGGATCAGGGGCCAGGTATACCCGATTATGCACAAGATAAAATCTTTGACCGCTTTTATTCCCTGCCCAGGCCAACTACCGCCAAAAGCACGGGATTGGGCTTGCCCTTCGTGCGTGAAGTCGCTCTGCTGCATCAGGGCAGCATCAGCGTCAGCAACCTGCCCCAGGGTGGCACCCGTGCCTGCCTGAATCTGCCTCTGTAGTCACAAGCAGGCACGTCACAGGCAGATGCATCACGAGCTGATGCATCACAAGCTGATGCGTCACAAGCTGATGCGTCACTTCACACAAAACACATCAACAACGCACACAAATTATTTACATTGGTGGCTCCTTATCTACGGAGTCTGTCATGCAAAAGAGTTTGCTGTTCAAAACCATTATCATCGGCCTGCTGGCGATAGTTATCTACATTCCCCTGATGATGATTCAATCCACCATCTGGGAACGCATGCGCTACCGGGACGAAGCCGTGCGCAGTATTACCGCTGATTCTGTCAGTGAACAGGTGGTCATAGGGCCGGTCCTGGTGATACCGTATGTCGAAACCTGGGAAGAAGAAACCGTAGACACCGCGACTCAAAAAGTCACCAAGCGCCTGGTCTCGAATAACCACAAGCATTATGTGTATCCGAATGATCTGACGGTAAAAGGCACGATCGATACCGACCAGCGCTATCGCGGCATCCATAAGGTGCTGGTATATACCGGCAACCATCAGATTTCCGGTGACTTTGTGCTGCCCGACATGGCCAGCCTCGCATCCAAAGATAAAACCAAAGCCAGCATCAGTGTGCAGGAAGCACCCTATGTGTCGATAGGCTTGAGCGATACCCGTGGCCTGCAAAACTTCCCCAAACTGCAATGGGGTGAGCAAAGCTTTGAATTCAGGCAGGGCAGCAAGTTAAATGCCTTCCAGCGTGGTATCCACGCTCGCCTGGATGGCATGCAAATGGCAAGCGCCGGCCAGGTTAAATTCAAGATGGACCTGATACTCGACGGCGTGGAACGTCTGAGCTTTGCACCGATTGCCAAAAACAACCAGGTCACCCTGTCATCGAGCTGGCCACACCCGCAATATGGCGGGCGCTTCCTGCCGTCACCAAAAGGAAGGATACGCAATGACAATGGCTTTAGCGCCAACTGGAACATTTCTGCCCTGTCGAGCAATGCGCAACAACAATTGAGCAATCTGGAAAATGCCGGTAGCCCGGTGATTGCAGCCCAGGCAACAAGAACACCGGAAGAAAGCACTGCAGCCTCGACACCAATCGATGTGTTCAGCGTCGCGTTTATCGAGCCGGTCAATATTTATTCCCAGGCGGATCGCGCTGTCAAATATGGCCTGATGTTTGTTGCGCTGACCTTTGCTGCCTTTTTCCTGTTTGAAGTATTGAAGCAACTGCCTATTCACCCGATTCAATATACGCTGGTGGGGCTGGCATTGGCCTTGTTCTTTCTGTTGCTGGTCAGTCTGTCGGAAAAAATCAGTTTCATCCTGGCGTATCTGCTGGCCAGTGTTGCCTGTATTCTGCTGATAGGTTTTTATCTGTCGTATGCCTTGCGCAACTGGAAACGTGGTTTCGGCTTTGGCTGCGCGCTGACCGTATTGTATGGAATATTGTTTGGCTTGCTGCAATCAGAAAGCAATGCCCTGGTCATGGGTAGCCTGCTGCTGTTCGCCGTACTGTCCGCCATCATGGTCATCACACGCAAGGTAGACTGGTATCAACTGGGTAAGACTGCACCGGCGATTGCAAGCTGAAACAGCTTGCCTGACTGAAGCGGGGTGGATTTGAAAAAATCAAATCCACCCCGCTTTGTCATATAGAAAGTCCATTACAGACAATTACAATCCCTATTATTTACGCAAGAATTGAGGATAAGCCTGTATCTTCGCTTGCAGACGCTCTGCAAGCCTGGCATCGGCAGTATGCAATTCATCATGAATCATTTGCGCTTCATGACGGTAGGCAAGTATTTTTTCATTGCCCCAGTAATGCGGTGGGTGATATAAATTACTGATCCGGTCTGCCATCTTGACCATCCAGATTTCTTGCGGCTGCTGCAAGATACGATCCAGGCTATCGCGCATTTGCGCAGCCTTGTCAGGTAACGCCGTATTTTTTGACAGCGCCTGCACACCGTCAGCCACGGCCTGACCAAACTCATTTTTCAGAAAATCATAGCTGGCACCGGTATCTTCCAGGGTGTCATGCAATAAGGCACATTGCACCGCCAGCGCACCATTCGCAGTTGCATTGAATTGCAAGGCCCATATCACTTCCATGGCGACGCTGGCGATATGGTTGATGTACTCTACCTTTTCACCTTCCACTTTGCCACCATATGTTTGTCCGTTATGCTGACGTGATGAAAAATCCCAGGCTTTTGCGTAGATATCGGGTGTCCATTTATTCATCTTGCCTTCCTCTCTATAAAATTGCTTACCCGGCAAAGACAAGCACCATGCCACTATGGCAGGTCATCTGTCGCTGCGTCTTCTGTCACGGAAAGTATGCAAGGCAGCATTCACCATCCCTTCCGGACTGCCGCTTTCCTGGTATTGCTGGCGCAGGTATTGCGCATCATTACCTGTCTGGACCGCGAATCGCAAGTGGCTGAATGCGGCTAAGGCATCCAGGTTTTCGGCATACGGTTTTAGTCTGTCGAAGCTGGCCAGTATGTCGTCGCGCAAGACCGTGCTTTCATAGGTTTTTGGATGCACGGTAACACCGTCCAGACCAAAGCGGCAAGCCTGGAAGCGGTTATAGTTATACACGAGGTAATCATCTTCTGATGGTGGCGCTTCACGCCGTTCCAGCAGGTAGGCGCACAAGACTTGCAGGTAAGCGGCCAGGGCGGCCGCTCTTTCCACAGTCAGCGGCGTGTCACAGACGCGTAACTCTATGGTGCCGTATTCGGGCTTGGGGCGAATGTCCCAATAAAAATCCTTCATGCTTTTGACGACACCGGTTTTTTCCATTTTTCTGAAATAGTCATTGGCAAACGCATCCCAGTTCAACAAAAATGGTGCGCGCCCCGACAGGGGAAAAGCAAACACAGAATTTAGCCGGGCAGAATTGAACAAGGTATCACCACCCTGCACATAAGGTGAAGAAGCAGACAGGGCAATAAAGTGCGGCACATAGCGACTGAGGGAATGCAGCAAGAACATGGCGTCATCGCCAGACGTGCAACCTATGTGTACATGCTGGCCAAAGATGGTGAACTGTTTTGCCAGATAACCGTATAGTGCAGACACTTCCTTGAAGCGCGGTTTGGAAAATATCTTGCGGTCCGTCCATTTCTGGAAGGGATGGGTCCCGCCACCACAGATACCTATATTCAATACGTCGGCACCATGCACCAGGGTATCGCGAATCTCCTGCAATTGTCCCAGTACGCCCTGATACCTGGTTTGTACATCGGTACAGATTTCTATCATGCTCTGGGTAATTTCCGGCGTCACATTACCGGGGAAAGGGCGTTTCGCCAACAGATGCAACAGATCGGGGCTGGCAGCGGCAAGGTCGAAATCAGACAGGCTGACGAGTTGCAATTCCAGTTCCACCCCCATGGAGAGGGCATTCGAATTGGTGAATGCTTCTAGTGGCATATTATTGTTCCCTTTCTTCCGGTGTTTCTTTGGCAGCGAACAAGGCCAATTGGGTCAGGACGGGGCCAACAACTTCCAGCATCAGCGTCATGGCAATCAGGGCAAACCATTCTTCGGTCATGACCATGCCGAAGTTACGTGGCTGTTCCAGGCTGAGCAACAGGAACACTGAGACTGGTGCCAGACCAACTCCACTGAGCAAACCCTTGCGCAAAGAGATGCCACTGACCGGTGCCAGGGCGGTAGTAACCAGTATCTTGCTACCCAGACGCATGACCAGCAATACCACGCCCAGAAGCGCACCTGCCCAGACATGCTGCCACGCCAGCGTGGATGCTGCGAATACGAACAGCACCACCGTCAACAACTCGCCCAGCACACCGAAATTTCTTTGTGTACGACCCAGGCTGATGCGCCGGTGCCTTGCTACCAGTCCAAAAGCCAGGGTGGTCAATACCGGCGACAAGCCACTGGCATAGCTGAGCGACACCAGCACAATCACTGCAAAGGCAAAGCCAAGCGTTGCATCTTCTGCCTGGCGACCGCGCCAGCTCAACACGATAGGCAGCAAGATACCAAATACGATCCCTGCTATCAGCGACGCCAAAGCGGCCATCATGACATGCAGGCTTTGGGCAGAAGCCTGCAACAAGTCGCCCGATGTCTGCATCACCCAATACATCAGGATGATCTTGAAAGCAAATACCGCCAGCACGGAATTGATGGCAGTCAGGTGCAGGATGCGTTCACTGACCTGGCCTGAACTGCGCTGCTCATTAATGATACGCAATACCGCGGTCGGTGAAGATGACATCGCCAGTGCCGCCAGCAGCAGGGACATCAATTGTGAACTGCCATGCCATAGCGCCACGAAATACACTGCCGCAAAAGTGACGCCAGCTTCCACCAGCCCTGTCATGGCGACCCAGGGATTGAGACTGAGCCAGCGCAGATTGATGCGATAAGCAAATTCAAACAGGATCAGGCCGAAAGCGATATTGGCCAACAACACAAGGCTATGGTTATCCAGCGGCGACAGATAAGTCGGGAACAGGTTGACCAGTGCAAAACCCGTCAGCGCATAGATACTGATGCGCGGCAGGTGTAGCCAGCGATGCCCCATATCCCCCAACAGCCAGGCCAGCGCAATGATGCAAGGCCAGGCCATTTCACTGATGTTGATGGAAAATTCTGTCATGCTGACTCCTGTCACGGGTGCCTGATGCTAATGCTGATACTGATGTGGATAACATGAAAAATGCAATCATCTGTGATGCTGCTGCATTTCTCCTTTTTATCTGCATCAGCGCACCAGTTCAATTTTTAAAATCGTGTTTCTCTGGCTGCACGCAGAAAACTGTCTAGTATGGGTGTGCAATCCAGTAAATCACTCTGCCCTGTCAGATGAAATTCTGGATGCCATTGCAGGCCTACGACAAATTTCGCTTTTTGATACCGTATTGCTTCAACGATATTATCTGCGGGAGAGATCGCTTCTATCCTGATATCCCGGCCCAGATTTTTGATGGATTGATGATGTATGGAATTGACCTTGGCAGTGAGTAATGGCGGGAACAATTGCGCTAGTGTGGATTGCGCGGTGAACTGTAATTCATGCCCATGCTGGTCGTACAGATCATTCACATGGGCGATGGCATTCGGCACCTCGGTGGCGATGTCTTGATACAGGCTGCCACCAAAGGCCACATTCAGTAACTGACAACCACGGCAGATACCCAGCAAAGGTTTATCGGCTTCGATAAATTCATGCAAAAGTTCGAGCTCATACATGTCACGGGTACGGTCACCACTCCATTCCGGACGTGTTGATTGTTGCGAGTAAGTCTGTGGCGCAACATCGGCTCCACCCTGCAAGACCAGGCCATCGAGATGCCTGGCATAGTCACGCAGGCGTATATTACTGGGACGTATCAGGCCATTGGTATTGACCGAAGGAATCATGAACACCATGACATCGCGCGCCATTACCCATTGTGCAATCGACTCTTCGAGATACTGCAAGGTCTTGCTGGACAAACCTTTGGCACCGGCCTGGGGATGAAATATCCGGGCGGATACGCCGATTTTCAACGTACGATGGGTAATACCTTTTGCGGTACGCAAGGACGTTGCGCGCAAGCGGGCAGAAACAACCCGCACAAGAGTGCGCCAGGGTGATTCACCATTCTGATAAGCAGCCTGATCACCCGTCTTATAACCCGCCTGGTGATCTTGCTGGCCTACAGCTGAATTTGAAGTTGGTATTGGTGCTTGTACCACCGCATCACTGGCAGTTGGCCCCTGCGACTGGTTTGCCACCGCAGCAGTGTCAACCACCCTGGTTTGTGCGGCATCTGCGGCCTCGGCACCGACTGATTCCGGCTTGTTTTTTTCGTCTGGCATGGCATTCATCCATATCTGATAAAACCAAAAGCATTACGTGCAAATCAAGGTAAAAATACGCAATACGGAAAAAATCTTTCTCGCTAATCAGGGAGCACGACAAATCACAGATACTCTGCTTCTTCAATCATCAGAGTGACAGGATACGTCCTGGCATTGGCGAAAAAAAAGCGCGATGTCCTGCCTGACACTGATATGCCATTTCTCTCTTTGAGTTCATTATTGTCGCCAAAAAACCGCTACGCGGTTTCCATCAAAAAGACGGTTTTCACTTGACTGGCACCGAATCGTGCCCTGCATTGGGTCTGATTTATTGCCGTCTTGCATAAATCATGCAAGTGCATATGCATCATGTGTGGATTACTTGTGTCATACACACTTTATGTATTGTAGCGGTATTGCGGGACTGCGTCTGTCAGACAACGCCTACAACTGAACTTGCCCTGTGTATCTCACATTTTCAGTGTAGGTGAAAACACGTTTTGTGAAATCTATCTACCCTGCATGACTTTGGAACGCATAAAAAATTTCAACAAATTTATAAGAAACAGTCAATGCGAATCAGATTAAAAACATCAATGCAGCGACCGCAGTCGGCGGCAAGGCACCCAGCAGCAAACCCAATGCACTGATGGATTCGTCGTTGAAACCACGCTTCAATAAAGCCACACCTGCCGGATTGGGAGCATTGGCAATGACGGTCAGGCCGCCACCGGCGACGGCGCCGGCGACCAACAGGTATTTGGCTTGTTCACTCAGACCTGCGATCAAAGATCCCAGGTAGGTCAGCGCAGCATTGTCGGTAATCGCCGTCAGGCCAAGTGCAGCAAAAAACAGGGTGTGTGGTTTCAGGCTGGATACGATGGGCTGCAACCACCATTGCTGCATGCCTCCCAACACCACCAGGCCCGCAAGAAAAAAACCTACCAGCAAACCCTCTTTCAAAATCAAGGGATTCTGATGGCGTTCATAGGCCTGGGTATACCCCATGAAGAACAGAAATAATCCAAGGAAAAATACAGGGTGATGCGCAAACAAGATCACACCCGCCAGAAAGGTCAGGTGTATCAGGCTGACGATCAGCGGTACTGGTTGATTGTGCTTTTCATCTGTACTGTCATCGCCAGTGATCTGCTTGCGCAATAACCGTGTCACGACAGTGGCATTGAACAGTACGGCAACAGCGGCTTTCCAGCCGAAACTCGCCAGCATGAAAGCACTGTCCCACTGCCAGGCCGATGCCACCATCAGCACCGGCGGCGCGGCATACGAGGTCAGCGTGCCACCAATGGAAACATTAACAAACAATACCCCCAGCGCTGCATATTTCAGCCATTCAGATATGCCCTGGCGAAATATCCTGGGGGCCAGTATCAGTGCCGCCAGGGTCATCGCCGCCGGCTCAGTAACCAGGGAACCCAGCAAGGGAACGACGGCCAGACCAAACCAGACCATGGCAAGCGCATCCGGCAAGGGAACGAAACTGGCCATACCCCGCAGTACACGCCCCATTATCTCAAGTACGGGACGTGATGCAGCCACCACCATCACAACGAATACAAACAGCGGTTCTGTATATTGACGTGACTCGGCATAAGTCACCGCAGCGCTGCTACCAGATACCAGCGCCATGACGACGACCAGCACAAAAGCCCAAAAACCGAATACGACTTCCACCTCGCCCAATAAATGAAACAGTCCTGCATGGCGGGCATGGCGATGCGCCAGCACTTCAAAAAACTTGGCGCTGAAGGTGTGCAGCAAGGCCAGGCCAAAGATCACGGCACCCAGGGTGTCCATTAAAGTCATTGCTGTTTTCTTTGCATAGATATGGATACCTATCTTACACGAGCTTATCTCTGGCTACGATAAAAACCGGTGCAGTATCCACCGATATAACCCACCCTGTGCGATGCCAAACCATGATCAAAAGAAGCTGCTGTGTAGCTGGCTGCTTGCCATCGGTTTTGCCAGAACCGTAAGCAATGTTCGTAAGCAACGTTCATAAGCAATAGCGGCAATACCGCCCCTTACAGGTAAGTTCTCTGAATCAGTTGTACAATTCATTCCTGTTTTGTCCGGGGTTTCATATACTTAACTGTATCAACGAATACATATAGGAGAACACCATGCAGTATCGCGAAGATTTTAATAGCCTGGTTGGTAGCAGCGAAGACAACACCACGGTCAACCGCCGCAGTTTCATGCAAACAGCAGTGGGGGTAGGCTTTGCCGCAGCGGTAGCGCCGGTATGTGCACAAACCATGATCAAGACCGACCGTACCGGTTTGACCGATGGCGTGACCAAATTGAGCGTGGCTGGCGCAGATGTGCCCATGTATTTTGTCAAACCTGAAGGCAAGAGCAATTTGCCGGTAGTGCTGGTGATCTCCGAGATTTTTGGTGTGCATGAACATATCGCCGATGTCGCGCGCCGTTTTGCCAAGCAGGGTTATCTGGCGATTGCGCCTGAATTGTTTGTGCGCCAGGGCGATGCCAAGAATGCTGAAAGCGTCGCCGTATTGATCAAGGAAATTATTTCCAAAGTGCCGGATGCGCAAGTCATGGGTGACCTGGATGCCGCAGTCGCCTGGGCTGGCAGCAATGGCGGCGACACCAAGCGCCTGGGTATCACCGGCTTTTGCTGGGGTGGCCGCATTACCTGGATGTATTCTGCGCATAACCCCAACGTCAAAGCCGGCGTCGCCTGGTATGGCAAATTGCTGGGTGATGCCACTGCATTGACACCGAAACACCCTATCGATATCGCTGCCGGACTGAAAACACCGGTGCTGGGTCTGTATGGTGCCAAAGATCAGGGCATCCCGGTTGAATCCGTCTTCAAGATGGAAGTCGAACTCAAAAAAGGTAACAGCAAATCAGAATTCAAGGTGTATGAAAATTCTGGCCACGCCTTTAATGCCGACTATCGCCCCAGCTACAATGAAGCCGATGCCAAAGACGGCTGGAACCGTTGCCTGGCCTGGTTCAAGGCGAATGGCGTCGTTTGATTTTAATCCCTCGCTACAACAGCCATACCGTGTAGCCAATCTCAGGCGGGTTCCATTGATATGCATAAGGAATCTGCCTGACACCATCACCGCAACTCAAGGACCACCATGCATACGTACGACTATGATTTATTCACGATAGGCGGCGGTTCTGGTGGTGTGCGTGCCAGCCGCTTTGCAGCGCAGTATGGTGCGCGGGTGGCATTGGCAGAGGCAGGTCCGCTGGGTGGCACTTGCGTGAACGCCGGTTGCATCCCCAAAAAATTGATGTCTTATGCGGCGCATTTCCACGCCGATTTTGAAGAGGCTGCCGGTTTCGGCTGGAGCCTTGGAGAACAGCGCTTCGACTGGCCCACCCTGATCGCCAACAAGGACAGGGAAATCGCCAGGCTCAACACCATCTACAGCCAGATTCTGGCAACGGCCAAAGTACATGTCATCGCCGGCCATGCGCAGATACTGGATGCGCATACCGTCGTCGTCAATGGACAAAGCTATCGCGCCCACCATATCCTGATCGCCACCGGTGGCCACCCTGTGCGGCCAGCATTGCCGGGCAGCGAACTGGGCATCACCTCGGATGACTTCTTTCACTTGCCTGCCTTGCCACGGCATGCGGTGGTACAAGGTGGTGGCTATATCGCGGTAGAACTGGCATCCATCTTGAATGGCCTCGGTTGCAAGGTGACGCTGGTGCAGCGTGGCAACCAGATATTGCGTACCATGGATAGTGATCTGGGCTATTTCCTGATCAATGAAATGCACAAAAAGGGCGTGGAGATAGCACTCGACACCAAAATCCTGTCCATCACAGCCAACGGCAACAGCAAGCGCGTTGCGCTCAGCGATGGCCGCACGCTCGATAGTGATTGCGTGCTGTTTGCCACTGGCCGCCAGCCGAACGTCAAAGGCCTGGGGCTGGAAAACGCCGGCGTGCAGGTACGGGAAAATAACTCCATCATCGTCAACGAACACTTTGCCACCAACGTCGACAATATCTATGCGATCGGTGATGTCATCGACCGCGTGGCCCTGACCCCGGTGGCATTGGCCGAAGGCATGATAGTCGCCGCCAACCTGTTCCAGCATGGGCACAAGCTGATGTCGTATGAAAATATTCCGACAGCAGTATTCAGCCACCCGAATGTCGCAACCCTGGGTCAGACTGAAGCCAGGGCGCGGGAAAAACATGCTCACGTCAAAATCTTCAAAAGCGAATTCAAGGCACTCAAGCATACGATGTCGGGTTCAACTGAGCGCTGCCTGATGAAGATAGTCGTCGATGGCGACACCGACCGCGTGCTGGGCATGCACATGGTGGGTGCAGATGCCGGTGAAATCATCCAGGGCTTTGCCGTAGCCATGCAATGTGGTGTCACCAAGGCACAGCTGGATGCCACGATAGGTGTGCATCCGACGATTGCAGAAGAGTTTGTAACCATGCGGACAGCCGTGGTGTAGGGCGTACTGCAGCAATCCAGATTTGCAGAAAACCCCACAATATGCTTTAATTTGCAACCTGGTTGCAAATTCCTGAGGCTTAAAATTCATTCCACGCTGTTATCCATCCTGTTTGCCACCACCGTTGCCGGTGTTTTAAGCATCACGGCTGCCGCCATTTTTTCGTTTTCTCTCTTGTCCAAAGTGGTAGAGCGCATGGTCAGCCTGTCGGTGGGCATCATGCTATCCACCTCTTTGCTGCATGCCCTGCCTGAAGCGTTTGAATCCGGTGCCGACACCCGCACCCTGTTTGCCTGCCTGCTGGGCGGCTTGCTGGCTTTCTTTTTGCTGGAAAAGTTTGCGATACTACGCCACTCGCACCATCATGAAGGGGACGGTCACCACCATGAGCATGGACATGATGCGCATGAAGCAGGTCGTGCCGGCTGGATGATACTGGTGGGAGATGGCCTGCATAATTTCACCGATGGCATTTTGATTGCGGCTGCCTTTTTGGCGAATCCCAAGCTTGGCCTGGTCACCGGTCTGGCCATTATTGCGCATGAAATCCCGCAGGAAATAGGCGACTTCATTGTCTTGCTGAATGCCGGTTTCAGCCGCACCCGTGCCTATATATACAACCTGATCTGCAGCATGATGGGTGTAGTCGGTGGCGTGATAGGTTATTTCACACTGGAAAACGCCAGCGGCATGATCCCCTATGTGCTGGTGTTTGCCTCTTCCGGCTTTATCTATATTGCCGTCAGTGATCTGATGCCGCAAATGCAGCGGCGGGCCACACTGAAAGAAACCATACCGCAGATTCTGCTGGTGTCACTGGGCGTGGTGCTGGTGTTGTTTGTGACCAGTCACCGGTGATGCCCTGCTCCCCTTTTTTTTGCATTGTGCCGACAGAATCTAAGCAGCTAGCAAGCTACGCAGTGAACAGGTTGGGATGGAGATAGGTTTCTGTCGCAAATTTGTTTTAACTCCTTCCCCTTCAAGGGGAAGGTTGGGATGGGGATGGGTTTCTTGTGCAATTCGATTGCGGATTGATCAACCGAAACCCATCCCCACCCTAACCCTCCCCTTGAAAGGGAGGGGATTTATCAGTCATTTTTTTTCAAGCACGTTATTACTGACAACAGTATGCCTGCGCAGGAGTGACGATTTTGAGGCTATCTCTTTTTTGCGATTCAGGCTTGACTCAACGCTCCACAGGTCGCGAGGCATCTGCACACCATTCACTCCACGATCCCGGATACAAAGCCGCGCCGTGCATGCCTGCCACTTCCAGCGCCAGCAGGTTATGGCAAGCCGTCACGCCAGAGCCGCATTGCATGATGGCCTGGGTGGCATCGCTGACGATGGCCATCCATTCTTCGCGCAATTGTGCGGCTGGTTTAAAGCGGCCATCGGCTTGCAGGTTGTCTTTGAAGAAGCGGTTTTTTGCACCGGGGATATGACCACCGACCGGGTCCATGGTTTCATTCTCACCACGGAAGCGGTCAGCGGCACGGGCGTCAACGACTGTCCTGGTGGGCTTGCTGATATTTGCCAACACCTGACTGACTTCGACTGAACCAACCAGGGCTGGCTTGTCACTGATGTTGCCACAGCCACCAATAGCTGGCACCGCAGTGCTTACCGGCAAGCCTGCGGCCTGCCATACAGGCAAACCACCATCCAGCACGGCAACGTCGGCATGTCCGACCCAACGCAGCATCCACCACAGGCGCGCCGCAAACATGCCGCCATGCGCGTCATACACGACCACCTGGCTATCATCATTCACGCCCAGGTTACGCAGGCTGGCGATGAAATCACCTTTTTCCGGCAAAGGGTGGCGGCCACGAAAAACACCGTCCGGCCCGATTTTGGCTGCCGACAGACGCTGATCAAGATGCACAAACTGTGCGCCCGGGATATGCCCCAGGTCATAGGCAGCCTGCCCGGCATTGGTATCCATCAAATCATGGCGGCAATCCAGCACCACCCAATTACTGCGTTCAATATGAGGGGCCAGGTCGCTTGCACTGATCAAAGTCGTGTACATCTTTATCTCCTGAAAAATAAATCGCTCGCCATCACGGGGGAAAGACCGGCATTTTATTCCGAACTGATGGCGTCGCTGGGCATAGGGGCGGTATTGGTCTTCGCATTATAAAAGGTGGCGATCAGGCCACTGCATAAAATCACAGCAATGCCAAGCCAGCTTAACCAGGCCAGGCTTTCTTCCCAGATCAGCACGTCCCACAAACTGGAAAACACAATACCCACATATTGCAGATTGGCCGTGACCAGGGTATTACCCAGGCGATAGGCGCGTGTCATGGCCATCTGTGCCATCGCCGCTATCAGGCCGATGGCAAGCAGCAACAGGATGCCCTTGGTATCGAGGTGATGCCAGACGATGTTTTGCGCATTGCTGCCCATGGCACCGATGGATTTGCTGAACACCGTGCCAGCCAGGCCGGCCACGGCACAGGTCATGGAAAAATAGAATACCACGCGGTATTCAGGTTCGCCCATCAAGCCCATCTGCCTGACCTGCATATAAGCCCAGGCCGCCAGCATGCCAGAAATCAGGGCAATGACACCGCCGATGACCTGGTCGGCATGAATGCTGGGCCGCAGCAGAAAAACCACGCCCACAAAACCCATGAGGATGGCCGCTACCGGTTACCAGGTCAGCCCGGGTTGCCTGCGCCACCAGGCTGCCCCCAGCAACATGGCGGCGATCCAGATGGGTGACATGTAATTCAGTGTCACCGCCATCGCCAGCGGCAATTTGCCAATGGCATAAAACCACATCCACAGCGCGATGACACCAATCAGGCCGCGCCCCACATGATGATAGGGCATGCGGGTACGCAAGGTGCCACCCTGCCAGCTCACCAGCATGGCAATCATCAGCATGCCTATCATGCCGCGATACGCCACAATTTCAGAGGTTGAATAATCAACCGATGCCAGCTTGACGCAGACACCCATGATGGAAAACAGAAAGCTGGCAACCAGCATCCATAAAGACTGCATATACCTTTGCTCCAAAAGTTAAGGGAGGCACACGCCTCCCCTATTGAAATACTTCAAACTGCAATTTTTCTTCGATACCATTCATGGAAGTGCTGCATGCCATCTTCCATGGGTGACTGATACGGCCCGACTTCACTGACACCGCGATCCAGCAAGATCTTGCGCCCGGCATCCATGCGCAAAGCGATTTCATCATCCTCCACACAGGTTTCCATGTAGGCGGCGCGTTCGGCGGCGATAAATTCGCGTTCAAACAGGACAATTTCTTCCGGATAATAAAATTCGACTACATTGCGGGTCTTGCCGGTTGCTGTTGGCCACAGGGTCGATACCACCAGCACATGCGGATACCATTCAACCATGATATTCGGGTACAGGGTCAGCCAGATCGCGCCGTACTTAGGTGTCTCGCCATGACGGAACTTCAGCACCTGCTCTTGCCAGCGTTGATAAGTGTCGGAACCGGACTTCAGCAAACCCTTGTTGACGCCCACGGTTTGTACGCTGTAATCCTCGCCAAATTCCCACTGCAGATCATCGCAAGCGACAAAGCTGCCCAGGCCAGGATGAAAGGGTTCGACGTGATAATCTTCCAGATAGACTTCAATGAAAGTCTTCCAGTTGTAATCACATTCATGCACTTCGACATGGTCGAGCATGTAATCACTAAAATCCAGGTCTTTGGTAACGCTGAGATTAGCCATGCGTTCCATGACGTTATAGCCGTTTTGCTCGAACAGCAGGCCATTCCAGTTTTGCAGCGGCGTGCGTTGCAAATTCAAGCAAGGGGTATCGGCAAAATGTGGCGCGCCAATCAGCTCGCCTTTCAGGTCATAGGTCCAGCGATGCAAGGGGCAGACAATATTATTGGTATTGCCACGGCCATTGAACATCAATGCCTGCCGGTGACGGCAGACATTCGACATCAGTTCTATGCCCTGGGCGCTGCGTACCAGCATGCGGCCTTCGTTTTCAGAAGCCAGCGTAGCAAAGTCGCCGACATGGGGCACCATCAGTTCATGGCCGACATAACGCGGACCAGACTGGAATAATTCTTTGATTTCGCGCTGTAACAGCGTTTCATCAAAATACACGTAAACCGGAAGTTGCGCGTCAGAACGCGCGAGTGTAGACAAAGAAGCCAGATCGGACATCCCCACCCCCCAAATTAATTTGCACCAACCTAAGAGAGAAAGAATCCACAAAAACCTGTTTCGGCAGGACTTTCAATCCCGACGAAAATTCAAACGATCAAACGCCTTGAAGAGGAAATTTTGGACAGAACCGGGAATTATACCTGAACTGCAAAAATTTATGCCTTTACTTGTCATGCCATCATGAAAAAATGGCAGTGCAGCAATCCCGGATGCCTGCACCCTTAGCTCTTGCATCAACAAAAAATGAACAAAAAAATGGTGGGACAAGCAAAATTCTTGCTGGCTGTCAGACGCAACGACTTTCTATACAATAACCGCCTGATGCCCACCAATGAGAGCAAGTGATGACACACCTTATTTATGTTGCCGACCCCATGTGTTCATGGTGCTATGGCTTTGGCCCCGAATTGCAAGCCTTGCTGGATGCTGTACCCGACAGCCGGCTTGATCTGGTACTGGGTGGCTTGCGCGCCTATAACCAGCAAGTGCTGGACGAGACCACCCGGACCACCATCCTGAGTCACTGGAAACACGTGGAAGAAAGAAGCGGCCTGCCCTTCGCCAGCGATGCCATGTCACAACCTGGCTTCATCTATGACACCGAACCCGCCTGCCGTGCAGTGGTTGCAGCCCGCACCCTGGTGGATGAAGCATCCAGCGATGCCGTCCTGAAAGTGTTTCATGCCATACAGCATGCCTTTTATGCCGAAGGCAAAGACGTGACGGATATAGGCGTACTATCCGGGATTGCTGTCACCGCCCTGAATGCGGTCGAAGGTGCCGACAGCTATGACGCCATCAGCTTTCACGAAACCATGCTGTCCCCCATGACCATGGCTGATGCAAGGCAAGACTTTGAACAAAGCCAGCGCTGGGGTATACGCGGCTTCCCGGCCTTGTTGCTGGTGCATCAGGATGCCTTGCACATGATTGCATCTGGCTATACCACCCGCGATGACCTGATAGCGACACTCAAACAGCTACAACAGGCATAAGCCTGCATCACCATCAAAGAATAAGCGGCCAGCCATGACGACCAATACAAAGACCATCAGCCCACGCCAGCAAGTTGCACCGGCCGGCCCTGAATTTTCCCGCATCGTGCTTGGCCTGTGGCGCCTGGGTCACTGGAAAATGTCCGCGGAACAAAGAGTCAGCTTTCTGGAACAGGCCCTGGCGCTGGGCATCACTACCGTGGACCAGGCTGACATCTATGGCAATTACCTGAGCGAAACCCTGCTCGGCGAAGCGTTGGCACTCGCCCCGCACCTGCGTCGGCAGTTGCAGTTTGTCAGCAAATGCGGCATCAAGCTGGTATCAGACCAGCGCCCCAGCCATGGCATCCAGCATTACGACACCAGCGCGACCAACATCATTGCCTCTGCCGAGCAATCATTGTGTGCCATGCAGATAGACCAGTTGGACCTGCTGCTGATCCATCGTCCAGACCCGCTGATGAATGCGGATGAAATAGCCGGGGCATTTCGCCAGTTGCAAGACAGCGGCAAGGTAAAGCATTTTGGTGTATCGAATTTCACGCCTGCACAATTTGATTTGCTGAACTCACGCTTCCCGCTGGTGACCAATCAGATAGAGTTGTCCCTGCTGCATATGCAGCCCCTACTGGATGGCAGCCTGGATCAATGCCAGCGCCTGCGCATTGCCCCCATGGTCTGGTCAGCCCTCGGTGGCGGACAATTGATGCTGCCCGCCAATGAACAGAGCGAACAGGGCCAGCGCATCAGCCAGGTATTGCAGCGCATCGCCGGCGAACTGGATGTAGCACCCAGCATAGTGGCGTTAGCATGGGTACTGAAACATCCAGCGTCACCGATGGTATTGACCGGCTCGGGCAGAATCGCCGCCGTGGCCGAAGCCGTACAGGCGACAGCGGTACAACTCAGTCGTGAACAATGGTTTGCGCTATGGTCTGCATCCGCTGGCAAAAACGTTGATTAAAGACAAGATAAAAATGTTTTCTTAACAACAAGCAATATCGGCGCCTCTAAAGCTAAGCCTTGAATTAGCCGTAACCATTCAATCACAAGCTTGTTTTGAGGTAGTGTTAGTATGTTTTCCAGGGCGTGTTGACCTATTTGACACATATAAGTACATAAGCTCATCTGAAAATTGTGCAGTGCATATATTTCCTGAATTAAACACTAAGTTGGTATAGTATTATTATTCGGCCTGTAAACTGAGCGTGGCTTGCTCTGGGACTGATTTCAGAAGGACAGCATTGATGACTGTTTTTCAATTCATCCGTAATTATTATTTGCTCCCCCCTTCGTCGCTGAATGAGACTCATCAGTGGCGCGAGCAAGTGTTGTCAGCCATTCTCTTCTTTGTACTGGCCCTGGGCTCTGCTACTGCCATCCCCAGCATCGTCCTGGCCATCAGTGAAAACCTGTGGTCGGTGGTGGTGGTTGATATCTTTGCCCTGATCTGGGTGGCCACCATATGGCGCCTGCCGTTTCTGAACTACCGCCAGCGCGCCTGGAACTTTTTGCTGTTCCTGTATTTGCTGGGTGTCTGGTTTTTGATCAAGGTGGGGCTGACCGGCCTGATTTACCTGATGGCTTTTCCGGTATTGACATCCCTGTTGCTCAACCTGCGGCATGCCATGCAGGCCCTGTTTCTGTCTGCACTCAGCCTGTTGGTAGTTGGTTACCTGGCCGACCCCAGCCTGCATGTCTACGGTTTTGATTCCCATCCCTTTTTGCGGCTGGTCATCGTCACCATCAATTTCACCTTTATTGCCGCCGTCATGGCGATCTCTTGCGGCGTCCTGCTGCAGAGACTGGACGGCAGCCTGGAACAGCAGCGCGTGATCGCCGCATCACTGCAATTGGGGCAATCGTCGCTGCGCATGGCCAATGAAGAATTGCGTCTGATCGTTGCCGCCGTCGCCAGACTCAACGATATGGTCATGATCATTCATGTGGATGCCGATGCCATCGGCAAACGTCGCCTGAAAATTGTCTTTGTGAATGATGCCTTTGTACATCAGACTGGCTTTAGCAGCATCGAAGTGATCGACAGATCCCCGGTATTTTTGCAGGGCCCGCGCACCCAGCCAGAAGAACTGGATCGCCTGAACCATGCCCTGATCACCTGCGAATCAGTGCATATAGAGTTGATCTGCTATACCCGTGATGGCAATGAATTCTGGATGGAAGCCGATGTCGTGCCCCTGGCCAACGATGCCGGTCAGTATACGCACTGGGTAGCAACCGGGCGCGATATCAGTGAACGCAAGAAAGCCCAGGAACATATCCACAGGCTGGCCTATTTTGATGTACTGACAGGTTTGCCCAACCGCCGCCTGCTGCTCGACAGGATGAGCATCCTGCTGGCGACAGCCAGGCGCAGCAATATGTTCAGTGCGGTACTGTTCATTGACCTGGATCACTTCAAATACATCAATGATGCACGCGGCCATGCTGTCGGTGATGCCTTGCTGATACAGGTGGCAGGAAGACTCAGCCAGTCCCTGCGGGAAGTCGATACGGTAGCCCATATAGGGGGTGACGAATTTGTGGTGCTGCTCTGCCATGTGTCCAACGACGTGACCGTCGGTGCCCATGCGGCGCAGGCGGTGGCAGAAAAAATCCGTCATACCATCTCGCAGTTTTTTGATATCAATAGCTTGCAGTACAACGTCACCTGCAGCATAGGTATCACCCTGTTGCCGCGTGAAAACCAGGGTGCCCATGATTTATTGCGGGAAGCCGATACAGCCATGTTCCGCGCCAAATCCTGTGGCAGGAATCAGATTGCCTTCTACGAAACCGGCATGCAGTCTGAAGTGGAACAAAGACTGACGGTAGAACGCGAACTCAGCGAAGCCATCTCTGGCGGCCAACTGCAAATGCATATACAGCCCCAGGTTGACCGTATGGGCAAACCCGTTGGCGGCGAAATGCTGATGCGCTGGACGCACCCGGAACGCGGCCCCATCTCACCCGCCATCTTTATTCCGGTGGCAGAAGAATCCGGCATGATCTTGCGCCTGGGCGACTGGGTGATGGAACAGGGTTGCCTGGCGCTGCTGCAACTGGAACAGGCAGGCTGGGACATACCGCTGTCCGTCAATGTCAGCCCCAAACAATTCCGCCAGGTGGATTTTGTAGAGAAGGTCAAGCAGGTATTGAAAAACACCGGTGCACCGCCAGCCAGACTGATACTGGAAGTGACCGAAGGCCTGCTCATAGACAACCTGCATGACACCATCGCCCGCATGGTCGAATTGACCAAGCTGGGCATACGTTTCTCGATTGATGATTTCGGCACTGGCTATTCCAGCCTGGCTTACCTGAAAAAACTGCCTCTGTATGAACTGAAAATCGACAGGAGCTTTGTCCAGGATACGCCAGACGATGCCAATGACACGGCCATCGTGCAGTCGATATTGTCGATGGCATCGCACCTGGGCTTGCGCGTGGTCGCCGAAGGGGTGGAAACCAAGGAACAGGCCGATTTCCTGATCGCCAACGGCTGTGAGTCAATGCAAGGCTTTTTGTTTGCCCGCCCCATGCCGCTGGATAAATGGATAGCCATGCAAAAACCACCCAGCCAGCCTTTGCAGGGTGTGATGCCCGATGCGATGTCCGCTGTGATGTCCGATATTACACCGACTATGACACCGGCTATTACACCTGCTGATACGTGGCTTGCATCCAGTCAATAAACAACTGCACTTCTGGGCGGATATTCGCCTGTGCCTCATGCACCAGATAATACGAATGCGGCGGTGTTGCCAACTGGGTTTCAAACACCCTGACCACATCACCACGGCGTATCATCTCTTGCGCAAAATGCTGGCGTGTCAGACCTATGCCGTGGCCATGCTTGATCGCTTCCAGCAACAACCCCAGGTCATCCACACGCAGGCCCGTTGTAGGTTCTGGCCAATCCAGCCCCGCCACTTCAAACCAGGGCTGCCAGGGTTCCAGCGCAGAACGCAATAATTTGGCATGCCGCAGATCAGCCGGTGTCTGCATGGCAGGTAAGGTTTTCAGATAAGCCGGGCTGGCCACCACAAAACTGGGTTCCACAAATAATTTGCGGGTCACCAGGTTAGGATATTCACCAGCGCCGAAACGCACTTCGACATCGCTTTCTGACAGGCTGAGATCGTACAGCGGTACAAACAGAAACACTTCGATTTCAATTTCCGGGTATTGCCTGGTAAAACTGGCCAGCCTGGGCATGAACATGTAACGCGCAAACGTCGGCGGCACCGTCACCTTCACCCGTAACTGGTTTTGCGCAATCTTGTTCGGCAAGGGGAAATCAGACAGGGTACGCAAGGCCCCGCGCACCACATCCAGGTAACGGCGGCCAAATTCGGTCAGGGTGACACTGCGCCCTTCCCTGACAAACACACGCTCGCATAAATGCTCTTCCAGCAAACGTATGCGATGGGACAGGGCAGATGGTGTAATACAAAGTTCTTCAGCCGCAACAGCAAACGAGCTATGGCGGGCCGCAGCTTCAAAAGCCGAAAGCGCATGTACTGGCGGTAGACGTGTTGCCATTCGTATTCCAGATAAATAATGGGTGTAAACCAGATCAAACCGGGCTGGCAGTCCTGTATGGACCAGCCCCGCCCCACAAAATTCCCCAAAAGATTGCCACGACATAAAATCGACGCTGCAATGCAGGCGACTACATGATGTAAAAAAACCCTGCGCCTTGCATCATAAAATAAAGCAGCCAAAACGGGCATCTGTAGTACTACTGAAGTAGCTCAGATAAGTAGTTCAAATAAGTAATTCAAATAAGCATGCCGTGTGGAAAATCATTCATCCCAGGCAACAACCTTGCCCGGGTTTAATATATTCTTTGGATCAAAAGCCCGTTTCAGCATGCGCATCATGTGAATGGCATCAGCCCCATGTTCTTCGATCAGGAAAGCCATCTTGTGTATGCCCACCCCATGTTCACCGGTGCAGGTACCGTCCATGGCAATGGCGCGGCTGACCATGCGCTGGTTGATGGCTTCGGCTGTGGCAATTTCTTCACTGCTGGCCGGGTCAACCAGCATCAATACGTGGAAATTACCATCGCCGACATGGCCAATGATGGAATACAGGATGCCATGATTTTCACAATCAATCTGGGTTTCGCTGATGCATTCGGCCAGGCGTGAAATCGGCACACAACAGTCTGTGGAAATCGCCCTTGAACCAGGACGCAATTGCAACAGCGCAAAATAGGCATTGTGCCTGGCTGCCCACAAACGCGAACGCTCTTCCGGTTTGGTCGCCCATTCAAAATCACCGGCGCCATTGGCCGCGGCAATTTCCTGCACCAGCTCCGCCTGTTCCTTGACGCCATGCTCGCTGCCATGGAATTCAAACAGCAGCAAAGGCTTGACAGGCAGGGTCAGCTTGTCATGCGCATTAATGGCACGCACACCATTCGCATCCAGAAATTCTACTCGCGCAATTGGCACCCCCATCTGTATGGTTTGTATCACCGTATTCACCGCATCGGCATTATCCGGGAAACTGCATACCGCTGCCGAAATTGCCTCGGGCAAAGGATAGAGCCTGACTGTCACTTCGGTAATGATGCCCAGCGTGCCTTCGCTGCCGACAAAGATACGTGTCAGATCGTAACCGGCAGACGATTTCTTGGCGCGTGAACCGGTGCGGATAACGCGCCCGTCTGCGGTCACCACCGTCAGCGCCAATACGTTTTCACGCATGGTGCCATATCGTACTGCATTGGTACCCGAGGCCCGGGTTGCCGCCATACCACCCAGGCTGGCGTCGGCACCGGGGTCGATTGGAAAAAACAAGCCGGTATCACGAATCTCCACATTCAACTGCTTGCGGGTGACACCGGCCTGTACAGTAGCAGTCAAATCTTCGGCGTGCACCGCTACCATATTGTTCATTTGCGATAAATCAATGGTGATGCCACCATGCAATGCCAGAATATGGCCTTCCAGCGACGACCCCGCACCATACGGTATCACTGGCACCCCTTGTTCATGGCACAGCTTGACAATAGCCGCCACCTCTTCTGTGGTCTGGGCAAATGCCACTCCTTCTGGCGGCATTGGGTCATAAGAAGATTCGTCGCGGCCATGATGCGCACGTACCGCCTGGGCAGTGCTGAAACGGTCTTCCAGCAGGTTTTGCAGCGCGTGCAACAAGCTGGCTGGCAAAGGCGCTCTGACGCTTGCGATAGGGGCAGGATGGTTCATAATGCATTCCAGGCTAGTCGTGATGCGCTCTATTATGCTGTGTCCGGCCAGAATTTGCCGTATCCTTTCCAACTTCTCTCCTTATTTCATGTGCCATGGGTAATCGACTCTCAAAAATTGCAACACGCACCGGCGATGCCGGTACCACCGGCCTGGGCGATGGCAGCCGCATCGCCAAAGACGCCCTGCGCGTACACGCCATGGGCGATGTGGACGAACTCAACTCCCAGATCGGCGTCTTGCTGTGCGAAGACATGCCCGAGCAGATGAAACATGAACTGGTTTCCATCCAGCATGACCTGTTCGACATGGGCGGCGAACTCTGCATCCCCGGCTACACCATGATCACCGAAGCCCAGGTGACAAGGCTGGATGCCCTGCTAGAAAAATACAATGCCGACCTGCCACCGCTCAAAGACTTCATCCTGCCCGGCGGATCACGCGCCGCGGCCATCGCCAACGTCTGCCGCACCGTCTGCCGCCGCGCCGAACGTGCCATCGTCAGCGTCGGCAATACCGAGGTCATCAATGACGCACCTAGACAGTATATGAATCGCTTGTCGGATTTGCTGTTTGTGTTGTCCCGGGTGTTGAACCGGTATGCGGGGGGGAGTGATGTGTTGTGGGAGAAGGAAAGAGAAAGGTAATTTGCCTGCCCATTTCCAACCTTAAGCAAAAAAAATTGCGATCAAGCTTGAATTGCCCAAATAATCATTTTACAAATTTCTAATGCGGCGAATTTCTTGTGACTTCCATGAACTGGCGGTGCAGATTACGGCTCGGCTCTGAATTTCATTATTTCTTCCACTGCACAACACAGGGATTTGAAGCAGTTTCTTACCGCGTGCAACGTGGATACTTCAAAGGCTATTGGCATTCCCAAGTCATGGCCTAACCATTCTGAAATTGCCCACAATCTGAAACGGTTTGCAAACATCGATTTACCTCACCCGTCACAATGGCGGGAGAGTTTATTGTTTCAGGATGAATGGAATGAATGCGAAGTAGCAATCAATGCGGGCGACACGCTTATCTGGTATTGCTGGTCAACATCGTCTTGACACACTGTAGCCGGCCAACGAAAACTGATCCAGCATAACGACCAAAGCACGAGGAATGCACGAACACCATATTAGAGTTTTGTAGTTGAATCCGAACTTTCAGCTTTATCTTAGCAAATACATCAAACCAAACACCAGCGTCAAAACTCCCGTCAGCAATTTAAATCAAACACAGTTTTCTGGTTTGACGGCGACTGTCCAGGTTTCGGTGTGTAAATCGTCCAGCGTGCGGGGCTGCGTCGTCAGGTTATATTCTACGGTGACCTTTGCTTCTAACCAGCCTTGCATTTTGCCGTGGCAATAGCTTTGTCTGATTATATTTTTTAGTTTATCTTTTTCTTCATCTGTCAGCTCTTTCCTGACTACCTGTTTCCCATAAATTTTTACTACATTATTGGCGTATTCGATGCTGTCGAACTGAATACGGTCACCGACTGTCATAGGTAGCTCGCTTCTGGCTTTTTCCACTGCGGCAGTAATACTATGTTCCTTCTTTTCGTCTTTGACCGTCTTCATCACTGACTGAGTAAACACCTTTCCCAAGGCAACGATGATGACAATAATGATAAGGATAAGCCGCATGCTTTTCTCATTTCAGAATGGTTGGTTGAACTAGGCCACAAGTCTATCAAAATAGCTGTTTTTCTTCTGTATTTTCAAGAAAATTTATTTACCCTGATATGATGAATTTTTCTTGCCAAATTTGTACTTGCCCACCTAATTTTGCGGGCTTGCAGGCAGAACGAACAAGTTTCACGAATCAACAAGCAATTAAGTGCATTTTATAAATGAGACTGCATTCATGAAAAACAAACTCTACATGGCTGCGATAGCCAGCCTGTTTTTTGCCAGCATCGCACAGGGCCGTGATACGGGCAACAGTGCGACAGCACCTGAAATTGTTCATTTTGAAAACCGGACACTGACGCTAGGCGGGGATTTGTACAAACCTGCTGGCAATGGCCCTTTCCCTGCGGTTTTATATAACCACGGCAGCGCATCCGGCATGTGGAGCAGCGAGGCCAGCAGGGCACTTGGCCCCTTGTTTGCCAGCCGCGGCTGGGTCTTCTTCATGCCATACCGCAGGGGCCAGGGTTTAAGCGCAAAAGCTGGCCCATACATCAGCGATGAAATCGCCGCAGCGCAACGTCGTGGCGGCATGAGCGAAGCGGTGGCAACCCTGGTGCGCCTGCACAGCACTGATCATTTGCAAGACCAGTTGGCCGGCTTGCAATGGCTGAAAGCGCAATCTTTTGTACAAGTGAATCAGATTGCCGTTGCCGGCCAATCCTTTGGTGGAATACAGACGGTGCTTGGTGTCGCGGCTTACCCGTATTGTGCTGCAGTTGATGCCGCTGGCGGGGCCGAGAGCTGGAGCAAGGCAGCGGCCTTGAAGGATGTGATGAAGACTGCTGTCAAATCTGCCCAGGCCCCCATATTCTTTTTTCAGGCAGAGAATGATTATGACCTGGCACCAAGCAAAACGCTTTATGCAGAAATGCAGCAGGCGGGTAAAACTGCTGAAATGAAAATCTACCCACCCTTTGGCAAATCAGAAAAGGATGGTCATAGCTTTTCTTATCGGGGAAGTGATATATGGTTTGAAGACGTGTTTTCGTTCTTGAGCAAGAACTGCTTGAAATAACCCGGTTTTTTCGCTCCTTTACCATAATCCAGTAAAGAGCCGGTGCCATAGATATACCGGGAACCGGACTTGATGTATTGTAATGCTTCACTTATCTCTGGTTCACTATAATGCATCAGTTGACGCAAACACAAACTCGCTCCTGGATTTTTGTCTTATCTTTCCTCGTTCCTTTATTCTTGCTCACTGGCAGCGCTCAGGCTGCAGCGCAGGCAAATTCGGCCCCGCTGGATGAGGCAAGTACCACGGCACTGGTAAAGGAAATTCAAGCCATGGTGAAAACCAATGAAAATAAAATCTCTGAATTTGTAGTGCGCGAAGCGACCCCAGAGCGCATAGAACTTTTCTACAACTCGCCGCAGTTAGGTCAGCAAACCAGGATTATTCGTGAAAACGGCTTGATTTTTGCCGGTCGTGGCAAGCTGTTGAGCTTCAACAAACCATCCGATGTACTCGCCAAAATGGAAGCATGGTTTCCAGATGAATTCACGGCGACACGCGCCATGAAAGAACCAGGTTTCTTCGGGAAGATCCGTCTGTTCGGGCCATATCCTGACTGGGAAGCAGAACCAGCTGCTTTCATCGCGCTATGGAAGTGCACGCCGCAGTCCGCCTGGGTCGGGCCTGCTGCAAATCCATTTAGGCGCCGCCGTGGTCAGGACTTGTTGTTCATGTCAAGCGCAGCTAACAGCTCTTCGGTTCAGGAGTATGACTTTGCCCAATGCGTTAAGCAACGCATCGGTTTTCGGTCTGCTTTCACTGATGCTGATGTCGCCAGAATACAGCTAGATGGCAAGAAAGTCGCCGACAAGGTGATGCCGGTACTGGTACAAAAATTTACGCAGTTACTAGCTGGCAGCCGTTGCAGCGGTACAGGGCCCGATGATTGCGTGCTGGTGATGCGCCAGTGGGCCAGCCTGGCTCCAACTGATACCGCACTGGCGAAGACCATGCAAGCGCTGGAGGGCGAGCTGGCGCTGGATGCTCCTATGGCACCATCCTTGCCATCCCTGTCATCACAACGAGCTGGCAAACGCGGAGAAGACGGGCTACCCCAATTTGATGAAGTGTTGCGACGTGCGGCTTATCTGCGAGCCAAACTCCAGTCTGTCCTGGCTGTGCCGTCCGCCTGGCCAGCAAGCGCCCTGGCAATGACGCTGCAGCAAATGACGGCGCTGCGCATTGTTGCCATCCCGGCCATGGCACACAATAACCAGTTGTATGAGATTGATTATCGCAACGAAGCCGTTAATCCCTGGACCGTGGTGGCAGAGCATATCGACCAGTCACCACAACTCAAGGATGCGGTACTGGCAGAGTTGCAGCGCATGGGCAAGCCCTCCACCGACGATTGCAGCCTGATCAGTCAGTGGCTGACACATGCAGGTGCAGGCATGAGCAGCGAATATGCATTACTGCATCTGGCGGATAAGCCAGCTTCGCCGTGCGTGGCCCCAAACTGGGAATGGTTGAAGCAGGACAAAGTGCCCGTTGCACAGGCAGACAAATCAGAATCGGCGCTTGAACTGCGTGAACGCTTTATTGATTATCTGAACCATACTGAATCCGGTGCCATGCGTGATTTGATGCTGGAGAAACTCACATCAAACGGAACCGCCTGTTTTAGCAAGCAGGCACCCGCAGTGTGGTTGCGTGAATTATGTGAGAAATGGATATCCGAGCCGCAAACCGTCTCGCTGAAACTTGCGCATAACAAACTGGTGCTGGACAAGACGCAGCAGTTCAGCAAGACGAGCAGCATACAACCGCTTGCAGATGCCGATGGTGCCGTCAAAGAGGGAGTTCAAGTGCAATCCGGCTGGTTAGCTAAATTGCTGGATGGTATGAGTGGAGCCGCACTGAGTGACATGCAAGTCCTGGCCGCTGATCTCGAAAAACGTCAGGTAAAAGTGCTGGACGCGGTGGTCTGGCGTCACCCCAGGCATGCAAACAGAATGCTGGAATTAAGCCTGAACGATAAAGAAGCGACGCACTTATTCTTTATTGTAGGGACAAGCGGCATGAAAGCTTTCACCGTGCCTGCGCGTTTTCGTGGTGAACAGGGCAAGAACAAGCTTGCGCAAGTATCTGATTTGGATGGCGATGGCAATCTTGAACTGTGGTGGGCTAAAGCATTCAATACCTGTGCTGGTGATGCCAGCGATAGAAAGCGTAGCATGGATTGCAGCGCTACATCGGCTGACATGGGTGAGGTCAGTGGTGACAGCCTGACTTACTTTGTCCGTTCTCCAAAGGCCGCAGCTATAAAGACAATTGTGCAGCCATCAGTCAAAAAAGTGGCAGTCGATGATGTGACACATCTAGCAGAGGCGAGACTTGAGCGCCAGACCTGCAATGCTGCCCTGATTGGCGATACGCTGGAAGACAAATTGCACATCAATTTCGCCTTCAGGGTAAATGCTGAAAATGGTGATCTCATCGATCTGGTCTGCAAGCCGCATCCCTTGTATGAAGACCGTACCGTCGTCGCCCTGTTCCACGATTTGCGCGACAAGAAAGGGGAGGTGCGTGAAGACGTCAAGGGATTTGTCATGGCAGTGATAAATACCGACAAACAACAGCTACTGCAAGTGTATCGTGAGGAGGTTGAACTGGATGCTAGCACCCGCATCTTTGGTGGCAGCCTTCGTCTGGATACCGCCCGCTATAATCTGGCGCCTGGCCTGCGCGCGCTTGGCGTGCGCATGAGTACCGGTCATAGCCCAAAATGTGCCGAGGGCGGAAGTAACGACTTCCTAACCTTGATGATAGAAGACGGCAAGAAACTGCGCCCGGTACTAAAAAATATGGACATGTCAAGCTGGAGCCTGGTGGATGGGCCACCATGTTCCTACAGCGGTCAAATTTTCGTGACCGATAATGTCGAGCGCGATATCGTCATCTTACCTGGCACAACAAATGGCTGGCATGACCTGCAGGTGGTGGCCCGCCACAAGATCACGACTTATAATGGACCAGAAGGTGAAGACGCCAAACCAGTATTGAAAACCGAAATTGAGACAACTATACGGGCAAAAGACAAACAGTATCTTGTGCAGTGAGGAATTGAAGGGTGGAAGTGAAAGAAGACCGCTGGTCAGCAGTCTTCTGTGCTTCAGTGCCAGGATTTTGGTTTTGTGGTCAGGCGAATCTGGCGCGGATTGATTTCTCTATACCCGCTGCATCCAGCCCGCATTGTGCCAGTAGCAAACCCGGGTCGCCATGATCGACAAACTTGTCGGGCAGGCCCAATATCTGCAAGGGTTTGGTGATGCCTGCTTCGGCCAGGGCTTCTGCCACGGCAGAGCCTGCGCCGCCCATGGTGCAGCCTTCTTCTACCGTCACCAATATGTCATGGCTGGTGGCCAGGGCTTTGACCAGCTCGACATCCAGTGGTTTGATGAAGCGCATATTGGCCAGGGTGGCGTCGAGTTGTTCTGCCGCTTTTAACGCCGGGTGTACCAGTGAGCCAAAGGCCAGGATGGCGATGCGCGTGCCCTGGCGTTTGATTTCACCTTTGCCCAGTGGGATGGTGTTCAAGTCTTTGTCGGTCGGCACACCTATACCCGCACCGCGCGGATAACGTACTGCGGCAGGTCCGGGGTATTGGTAGGCGGTGCTTAACATCTGGCGGCATTCGTTTTCATCTGACGCAGCCATGACGATCATATTGGGGATGCAGCGCAGATACGCCAGGTCATAATTACCGGCATGGGTGGCACCGTCGGCACCGACCAGGCCAGCACGGTCCAGCGCAAAAGTGACGTCAAGGTTTTGCAGGGCAACGTCATGGATCAGTTGATCGTAGGCGCGCTGCAAGAAGGTGGAATAAATGGCGACGACGGGCTTCAGGCCTTCACAAGCCAGGCCACCGGCAAAAGTGACGGAATGCTGTTCGGCGATGCCGACATCGTAATAGCGTTTGGGGAATTGCTTTTCAAATTCCACCATGCCAGAACCTTCGCGCATGGCGGGGGTAATGCCGACCAGCTTGTCGTCCACCGCAGCCATGTCGCACAGCCATTGCCCAAACACCTGGGTATAGCTTTGCTTGGCTGGCGCACCAGTGGGCTTGATGCCTTCTGCCGGATTGAACTTGCCAGGGCCGTGATACAAGACCGGGTCAGCTTCTGCCAGTTTATAACCCTGGCCTTTTTTTGTGACCACATGCAAAAACTGCGGACCTTTGAGATTCTTGATATTTTGCAGTGTCGGTATCAAAGAATCGAGATCATGGCCATCGATAGGGCCGATGTAATTGAAACCAAATTCTTCAAACATGGTGGCGGGCACGATCATGCCCTTGGCATGTTCTTCAAAACGCTTGGCCAATTCCAGCACGGGCGATGGCAAAACGGATTTGCCGACATTGCGGGCAGCCGCATAAAACTTGCCAGACATCAGGCGCGCCAGGTAACGGTTCAGTGCGCCCACGGGTGGCGAGATGGACATGTCATTGTCATTCAACACCACCAGCAGGTTGATGTCTTCATTCACGCCAGCATTGTTCATGGCTTCAAAGGCCATGCCGGCGGTCATGGAACCATCACCGATGATGGCTACTGCATGGCGGTCTTCGCCCTTGGTACGGGCAGCCACGGCCATACCCAGTGCAGCAGAAATGGAGGTAGATGAATGGGCAGTACCAAAGGTGTCGTATTCGCTTTCGACGCGACGCGGAAAGCCGGATATGCCATTCAACTGGCGCAGGCTATGCATCTGGTCGCGGCGGCCGGTAAGTATCTTGTGCGGATAGGTTTGATGGCCGACATCCCACACCAGCCGGTCTTCAGGTGTATTGAAAACATAGTGCAGGGCGATGGTTAATTCCACCGTGCCAAGGTTGGACGACAAATGGCCGCCCGTCCTGGAAACGGAATCGAGCACATACTGGCGCAATTCATCAGCCAGCGGCTTGAGTTGCTGGCGCGACAGGCCACGCAGATCGGCAGGGGAATTAATGGTGTTCAATAAAGTCGTCATTGTTCTTTTCGTTACTTGGCTAAACAAGTCTGATCATTTGTGAATTCACAGAATGGTCAGGGATGTTATCGCATTCTTCTATTTTAGGACTTACGCAAAACCGCCTCTTGCACTATTCGATCTGCTAACTGTTGATCTGGTGCGCATGGCGCACCCTACAATACTGCAAATTACGCACGATTCAAGATGATCCCAATCTTCACCGGGCCACATTAAAACTCTTGTCAGACCCGTAGGGTGCGCCATGCGCACCGGTCGATTGCTCTGCGCGCTTGTGACGCGCACGGCGCACCCCACGGTATCACGGCTTATCTTCAAGCCTGGCGCTGCACGATCAGGTCAGCCAGTTCATGCAGGAGCCGGGCATTTTCACCAAAATCCGCCAGCGCCGCATGCGCATCATGGCACAATTGCGTTGCCAATGCGCGCGAAGCATCCAGCCCCATAAGACTGACAAAGGTCGGTTTGTTGTCTGCGGCGTCCTTGCCTGCGGTCTTGCCCAGGGTGGCAGAATCGGCAGTCGCATCCAGTACGTCATCCACCACCTGAAACGCCAGGCCGATGGCGGCAGCATACTGATCCAGCGCCTTGCTTTCTTGCGGTGACAGGGCTTTACCGCTCATGGCACCCAGCAGTACTGCGGCACGCAGCAAGGCACCGGTTTTCAACCTGTGCATCTGCTCCAATTGTTCGCGATCCAGGGCGATGCCGACACTGGCCAGATCAATCGCCTGGCCGCCACACATGCCGACCGAGCCGGCAGCCGTCGCCAGCAGGCGCATCATGGCCAGCCGGTTGGTGGCATCGCCATCGACACCTTCGGACAACACCAGAAACGCCTGGGCTTGCAAGGCGTCACCGACCAGCAAGGCAGTTGCTTCGTCATATTTGATATGCACGGTGGGCTTGCCACGGCGCAGGGCATCGTCATCCATGCAGGGCATGTCGTCATGTACCAGCGAATAGGCATGGATCATTTCTACCGCAGCAGCAGCGCGGCGCAACAGATCGGCTGGCGCGTCAAACAACTGCCCGGCGGCATGGACCAGCAAGGGGCGCACCCGTTTGCCGCCATCCAGTGTGGCGTAGCGCATGGCGGCGTGCAATTGTTGCGGAATAGTTTTTTCGTCTGGCAGAAAGCGCGCCAGGCTGGTTTCGCATTCGGCTTGGGTTTGTCGCATCCAGTGACGAAAATCCTCACTCATGCCGCATCCTCTGTGCCATCAATGCTCAAAGGTTTGAGCATTCCAGCTTCCAGCACCTTGACTTGCTGTTCTACCTTGTCAAGCTGGGCTGCACAGTATTTAATCAATTCAGAGCCACGTTGGTAAGCGCCTACAGAAGCTTCAAGCGGCAATTCACCGGCCTCCATGCTGGCAACCAGTGCCGTCAATTCGGTCATCGCGGCTTCGAATGTCATGCCCGCCGGTATGGATGTTTCCAAATGATTTGTAGTTGCTTGTTTTTTTGTCATAAAGAAATGTTTTGCATGCGCCGTTAAAGAAATAAAGTGAAACCAAAAGTAAAAAACGGCGTTTGAAATAGGGTAAACCCGGCTAAGCCTGCTATTTTAGATCAAACTTGGGAAAAGTATGTATTTAGTGTGTTTCTGATAACCAATTTTAGGGGCTATGTTCAAACAGGATTCTTTTTTAGCAGCGCGCTACAAGATATACTTAAAAATATCGCAGAAATTGCGTTTCAAACATTTCCATGTGGAAATTATCGGTATATAGTGGAAGCACATTTCTAAAATGCCTGTCTGAATTATGAGCCTGAAATCTTTATCAGGTGGTAATAAAATGTTTCTCCCGCACTGCCTAGTTTTTGTGCAACCATTTGAAGCCTGCAAGCCTGCCATATTGATTTCCTGGGCCAACAGACTTTGCCAGGAGCCCTGCTGATTGCAGAATTTTCCTGGCTTTTACTGTTTTGCATCTCAAGCATTAGTAAAATAACCTTGATTTTATCGCTGCCATGTCGAATCCCGTCAATAAACCTACGTCTACCGGACCTGCCCTGCAGTCCCGGGATGAGGTATTGCGCGGTTTAATTCCACTGGCAACGCATTTGGTGGTATCACAACTGGATGCCTTTACGGCCCGCTTGTCGAACGCCTTTCTGGCCCTGTCTGAACACAGCATGGACCCCCGTGAAGCCAACCTGAGCTTCAACGCTGGCCAGTTACTAAAGAAAAATTCCTACGCCTTTTATTTCCTGACTTCTACCGGGTTTGAAAAAGGCTTCCGCAAAGAGATTGATGCCCTGTTGCAGGGTGTGCGTGCGGTTGCCTCACCTGTTGACATCGCCCTGAGCCTGGTGACGTATGAAGAAATGGACAAGAAGCTGGCCCTGAGCCGCTCTGGCCGCACACTGGAACTGAACAATGCCGAGCAGTATGCTGCTCTGAACATGCGCTTTGCGCATTTGATGGATCATGAAGCGCTAAGTATTGCGCAAAACCCTTTCCGTCCCGAAATGTTCTTGCACACCATCTATGCAGCCTGGTGTGAATTCGATCCAGAGATCAATACCCATGAACTGGTATTGCCTTTGCTTCGCGCCGAAATCCTGTTCGACCTTGAACCCATATTAAACACGCTGAACGAAGCATTGGTCGCCAAGGGCATCTTGCCGGATCTGCATGAGTCTTTCCGCATACGCCGCAGCCGTAGTAGTGTAGAACGTCGCAAAGAAGCCATGCCGGCAGCACCTGGTGATGTGTCGCAAAAACTGCGTAGCTTCCTGTCTGGTAACAACCAAAACGCTGCCAATGACGGTGCTCAGTTTGCCCAAGGTGGCGGTGGCCATGGTGGTGCAGGCGGTTCAGGCATGGACGGTGGTGGATCTGGTGGTATGGGTGGTCAGGGCGGCATGGCTGGTAGTGGCGGCGATGGCTCGTCTGGCAATGGTCAGGACGTAACACCTTATTCAGGTTTTGCCGCTGGTGGTGAACAACAGTTGGTAGCACGCGCCCAGATGTTCCAGAAACTGGCGGACTTGCAAAAGAACGTCAAGCTGCAGCAATTGATGGCCGGTGCGCAAGATGTATTGCGCCTGTCGCAAATGCGCGAGCAAATGCCGGAACTGGCGAATACCGGTATAGAAAAAAATACTCTGGATTTGTTGTCACAGGTCTTTGATAGCGTATTCCGTAATCAGGCCATACCACCCCAGATCAAGGAACTGATTTCTGTATTACAAATACCGGTATTGAAAGCAGCACTGCTGGACAAGGAATTCTTTTTCCAGGAAGACCATCCGGCACGTCGTCTGATTGAATTATTGTCGCGTTACAGCCTGGCATGGGATCAGAAAAAGGGTCAGGAAGATCCACTGTTCCAGACCATGCAGCGTAATGTGCATCGTGTACAGCAAGAGTTTGACCAGGAAATTGCGCTCTTTGATGAAGTCGTCAACGACCTCGAATCTTTCATCAAGAAAGAGGAAGAAGAAGCATCCCAGGCTTTGCAGGCACCAATCAACACGGCGCTGAGAAAAGAAAAAGTCAAACAGGCCAATATGGCCGCCACGCATGAAGTGGCATTGCGGGTGGGTACCGGTGAAGTGGTGGCCTTTATAGAAAGCTTCCTGGAGAGCCGCTGGACCAAGGTCCTGACCCTGGCCTATAGCGTCAAGGAAGAAAAACCTTACGCAGTTGAAGACGCCATCAAAACCATGGATGACCTGATCTGGAGCGTCAAGCCCAAGATCACACTGCAACAACGCCAGGAATTATTGAACCGCCTGCCCGCCATCCTGGCCCGCCTGAACAAATGGCTGAGCCTGATCAAGTGGGAAGATGCCGACCGCGTACAATTCTTTGCCGAGCTGGCAGAATGCCATGCGTCCATTGTGCGTGCGCCGCTGGATCTGTCGCCAGAACGTCAGCTTGAAATTGCCGTTGAAGTTGCCCAGCAAGCCGCCGAACGCCGCTTGGCAAAACGTGCCGAAGCTGAAAGCAAGATCGAACAAGAACCACCGCAACCTGCTGACGAACATGTGGACACCGTTACCGAACTGGAACGTGGCGTCTGGCTGGAATTCACCAAAAAATCCGGTGGCATCAACAAAGTCAAACTGGCCTGGGTCAGCCCCATGCGCAGCCTGTATATCTTCACCACGGGTGACAAAGACAAGACCTTCCAGGTCTCTGCCGAAGAACTCGAACAAACTTTCCGCGAAAAACGCGCCAAGATCCTGGTACTCGACAAAGTCGTCGATCGCGCCTTGATGGAAGCATTGGAAAACGTGCCTGAAGAAGAACAGGCTGAAGAACTCAGCCTGGCTTAATCCCCCTTCCCTGCCTTGGTGAAACATACTGAGGTGCATGTAGTTCATGTTTCCCGCCATACACTTTCAAACCTCAGTCTCAAATCAACCCGGCATCATTCATACGCTGGCAAACGCCGCTGCTCATCCGCACTAAAAAACTGATTGCGCACCTGCTGCAGGGCACCCTGCTTTTCTGATTCGCTATGAAAAGTCATTTCGGTATTCAGTCGATTTTTTTGGTCCAGGTATTGTTGTATGCGTGATTTCCAGGCAGCTTCTTCCTTGTCTACCTGTGCCAGCCTGGCGGCTGCTTCGGGCGAGGTGGCGGCAGCGCGCATGCGGAAGACTTCTTCATCGCTGGCACCGCTGGCGCGCAGATTTTGTGCCTGCTCTTCCAGTCGCACGACCTGGTAAGGCGCATTCTTTTCTTCTTTCAAGGCGGTGGGCAAGGCATCGTCCAGTGCTTTCAGTTGGGCCTTTTTCTGCTCAAGGGACAGGCTGTTATTTTCTGCGATGTCCATTCTTGCCAGGGCATCCTGGTCATAGGCATCATCAAAACCAAACATGGCCTGGTTTTCGCGGTCGCTGAAATAGCGTTGGCGCACTTGCTGCATGGCAGTCCAGCGCTGCCTTGCTGCAACACTCATGCCGGTTTTTCCCGGGCTGATATTTTGCGCATTGCTTTCCACTGCCAGCAATGCCTGCTTGTATTGAATATAACGTACCAGCAAATCCCTGGCTTGCTGGGCGGCCTTGCTGCCGAGTTTCTGGGTCAGCACTCGCTCAATTTCTGCCTGGATTTCATCCAGCTTTTTTTCACCTATGGCGGCCAGGTAATAATCAAACAACAGGCGCAGTTCGGCATTGACCTGTAAATCTCCGGCAGCATCCTGGCTGACTCTGCCATCACCCGTAGTGCCTTCCATCGAGCGGACAAAGTCAAAGCTGTGGTCTGCCTTGCGCAGTTTGATGGGTTCTGGATTGGATTCGTTTTTAAAAGCAGTAAAAATAAAAAAAGCAGCGACGCACAATGTCGTCGCGCCTGCAAATGCAAGATTACCTGTTCTCATTGACTACCGCTCCCTGTGCATATCATTTAGCTGTTTTGCTGCCTGGGCCGGATAAGGTAAAGATACGGTGTAGATACGGTACAGATAAGGTGCAATATGATTGCACCATTTCTATTACACCATTATCCGGTTTGCCAAAGTACCAAAGCCCTGTTGACTACAGGCCCTGATTTTTCAAACGATTTGCATGCTGCCTGTATATCGTAACCGGATTGGTTTCAAAAATGTTGACCAATCCTATGGTCTGGTTGACTTCATCCAGATGGTTCATCGCATAATCATCACGAATCACCTTGCCCAGATGGGTAGAGCAACTGGCAACCAGGCCATCATTCTTTTCAGATCCAAAGGCCAGTGAAGTCAGGGCCAGTGCCGGATCGATGATGTCCAGCACATTGGTATAAGGCTTGGCACCACTCCAGGAAAAATACGCCACACCTCTGGCCGTATAAGCACCTTCACCACAGGTCGTGGTGGGGATACCTTCCGGATACTTGGCATTGAACTTCAGTGAACCGGCCGTGCTCAGTGAATTGGCGGCAGCCAGCGAGTCCTGCGACAGCGTTGGTTGGCCCGACAAGAAACTGATGATCTGCGCCAGGCCATTGGTGATGGATACCAGTACGGTATTCGACAACGAACCTGCCGGTGCAACACCCAGCAATACATCTGCTACCTTGGAACCACGATTCACACCGCCCACCGACGTCACCGACGCCACCAGATCAGGCCTGATGGAGGCCACGTAGCGGGTGGTAGGCCCACCATGGCTATGACCGATCAGATTGACCTTGCTGGCACCAGTAACGGCCAGTATCTGCTTGACCTGGGTCAGCAATTGCTCACCCCTGACTTCAGTGCTGTTGGCGGCAGCCACCTGGGTGACATACACCCTGGCACCGTCGCTGCGCAACGCGGAAGGAATCCCATACCAATAATCGACAGGACCGATGTTGTCGAATCCAAACAGGCCGTGCACCAGCACGATAGGATATTTTGTTTCCGTATAACCTGATGCCCACGATGGTGCCGGTAGCATCATCAGGGCGACTACACACATTACCAATTTCTTCATGATGCTTTTTTTCATTTTGTCTCTTTCTTTGTTATCGTTGAAATGAAACTCAGCGGTGCCAATGGCTCAGCCTCTGTGAGCTGATGCATATTTGTTATGGCAGCCTCAGGCTAGGATCAGCAGCCCGGATTAGCAAGTTGCCATGCAACATAAAAAGAGAGGGAAAAAGCCGGTTGTTGGAAAATTCCGACGATAACAAAGGCATAAAAATGAGTTAAATCATTTATACGCACTCTAAGGAGGCTTGCCACCAGAACAGGTGTGCCGTGTTTTAGACGAAATTCACTAAAATGAAGTCTTGCTTTTTCAACAGGAAAGTATTGTCGGGTGGTCACAACATGACAATAAGCGACATTTTGCGGATGTAAATGAGAGGTTCCAGGCTTCACTTGGAACGCGTTTACGATCTTACTGCCGTTTTGCCCACAGGGAAAAGCTAGAGAAATATCAGGCCGGGTACAGCGCACCCAAAATGCGTGCACCGGCAGCACCGGTGACATCAGCCAGGTTGCCCGGCAGACGCAAGCTGAACTGCCTGGCCAGCCAGGCGAAGGCCAGTGCTTCCACCTGTTCCGGAGCCACACCCAGGTCTGCCGTGCTGCACACGTGCGCAGGGCAGCGCTGTGCCGCCAGCAAGCTTTGCAGGCGCTGCATCAGGTGATGGTTGAAGGCACCGCCACCGCAGACATATACATGACTGGCCTGCGCCGCGTGCCGCACGATGTCATTGGCCAAGGTCTGGGCAGTCAATTCGCACAGGCTGGCTTGCACATCAACTGCCTGTGCCTGCGCAAAATTCTGCAGTTTGTCTTGCAACCATGCCATGTGGAATAAATCGCGCCCCGTGCTTTTAGGGGCGGGCAATTGAAGATAGGCTTCGGACATCAATTGCTGCAACAAAGCAGGGATGACATGCCCCTGGGCAGCCCAGGCGCCATCCTGGTCATAGCTTTTGCCGTGATGCTTTTGTATCCAGGCATCCATCAGTACATTGCCGGGGCCGGTATCAAAACCCAGGGTATGTCCATCTTTCGCCAGGATGCTGATATTGCTGATGCCACCAATATTGGCCACCACGCGGCAACTGCCAGGCTTGCCAAAGACGGCGCGATGGAAAGCCGGCACCAGCGGTGCCCCCTGCCCGCCAGCAGCCACATCGCGGCTGCGGAAATCGGCAATCACATCCACGCCCGTCAACTCGGCCAGCAATGCCGGGTTATTGGTCTGGCGGGTATAGCCCAGTTCTGGTCGGTGGCGTATGGTTTGTCCATGCACGCCGATGGCGCAAATAGGGCTGGCGGGTGATTTGGCCTGCAAGGCATGGACGCAGGCTGCATAGCAACGCGCCAGTGCATTCGCCAGCAAGGCTTCGTGATGAATTTCATTCCCGCCTGGCTGTTGCAAGGCCATGGCCTGCTGCCGCAAGGCGTCATCAAAAGGTACGTAGGCACTGGCGATAATCTGCATAGCAGCAGCGGTATCGTTGGTATCTGCGCTTTCTGGAAAGCGGACCAGCACACCATCAACGCCATCCAGACTGGTACCGGACATCAGACCCAGGTAGACGGGTGCACTGTTTTCTGGATGGACTGGCATGCTTGTGCTCGCTTTGAAGATGGAACGGAGGTTTCCTGAAGATTACAGCATTTTGGAAAAAATTCTGTTTTCGATTTTCTCTTCACTCATCTGGAAGATGCTAACCTGCATCGGCCAGCAATCTGCGACCCTGGCTTTGCGCACGGTATACGCAACATGCCCGCTCATACTGCCAACAAGAATGTGACAAAACAAGCGGGCATGGATGAAACGGACAAATGTTGGCTAAGCTTATTGCAAGCTTAACGCGATGCCAGTTTCATGACTTCCGTCATGCGTTCAGGATGCAAGAGATTGAACCTGTGGTTCATATCACCGGCAAAACCTTTGAAACGGTTCATTTCATTCGCGGCCAATGGTGCGGCTTCCGTCATGTTGATGGACATGGGGTCGCGTGCCTCATTGTTGACGCGGAATTCATAATGCAAATGCGGGCCGGTAGACCAGCCTGTCGTACCGACATAACCAATGACCTCACCCTGGCTAACCTTGCTGCCCTTGTGGATGCCCGCAGCAAAGCGGCTCATATGGGCATAGGCCGTGCTGTAGTTATTCCAGTGCTTGAGCACGACCAGGTTGCCATAACCATTGCTGGGAGCCGCTGAATCAACTACGCCATCAGCAGAAGCACGTATCGGGGTGCCAGTGGCGGCCGCAAAATCGACGCCTTTATGGGCTTTCCATTGACCAGAGATAGGATGTACGCGCATGGAAAAGCCAGAAGAAACGCGGGTAAATTCTATCGGTGATTTCAGGAAGGCTTTTTTCAATGATTTGCCGTCAAAGGTGTAATAACCGCCCTTGCCACCCGTTTCTTCAAACCAGGCGGCCTGGTACAGTTTGCCAGAATTGCTGAATTCGCCGGCCAGCACACGGCCAGTGCGTACACGTTCACCGTTTTGCCAAAAACTTTCATAGACGATGTTGAAGTAGTCACCCTTTTGCAGGCGCTGATAATCAACACTGGTTTCGAACATGGTCTTGACCTGTTCGGTGACGTTATAAGGAATCAAGGCATCATCGGCTGCCGGGTAAAACGCGGTGCGGATATAGGCTGTCGCCATTTCCACCCGTCTTTCCAGACTGGCAGTGATGTCGGAGGATGCCAATTTACCATTGGCATCACGCTTGATGACGATATTTCTGACGGGCTTGTCGGGGCCATCTGAGACGGTTGTCTGCAACCACAACAGTTCACCTTCATCATCCGTTTTGACTGCAACGGTCTTGTCCGCCCGGAACTGCAACATGCTGCGGGCAATACTGTCTGACTTGATAAACTGGCTTGCTTCGTCATCGTCAACACCGATGCGTTGCAAGAATGTACTCAATGGTTCACTGCTCTTGAAGGTCGCTTCCCTGATGAATTGTTGCTCACTCGCTTCGAGCGCAGCAACCTGGTCTTCCAGTTTTGGCAGGGACAGTTCTTCGGTGATTCTCTTGACTGGCAAGTCCGAGGCATCAGGTGCCAGCGGCGCTACGCCCACTGCGCCAAATGCGCAGACAGCAAAGAATAGAGCGGAAACAGAGACGATGCGCGAAGCGCGCGTGGTGCCGAACAACAGTCTGCTACCAGAAGCTAAACGAAGTAATTTATCTGATGGACGCATGCAATAAGTTAAAATTGACTGTTTTTATCGAAAATTCGGGCTTGTTGTAGTGACTTGAAGGTGCACACAAGATGCACAACATAGCAAGACTGCAAGGCCAAGGATGGGATTATAAAGTACTCACAACAACCGCCTGAAGATCACTTAGCAAGTAAAATTGCAAGTATGCGATGGCTTCTGATGACTCTGATTAATCCCGGCAATTTAACCAACACCCAGAATTTGGCAAAACGCTGATTATGGATTCAGTTTGTGAATTCGACCAGCGGTGTTACAAAAAATTTCATGCAACTTTACTATGACTTCTGTACAAAATTCAAGCTCTACTGATCACGCTGAACAGACCAGCAAAATCCTGCCTCTTTCTGACGCGGTGCAGCATGCGCTGGCAGTGACCAAACGCGGTGTTGATGAACTTTTAATCGAGTCTGAATTCGCGCAAAAACTGGCACGCAGCGAGCAAAGCGGCAAACCCCTGCGCATCAAGCTGGGCCTGGACCCGACTGCACCAGATTTGCACCTGGGGCACACGGTGGTACTCAACAAGATGCGTCAGTTGCAAGATCTGGGCCATACCGTCATCTTTTTGATTGGTGATTTCACGTCCATGATCGGTGACCCGTCTGGCCGCAATGCCACTCGCCCACCACTGACGCGTGAGCAGATCGAAGACAACGCCCAGACTTACTTCAAGCAGGCCGCTTTGGTACTGGATGCCAGCAAGACCGATATCCGTTACAACTCGGAATGGTCGGACCCGCTGGGTGCGCGCGGCATGATACAACTGTCATCCAAGTACACCGTGGCCCGCATGATGGAGCGTGATGATTTCACCAAGCGCTTCAAGGCTGGCACCCCCATTTCGGTGCATGAATTCTTGTACCCGCTGATGCAGGGTTATGATTCTGTCGCCCTGAAATCTGACCTGGAACTGGGTGGTACCGATCAAAAGTTCAACCTGCTGGTCGGTCGTGAATTGCAAAAGGATTATGGCCAGGAACCACAATGTATCCTGACCATGCCTTTGCTGGAAGGTCTGGACGGCGTGGAAAAAATGTCCAAGTCCAAGAACAACTACATCGCCATCACGGAACCCGCCAACACCATGTTTGCCAAGATCATGAGCATCTCGGACACCATGATGTGGCGTTACTACGAGTTGCTGTCTTTCTGCTCGCTGGAACAGATCGCGGCCTACAAAAAAGCCGTGGCCGAAGGCCAGAACCCGCGCGATATCAAGGTTGCCATCGCGCAGGAAATCGTCACCCGCTTCCATGACAAGCAGGCCGCAGAAGATGCCTTGGCGGATTTCGTGAATCGCTCCAAGGGCGGGATACCGGATGATGTAGAAGAAATCAGTTTAAGCGGCGCACCTATGAGCATAGGCCAGTTGTTGAAACAGACCAATCTGTGCGCATCAACCGGCGAAGGCATGCGTATGGTGGAACAGGGTGGCGTGCGCATTGATTCAGTCGTTATCAGTGACAAGGGTTTGAAAGTTGAAGCCGGTACATTTGTGGTGCAGGTTGGTCGTCGCAAGTTTGCAAAGGTGACTTTGACGGCTCTTGATGGCTTGATGCATGCCCCACTTCCTGAGTAACGCGGGAAACTCCTTCCCCTTCAAGGGGAAGGTTGGGATGGGGATGGGTTTCCTCAGCAAATCACCGATTCAATTAACATCTCGGCCATTCAACCGAACCCCATCCCCACCCTAACCCTCCCCTTGAAAGGGAGGGAATCAAAACACCGAATACATTTCCCCATGATCGCCCTACTACAAAGAGTCACCGAAGCCAAAGTCGTCGTCGATGGCAACACCATCGGTGCCATCAACAATGGCCTGATGGTCCTGGTCTGCGCCGAGCGTGACGATACCGAAAAACAGGCGGACGCCCTGCTGACAAAATTACTGGCTTACCGCGTTTTCTCCGACGATGCCGGCAAGATGAACCGCAGCGTCACCGACGTGCAAGGCGGCTTGCTGCTGGTGCCGCAATTCACACTCGCAGCTGATACCAATTCCGGCACCCGCCCCTCTTTCACGCCTGCCGCACCACCAGAACTGGGCAAGCAATTGTTCGACTATTTTGTCACCCAGGCACGCAACAAACATGCACAGGTAGAAACCGGCAGCTTTGGTGCAGACATGAAAGTATCACTGACCAATGATGGCCCCGTGACCTTCTGGCTAAAAACAAAATAAGCAACACAAGAATATGAAACCCACAGAAATTTTATTGATACGCCACGGCGAAACCGCCTGGAATGCAGAACGCCGCTTGCAAGGTCATCTCGACATCCCCTTGAATGCCGAAGGCACACGCCAGGCCAAAGCGCTGGCCTGGGCTTTGCAAAATGAAAAGCTGCATGCCATAGTTTCCAGTGACTTGCAACGCGCCGTGCAGACTGCCGGCGAGATCGCCCGCCTGCAAGGCGTCAGTACCCGCATCGACAAAGGCTTGCGTGAACGCTGCTTTGGCGGCTTTGAAGGCAAGCTGTATAGCGAATTACCCAGCCTGTATCGCAAGGAATATAACGCCTGGCAAGCGCATGAACCGGATGCCCAATTCCCGCCCGGTGAAAACGAAGGTGAAACCATACGCCAGTTCCACAAACGGGTGATGGAACATGTGCTGCACTATGCCAAACAATTTGAAGGCAAGAAAATCGCCATCGTCGCCCACGGCGGCGTACTTGAATGTGCTTACCGCGCTGCCAAGGATTTGCCACTGAACGCACCACGCGAAGTCACTATCTATAATGCCAGCATCAATCGTTTTGAAGTGACGGGCAAAGACATCAAGCTGGTGCAATGGGGCGATGTCGCCCATCTGGATGCGGATGGGCTGGATGAGATTAATCAGAGCAAGATCGAGAAACATTGATTGACGTGCTACGACAATACGGTGGGCCTTGTGCAATGCTGTCTGATCGCTAAATCGCGCTCTGGCTCACCGCACTGCTAACCAATCAACGCCACCAAACTTGAGCATACGGAAAAGACCGCTAATCCCGATACCTTCCACATCGTCATTCCTGCGACGGCAGGAATCCCGCGGCTTTCATGGCACAATGAATAGATAATTAATTTCCGCCAATAGCCATCAACGAGGCACGATGCCGTTCAATTTATCCAGCTTCCCCCTGGCTTTGGAATTAGCATCCAGATTCACGGCTTGCTGATATGCCTCCTTCGCCCTGGCCTGATCACCTACCGCCCTGTAGTAGTCACCCATACCTTCATGGGACAAAGCATTGCGCGGATAGTTTTCCATATTCACGCTAAAAAAATCATGGGCATTCTTCAATTTTTTCTCACGTAAAAAATGCTGCCCCAGCCCATCCATCGTTTCCAGATCGGGTAAGAGCTGATAGCCCATATGCGCTGATTTTTTCAAAATGCTGCTTCATTTCACCTGCACCATCTATCTTCGCATCATACAAACGCACAAAATCGGCCAGCTTGTAAAAATCAAACAAGAAGTTCAAGCCGTCATACTCGGCTAAAATCGGAATAGAGCCATGACCTTCTTCCGGGTAGTATTTCCACTTCCAGCGCAAGCCGCTTTGTGGATGGGCATCCAGTGTATCGACCAGTTTGAGTATGGAACGGATATGCAAGTTTTTTTGATCGCTGCCAGATCTGGCATCATCAATTGACACGCCTTTAGCGAGCGTATTGGCAACCGCCAAATATAACGACTTGCTGGCAAAGCGGCCGTCCTTTAGCGCTACATCCATTTGTTTGACCAGCAGCGCATTATCCCACCACATACTGGGATCTATCGCCAGATAGGCATCGAACAATGCACTGTGATTGATCAGATTATGCATCACAGTCAAGCCGCCCAAAGAATGGCCAACCAATACCCGATAGGGAGCAGCCGGATATTTTGCATTGATGTAGGGGATCAGTTCTTTTTCCAGATAAGTAGAAAAAGCTTCGCCGCCACCAGAGTTTTCATTGGTCTTTTCTGGCTGGGCATATGAACCCGCCTTCGTAGGTGTCAGTTCACGCTGACGGTTATTATGGGTAACAGCAACCAAAATCATTTCGGGACAAGAATGGCCAATACCCCGGCATTTCTTTTCCATCAAACCCATCATTGAAAGAAAATGATCACTGCCGTCCAGCAAATAGACAACCGGATAAACTGGCTTCTCCGGCCCCCGACCGGCATCGGGCTTCGGAACGTATACCCAAATCTTTTTATCCTCGTTCAAGGCATTTGAGTGTATGGTTTCTATGGTACCGACAACAATGTTTTCACTTTTTTCTCCGGCATGAACCAGCCCGGCTATAGCCAGCAAGAAAACAAATATTTTGGTGTTGATCATAAAAAGCTGAATCTCATGAAGTTAGTCAGGGAAAGTTGCGTGCATCTTTTATCACATATGAACCAGGCTGCATTATCAACAATATCGCGTCAAGCAGATTTCTATGAGAAAGGCCTGTGAGAACTGGAACCGGGAAAATAGACGAAGGCAAACACACGCGGGATTCCACCGGGCGTCAGCACTGGGAAGCCTAAGAGCTTAGTGGTGAAGAATGATCAGGAAAACATGTCTGCCCAAACGACATTGCCGGGATGCCGCTTGCCATTACCGGCATTCAGACAATTAGCCTTGTCTGGAATCGACCCGTTTGGCCGCCACACCCACATTGACGCCAATCACGATGGTCGCAATACTTGCAACGACAGACAAGCCCAGAAAGAATCCGGATACAAACTCTGACGTAAGGCCCAAGACAGAAAAATCACTGTTCTTTGAAACAAGGATACACAATAACGTGAATAGACCAGACAAACTGCACATCAGCGACAAGTTTTTGGTTTTCATGATTGAATTGTTCAGTAGTATTGGTGACATAGTATATCGCGTAAACATACCATTCACCAGAATGTCAGCAGGTGCCAGATTTGTTTGAGCGTTCGTTCATCAATCCCAGCGTGCCGTCAAGGAGTCTCTGAGTAAGCGTAGCGAGCGATGTCAGTTTGAGTTGAGAAGCGCTTCGTACTCAAGTACGAAGAGCATCGCAGGCTCAAAATTGAGCCGCGCTTAGCTTAATCAGCACTTAGCAACTACATTTGGCGAAACTGGTGTTGATACGCCTGCGACACCGCCAGCCATTCATCCCCTTTCTGCAATCGCAAGGCCAGCCCTCCATCATTTCTTTGAACGGCGTCAATCGCCGCCACACTGACAATATTGCTGCGTGATATCTGCCAGAATTTATCGGCATCCAGTTGCGCTGCCAGATCCTTGATGGTGGTACGGATATAGGCTTCGAGTTTAGCTGTGATGACCTTGGTGTATTTGGAATCTGCCCTGAAACACAGCACGTCGCTGACATTGATGAAGCGTATCTGGTTGCCGACGGATGCCTGTATCCAGCGCAGCGACTCTTGCGGTTTTTTGACTTGCAGGGCGGACAGGTCGGCAGGCTGTTGTGACAGGCGTTGTTTAAGTCTTTGCACGGCCAAGGCCAGACGCCCGGCATCGAGCGGTTTGAGCAGGTAGTCAACGGCCCCCTGATCAAAGGCATCGACTGCATAATCATTGTGGGCAGTTAAAAATACGATGTGGCAAGGGTGCTGCGCCAGACGGGCGACATCGATGCCGCTTAAGCCGGGCATGCGCACATCCAGAAAGGCAAGCTCGGGACGCAGTTCTGCTATCGCATGCAGGGCCTTGATGCCGTCATCAACGGTAGCGATGATGTCAAGTTCTGGCCACAGTTGCATCAATGTGCTTTGCAGTTCTTGTCGTAAAATTGCTTCGTCTTCGGCGATCAGTACCCTGGGATTGTTGATACTCATGACAACTCGCCTGGCCTGGCTGGCAAGCAGATGGTCGCGCATATGCCACCGGATTCTTGCGGCTGCAATTGCAATTCTGCCTGCTCACCAAACAGGGCCAGCAATCTTTCCTGTACATTCAGCAAACCCACGCCACTGCCCAGTTCATTCTGAAAGCCGCAACCATTGTCGCTGACCATGATCTGCAATTGCCCGGCATCGCTGCTGGCGCTGATGTCGATGCGCACATCGCCAGGCTGCGGTTCTATGCCATGCTTGATCGCATTCTCTACCAGACTCATGACAGCCAGCGGTGGAATCAGGCAAGCCCTGACATCGTCCGCGGCCTGCACAGAAAACTGAAAGCGCGGCCCCAGCCGTATCTGGAAGATTTGCAGATATGCAGCAGCTCTGTCCAGCTCTTGCCCAAGCGTGGTGGTACTCTGGCGTATGTCGGGCATGGCAGCACGCAGATAGGCAATCAGGTGGTTCAGCATTTGCTCGGCAAGTACGGCATCCTGATGTATCAGGGCACGGGTATTGGCCAGGGTATTAAACAAAAAATGCGGTTCTATCTGCCCCTGCAAAGCAGCCAGCCTGGCTTCCAGCATTTGTCTTTCTACCCTGTGTTTGCTGGCTTCTGCGGCCAGGCTGGCCTGGGTACGACGCTTGATTTCCAGGTCTATGGCGGCAGGGAATACGGTGGCGAAGATAAATACCAGAATGACGGCTGGCAGCAACCAGTTTGCATGACCCGTTGTCAAGGGTGGCCAGAACATGGCTTCAACCTTTACCCCCACATACAAGGCCAGCAACACAAAAACCGCCAGCACAAGCCAACGCAGACCAGCATGCTTGAGCCATAGCATTTTTTGCGACAGGCACAAACCCGCCTGCGCTGCGGTGTACGCCAGCAAGAGCGCCAGACTATCCGCCAGCCAGGCAGAGCGCGCCGCGCTCAAGCCTGCATAAGCAAACAGTCCCAGCACTGCCGCCATGGACAAGAATGGCCAGGTAACTACTGTGTTATCACCCTGTTGATCTTGATGGGGTATCGCAATTTCTGTGTGCATCTATTGTAGCTATTCTTTAAATTTGTCAGGAAATCAGTTCGAAAACTACTCAGAAAAATTCAGATTCTGTAACGCCCCTGTGACTGACCCCATGGTGATTTTATTGGCTATGGGCTTACTCTCCGGCACAGAATTGCTGGGCTGCACTTCATTGAAAGTCATGCCTTTTACCAGTAATTTACCTTTATCTCTGATACCCACGCCCAGCTCCAATTTTTGTGCATTCGCCGGCACCATCAATCTGACCCTGACTGTTTCCCAGGTGTCACTCTTGCGGGCCCAGGAAGAGGCAATAGAGGTGTATCCCTTTTCATTAGTGGTCCTGATCCAGAATTCATAACCGCCAAGTTCGCCTATATGCAGGGCCGATGCGGTAAAGAACATGATTTTCCCACGATAGGCACTGGCGTCAATGACTTGCGTGATGGCTGCGAAATCATCCGTAACTGTATCCTGTTTTGCAGCAATGAAAAAGGCCGGTTGCTCAGTTGTACCTTGTGACTCGTCCAGTCCACTTTCATAATGGGTGGCGATCGCTCCGCCACCGACCCAGCCTTTGGGGATACCATTTTTGACCGGTCCGGCAAAAGAAAAGTTGACGGCAAATGCGACCAGAGGCGCAGTGACTACAATTTTCCAGTGTTTCAATGTTGACTCCAATATTTGCTTGATTTATGTATTGAGATGCAGATGTGCAAGACCGAAAAATTAACCAGTAAAGTTAAGATTGCGGGCAGGATAGGTGGGTAAGCCTATGCGAAAAGCTGGTAGCTCAACGGGATTGGTAATCGGTACAAAAGGTTTGCGTTCCAATTTAATATCCCTGACCCATATCTTGCCTTTGGAAGCAAGTGAGATACCAATGTCAAAGTGCCGGTCTTCGTCACCTGCGTCTTTGGGTAAATAGCTGATGATGGTAATCCGCTCCCACCCCTTGCTGTCTGGTATGCTGCGTGAGTTCACCATCAGTTCCGGCACGTTGCGTTTTTCTCCCGTGACGGGGTTCCTGCCTTTCATATGGCGTAACCATATCCTGTTCTTTTCCGCACCGACCGCTTTAGCCATCATACTGAATTCAATCATGCCACCTTCCCATTCTGCGGCATTCACTTGCTGCATCAGGGTGACGGTTTCATTCGTTGCTGTGTCTTTGCTAGCGATGATCAGCGCGGGGTGATCAGGCGTGCTTTCCGCCGGGTCTATCCCCATCTCATATTTATCCCCCAAGGGTCCCCATAGCTGCCACCCATCAGGTGCACCAAGCTTGATGCCATCAGCAAACGAGGCATTCATGGCAAAGCCAATCAGGCAGGCTGCGATTACTGCTTTCCAGTGTTTCATCACATCTTCTCCATAAGAATAATTCAAGACTTGAAATATACGCATGTGGATTTGCCTTTACCTCTGGTTTGCGATTAGTGGCGGGTGACGGTCGATTAATGCCGGTAATTGTCGGATGGATGCATTTCAAACTGCATCAGATCAAAAAAACGGTGTTCTGGTGAGCAGACACACCCAAAACATCATTTCCAGACACATAGGTTGACCAAAGCAAGACAATTGGTGATACTGATAATGTTGAATAATTGCAAGCTTTTTATGGCGCTGACTACCATCAACTGACCACACTATTTTAAATTTAAGGACTGAATTCGTGCGCGTCTTTTATCAATTCGATTTTGATACACTGCCCCGCAGTGTCAAAAAACAATTATTAAAGTCTGTTTCCAATCCTGATTACCTGGTGCATGCCGACACGACATCAAACAGGATCTGGTTTGGGCTGAATGCGCTACTCATCCTCTTTTGCAGTATTTTATTATGGCTGGTGGCATTTTCTGATGTAGTGGATTCGCTCAGCATATTGTGGGAAGACCAAAGAGCAATTTTCTTGTATGCGCTGTTGTTGACAGGCCTTATCTATGGCGTCCATGCGATCTGGCAACGCAATCAGCTCAACAAGGAATTTTACTTTCTTCCCGGCTGCTATCTTTTTCCATTGGCGATAGTCGATGTCAGGTCATGGAAGATAGGCATATATGACCTCGCACAATTGCACAAGTTGGAAGTGACCCATAATAAAGTGAATGGCAAATACAAAAAAACCCTATTCAAATTCAACTTCTATGATGGCTCTGCAAAAACCCTGGCGATCAAAGACAGGAATAAGGCTGAAATTGTTTTGAACAATTTCAATCTGTCACAAGGCGTTGCACGGACGGCATTTCATAACAGGGATACGCAAACGCTGAATGGATTTGACCCATTTCTTGAATTACGAAAAGCCAAATGGGCCGGGGCATTGAATGATGCAAAAAATGGTACACAGAAGAAACTGCTGGTCACGCTGATAGACTTAAAATTGCCACTGGTGCTGATCGCCATTGCGCTGGCAATTCTGCTTTGGTATGGCAAGAATGCTGCTTGAGATGTCAAGCAGCCGGTACCAGGGAAGCAAGAAACTCCAAGCTCCCCCTATTTCTGCTGTGACCAAACGAGGTTTGCCCCTGCAAGCAATAGCTGGCCACAAGGCCTCGCTGCAGGGCTCCGTCCAGAAAAAAATCAATGCAACTTGATACGCGGATTGCGCACTCTGTCTATGGTTTCTGCCCAGGTGGATAGCCAGGTATGGAACAGGCCATTGACTGCCACCTGATGATGCTTGTGCAGTGACCAGTACATCCATTTCGCCAACGTGCCTTCGATAAAAACGGAGCCGCTGGCGATGGCCCCCATCAGGCTGCCGACCGTACTGTAATTACCCAATGACACCAGTGAACCATGGTCTTTGTAGGTAAATTCCAGCAGCGACTTGCCTTGCAACTGGCGTGTCAGTGACTTGGCCAGCAAACTGGCTTGCTGATGTGCTGATTGGGCGCGCGGGGGCACATTCGGCAAACCCTCACCTTGCGGACAGGCACAGCAATCACCCAGGGCAAAGATGGAAGGATCCCGCGTGGTTTGTAAGGACCGGTTGACGACCAGTTGATTGATGCGATTGCATTCCAGGCCATCAAGGTCTTTCAGGAACTCTGGTGCCTTGATACCTGCCGCCCATACCACGATGCCGCTGGGGATGAATTTGCCACCTGCCATTTGCACGCCGGCCTTGGAAACTTCGACGACTTTTTCGTTGGTATGAATTTCAACGGCAATGCTGCGCAATTCGCGCGCCACGGCTTCTGACAAGCGCTCAGGCAGCATTTGCAGCAAACGCGGTGCAGCATCAACGATGACGATCTTCAAGTCTTTTTCAGGATGGAAATTAACCAGCCCATAACTGGACAGAATTTTGGTAGTCATGTGCAACTCGGCGGCCAGCTCTACACCGGTAGCGCCACCACCGATGATGGTGACGGTAAAACGCCCTTCCCCCGCAGCCTGGGCCTGGGTTTGTGCACGCAGGCAGCAATTGATGAGTTTTTGATGGAAGCGTTCTGCTGCAGCCAGAGAATCCAGCATGATGCAATTTTCACGTGCGCCAGGCGTACCAAAGTCATTGGTTTGGCTGCCCAGTGCAATCACCAGGCTATCATAAGGAATGGCCTGACGTGGCAATAACTCTATGCCGTTTTCATCGAGAGTGGGAGCGAGGTAGATTTCTTTCTTGTCGCGTGACAAGCCATCCATGCGGCCCAGCCGGAATTCAAAATGATTCGATCTTGCCAAGGCAAAATATTCGCGTTCGTCCGCGTGGCTGTCGAGGGTACCTGCGGCAACCTGGTGCAATAAAGGTTTCCACAAATGGGTACGGCTGGCATCCACCAGCGTGATGATCGCCTTCGCTTTCTTGCCCAGTTTCTTGCCCAGACGAACTGCCAGTTCCAGCCCGCCTGCACCACCGCCAACGATGGTAATTCTATGTACTGCCTCCTTGTTTTGCGTGTTCACGACAACTCCCTTAATATAAAAAATGTATTCCCTTGACGACGATCAGCCAATCAAGGCCATGGGAATGCACTTTTGTCAGGAGTCTGTAAGAACGTGTTTAGACAACTAGAGTATACACAAGTACTGCAACACAGGTTGGTAAATTGGCTATGACAGTAATTTAGAAATGCAAGTCTAAAAGACGCGTCTTTTACTAGATTTATACTATTAAGTGATCATGCCATATAGATAAAAATATTCCCGACGAACGGTCATGATTTTGCCGAATATTTAGGCAGGATTCAGGTAGAATAGCGCTTCTTCGAATTTCCCCTTCCCTGATCGTGCAAATCGGCTCTTACGTGCTGCGTAATAATATTTTTGTTGCTCCCATGGCTGGTGTGACTGACAGGCCTTTCCGTCAGTTATGCAAGGAACTGGGTGCAGGCTATGCCGTATCTGAAATGGCGGCATCCAATCCCAAGCTCTGGGAAACAGAAAAATCGACGCGCCGTACCAACCATGAAGGCGAAATGGAACCCAAGGCGGTGCAGATCGCCGGTGCTGACCCACAAATGCTGGCAGAATGTGCCAGGCATAATGTGGATAAAGGTGCGCAAATCATCGATATCAATATGGGTTGTCCGGTAAAAAAAGTTTGCAATGCCTGGTGCGGTTCTGCCTTGTTGCAACATGAAGGCCTGGTCGGGAAAATACTGGATGCGGTGGTCGGTGCAGTCGATGTGCCGGTGACGCTGAAGTTTCGTACCGGCTGGGACAGGGCAAACAAAAATGCCCTGAACATTGCCCGCATGGCAGAAGCGGCTGGCATACAAATGCTGACCCTGCATGGGCGTACCCGCGCCGATGGCTACAAGGGTGATGCCGAATATGACACCATTGCTGCGGTCAAGGCCGCAGTCAATATTCCCGTGGTTGCCAATGGCGACATCACGACGCCGGAAAAGGCCAAATATGTTTTGCAGGTCACCGGTGCTGACGCCATCATGATAGGCCGGGCGGCGCAAGGCCGACCGTGGATCTTTCGCGAGATCGCCCACTTCCTCAAGACCGGACAATATTTACCTGCCCCTCTGATTTCTGAAGTTCGTGAACTGATGGATGCCCATTTGAAAGCGCACTATGCCTTCTATGGTGACTATCTGGGTGTACGAACGGCACGCAAACACATAGGCTGGTATATGCAGGACCTGGTAGGTGGTGAAGAATTCCGGCAACAAATGAACTTACTGACGGACTGTGATGAACAACTTGCCGCCGTCAGCAGTTTTTTTGATCACATGGATGGAGAGCGGTTACAATACCGCCCCTTTGAAGAAAAACTGGCAGCGTAAGGCGAATATCCTTTTGTCTTCCCGTCCGTCATCCACGGACAACTCGCCGCCTGGCATAACCGAACAGTGATAAAAACAGCATGAGCAAAGATAGCATCCAAGACGCCGTCCACAAAAACCTGGAAAAATATTTCCGTGACCTGGGCGAGCAACCCGCATCCAATATTTACGACATGGTCGTGTTAGCCGTTGAAAAGCCAATGTTAGAAATGGTCATGACGCGTGCCTCCAGCAACCAGTCACAAGCCGCTGATATGTTAGGCATTAACCGGAATACCTTGCGCAAGAAATTGCAGCAACACGGTTTGCTTTAATCTATCCGCGAGGCTTGACACCGATTTCCTTACTCATATCAAAAATCATGATCAAACAAGCCCTCATTTCCGTCTCCGACAAGACCGGTGTGCTCGAATTTGCACGTGAATTGTCTGCGCTCGGTGTCAAGCTCTTGTCCACGGGTGGCACGGCCAAACTGCTGGCTGACAACGGCCTGCCTGTGACTGAAGTGGCAGACTACACCGGCTTTCCTGAGATGCTCGATGGCCGTGTCAAGACCCTGCACCCAAAAGTGCATGGGGGCATCCTGGCGCGCCGTGATTTCCCGGAACACGTGGCTGCGCTGGAACAGCATGGCATTCCTACCATCGACATGGTGGTAGTGAACCTGTACCCGTTCCAGCAAACCGTGGCCAAGGGCGAATGCTCACTCGAAGATGCGATAGAAAATATCGACATCGGCGGCCCGACCATGTTGCGTTCGTCTGCCAAGAACCACAAGGACGTGACTGTCATTGTGGACCCGGCTGATTATGCCGTGGTGCTGGCAGAGATGAAGGCAAATCAAAACGTCGTCAGCTATGGCACCAAGTTTTCACTGGCAAAAAAAGTATTTGCCCACACAGCACAATACGATGGTGCCATCACCAATTACCTGAGCAGCCTGGGTGAAGACAAGACGCATGCTACACGCAGCGCTTATCCACAAACACTGAACTTGCATTTTGAAAAAGTGCAGGAAATGCGTTATGGTGAAAACCCACACCAGTCTGCGGCTTTTTACCGCGACCTGAAGTCTCTCGAAGGCTCATTGGCCAACTACAAGCAGTTGCAGGGCAAGGAACTGTCTTACAACAATATCGCCGATGCCGATGCCGCCTGGGAATGCGTGAAGTCTTTCGCTGAATCTGCCTGCGTCATCGTCAAGCATGCCAATCCTTGCGGCGTGGCGCTGGGTGCGACACCGTTTGAATCGTATAGCAAGGCTTTGCAGACAGACCCTACGTCTGCTTTCGGCGGCATCATCGCTTTCAATCGCGAACTCGACGGCAAGGCTGCTGAAATCGTCGCCAAGCAATTCGTCGAAGTGTTGATCGCGCCATCCTTCACTGCGGAAGCCAAACAGATTTTTGCAGCCAAACAAAACGTGCGCCTGCTGGAAATTCCTTTGGGTGCCGGCTTCAACCAGTATGATATGAAACGCGTCGGCGGTGGTTTGCTGGTGCAGGCACCAGATGCCAAAAACGTCCTACAGGAAGAATTGCGCGTCGTCTCGAAATTGCAGCCTGGCCCACAACAAATGGCTGACATGATGTTCGCCTGGCGCGTGGCCAAATATGTCAAATCAAATGCCATCGTCTTCTGCGGTAATGGCATGACGCTGGGCGTAGGTGCTGGTCAGATGAGCCGCATTGACTCTGCCCGTATCGCTTCTATCAAGGCGCAGAATGCTGGCCTGACACTGACCGGTTCTGCGGTAGCATCCGACGCGTTCTTCCCCTTCCGTGACGGCCTGGATGTGGTTGTCGACGCTGGTGCTACTTGCGTCATCCATCCCGGTGGTTCCATGCGTGACCAGGAAGTGATTGATGCTGCTGATGAGCGCGGTGTGGTGATGGTGTACACGGGTACACGTCATTTCCGTCATTGATGCGGATTGACGCTGTATTGATCAAATTAACGGCTCTGTTATTCCAGAGCCGTTTTTTTATTCTGCCCTCTCATCTTTATGGCTTAAGTCACTATTCTGGCTGGTGCCAGACTGGATTCCTGCCTACGCAGGAATGACGAACTTGAGGATACTGACTCACTCAACCATATTGCATTGCGACGATACAAAACGGGCTGAGTATCGCCTACGTATCACCAACCAATTTAACGTCGCTCCAGCGCCGACTGGAGGCTACCGGGCTGGCGCTCCAGTGGCGTTGGTTGCTTGCGAATATCAATCGCAGACAACAATAAATAAAAGTAATTACCCACTCACATAAGCACAAATAAAAGCCCGCATTGATACGCTATACTCACAAGCAACACCCGTTCAGCAACATCGGCAATTAGCACCAGACCACCGATACCCACAAAAACAATTCATGAAAATCCTAGGCATAGACCCCGGCTTGCGCACTACCGGTTTTGGCGTCATTCACAAACAGGGCAGCAAGCTGACGTATATCGCTTCGGGCACCATCAAGACCATTGATGGCACTTTACCGGAACGCTTAAAGACCATTTTATCAGGTGTTTCTGAGATAGTACGCACTTACAATCCAGATTGTGCGGCGATAGAAAAAGTGTTCGTCAACGTCAATCCACAATCCACGCTTTTGCTGGGGCAGGCACGCGGGGCGGCCATTTGTGCTTTGGTGGCGGCCGACCTGGCAGTCGCAGAATACACCGCCCTGCAAGTCAAACAGGGAGTGGTCGGCCATGGCCGGGCCAAGAAGGAACAGGTACAGGATATGGTGCAGCGCCTGCTGGCGTTGTCTGGCCTGCCTGGCAGCGATGCAGCCGATGCGCTGGGCGTGGCAATTTGCCATGCGCATAGCGGCGATGCGCTGGCGACTTTGGGTGCACTGGCACCCGGCCTGGCTAAAAAAGGACTGCGCGTCAAAGGTGGCCGTCTGGTGGGCTAAGCGCTTCATTGCAGATATGGTCGTATTTCTCTATCTCACTCTTGCCCCGCGTTGCAGATAGGTAATATCGTTATAAATTACTTGCGAGCCTCGTCAAACGCCCAAGAATCGTTTACTATCACTGCTTATTCATACAGTATGAAAGCAGTCTCATGATAGGTCGCATTGCTGGCACTCTGATAGAAAAGAATCCTCCGCAATTGCTGGTCGATTGCCAGGGCGTAGGTTATGAAGTCGATGTGCCCATGAGCACCTTCTATAATCTGCCGCACCTGGGTGAAAAAGTCGTCTTGCTGACCCACCTGACGATACGCGAAGATGCGCACGTGCTGTTTGGTTTTGGTACGGCAGAAGAACGCAGCACCTTCAAACAACTGATCAAGATCAGCGGGGTTGGTGCCCGCACTGCCCTGTCTATCTTGTCCGGTATGTCGGTCGCTGATCTGGCGCAGGCGATTACCCTGCAGGAAGCCGGACGCCTGACCCGCGTGCCTGGCATAGGCAAAAAGACCGCTGAACGCCTGCTACTGGAACTGAAAGGCAAACTGGGTGCAGACCTGGGTACTGCCACCGCCGCGCTGGCGGCAGGTGACCATAGCGCCGATATCCTGAATGCCTTGCAAGCCCTTGGTTATTCCGACAAAGAAGCCTTGCTGGCGATGAAATCCGTGCCTGCCGGCAGCGGGGTATCCGACGGTATCAAGCTGGCATTGAAAGCACTGTCCAAAGGCTAAGCGATGACGATACAGACAGATAATCTTTCTTCCAACTTCAGCGAACCACGCATTATTTCGGCAACGCCGAGCTCCCCCAATGAAGAAGCGATAGAGCGCGCCCTGCGTCCCAAGCAACTGGATGAGTATGTGGGGCAGGAAAAGATACGCGGCCAGCTGGAAATTTTTATCACCGCTGCCAGACAACGCAGTGAAGCGCTCGATCACACGCTGCTGTTTGGTCCACCGGGCCTGGGTAAAACCACCCTCGCGCATATTATTGCACGTGAGATGGGCGTCAATCTGCGCCAGACATCGGGACCGGTACTGGAACGTGCGGGCGACCTGGCTGCCCTGCTGACCAACCTGGAAGCAAACGATGTCTTGTTCATCGATGAAATCCACAGATTGTCACCGGTCGTGGAAGAAATTTTGTACCCGGCGCTGGAAGACTACCAGATCGATATCATGATCGGTGAAGGTCCGGCGGCCCGCTCGGTGAAACTGGATTTGCAGCCGTTCACGCTGGTGGGCGCTACAACCCGCGCCGGCATGCTGACCAACCCGCTGCGCGACCGTTTTGGTATCGTCGCCAGGCTGGAATTTTATACGCCGGAAGAATTGACCAAGATCGTCACCCGCTCAGCTTCATTGCTGCATGCGCCGATACAGGCCGATGGTGCCGGTGAAATCGCCAAGCGGGCACGTGGTACGCCCAGGATAGCCAATCGCCTGTTGCGACGTGTACGCGACTATGCCGAGGTCAAGGGCAATGGCGAAATCACCCGCGCCATGGCCGATGCTGCCCTGAAAATGCTGGATGTGGATGCCGCCGGATTTGATCTGATGGATAGAAAATTGCTGGAAGCCATACTCTTCAAGTTTGGTGGTGGCCCGGTCGGTCTGGACAATGTTGCCGCCGCCATAGGCGAAGAACGCGACACCATAGAAGATGTACTGGAACCCTATCTGATACAGCAAGGATTTTTACAGCGTACACCCCGGGGCCGGATAGCAACTCCGTCCGCCTATGAGCATTTTGGCGTAACCATGCCCAGATCGGGCAATAACGGTGAATTATGGGGAGGCGCTTAAGGGTGCAAACCTCGTTTCTCTATCGCCATTAAAGCCATGCTTTGCATTGCCTGCACGTGGCAGTAAGAACCTGTTTGCGATCTGTAGTGAGCGTGCGTCAGCGGGAGTGAAGAGCAGCACATGAGCCCCAATCACGTGCGCGCTTAAGATCGTAAGCAGGTTCTAAGAACTATTCCAGAAACAGAAAGTGACACATCCACGCCTTCCAGAATTTTTTTTGTGCTCAAACCAACCAAACTTGATGCCATGTCCCTACAAGCCGAACACCATGCCTATACCTTCCTTGAAGCCAGGGCCCGTTTCCAGCCCTTACATCCACTGACTTCCCAATTCGATCTAAGCATTCATGATGCTTATGAAATCGCTAAAGCTTCAGATGCCATACGCATAGCTGAAGGTGAAGTGCGCATAGGACGCAAGCTGGGTTTTACCAATCGCAAGCTGTGGTCCAAATACGGTGCCAGGGAAGCCATTCGTGCGCCCATCTGGAGCAGCCTGTTTGATAGCACGGTACGCTATGTGGAAGATGCCTATGTCTATCAAAGCCTGACTGGTGCCTTGCAACCCCGCATAGAGCCTGAAATAGTCTTCAAGCTGGGCCGCACACCTGCGGCAGATGCCACCATAGAAGAATTGGCTGATTGCCTGGAATGGATGGCGCACGGTATAGAAATCGTCGTCAGCCCCTACCCAGACTGGAAGTTCGAAGCAGCGGACGCCATTGCTGCCCTTGGCCTGCACGGCACCTTGCTGATAGGCGAGCCACGCATACTGTCCAGCGCCAGCCGTCAGCATCTGGCAGAAGTGCTGGCGAATGCCAGCGTGTCTTTATCTTGCGACGGCTCGTTGCTCAGCGCAGGCTATGGTAGCGACGTTCTGGACAGCCCGCTGCACGCCATCTGGTATTTGCACCGGCTGCTGCAAGAACAACCGCAGTTTCCGGCCTTGCAGGCGGGTGAGATTATCACGACCGGCACCTGGACTGATGCGTATCCGGTACAGGCCGGGCAAACCTGGGGAACGGCTTTTTCTGGCGTACCACTGCCTGGCCTTAGTGTCAGCTTCGCCTAAATGACAACTACCGCTCTTAAGCTATTAACCCCTTACTTCACATCACTAATAATTAAAAAAGAATGGCTAAATAATCTGACAATTTTTTTGACCAGACAAATCACAAAATGACTGATATGTGACCTGACTTTACTGCTCAAAAATATTCCCAATAAGCACAGCCATAAAAAAAGCACCATGAAGGTGCTTTTTTTTGCATTTCTCATACTGCCCCTAAGGTCAGCATAAAAAATTAGAACATGTGACGGATACCTACGTTCACCAGACGTTCTGTCACGCCGTTACTGGAAGCCAGACCACCTGCGTTTGTATTGAGATCATTCGAAAGACGCTCGAAGGATGTGTAGATGTTTGTACGCTTGGACAGAGAGTGAGTGTAACCAATAGCGATTTGGTTAGAATTACCTGCTGATACCAGGTTGTTTGTTACACGTGCGTATGTACCGACGATTGCGCCAGCAGCACTTACTGGTACTGTTCCGCCCAACAACCACATTTTGTTATCAACAGAGTTATTGTCAGAAGTAACTTTACCGTATGCCAAAGCAGCTTTAACTACTGTAAAGTCATATGTTGCACCTGCAAACAAATGCTTGGTTGCTAGTGCAGCCGCATCATTTTCTGTGTGGTAAGCAATCACGCCAAGGAACGGGCCAGCAGCATATTGGCCAGACGCGCCAATACCACGGCTTTTAGAGTTGTCGCCAGCAGCTTCACCAAATGTGTAAGCAACGGAGCCAGTGAAACCACTCAGATCATTCGTGGAGTAGTTGATTGTGTTTGTGGAACGTGGGTTGGTCGCGAAGAACAGGTTACCAAAACCAGTTGCACTTGTACTTTGGCCAGCTGTGCCGCCGACGATACCAGTGCTGAATGGATCGATAGAGTCTACAGCGTCGAACATAGGTTTGTTTTGACGGCCCAATTTAACAACACCAAAGTCACCAGCCAAACCTACCCAAGCTGCACGACCGAATGCCACGCCACCTTGAGCAGATGCACCTGTGTCAGCATTAACGCCCATTTCCAGCTTGAAGATGGCTTTCAGACCGCCACCCAAATCTTCAGTACCCTTGAAGCCCAAACGGGAACCGGATTGAACGCCGGAATCCAGAGCTGTAATATTGCCTGCGCCTTTTGTACCAGCGCCATTGGTTTCATTTTGCAAAGCCATGTCCAGAACACCGTAAATAGTTACGGATGATTGTGCTTGCGCAGTACCAGCAACAGCTGCCAAAACGGACAAAGCGATGAGTGATTTTTTCATTTATATTTCTCCAAAGGATTTCACATTGATATGAACTACATTAAGCACATTTTCGCGCAAAACAGAGCCAAAAAAACAGAGCCAAAACTTGATCGCACAAAACGCGCTAATTCTTATGAACCAACAAGACTGCTAAAAAGAAGTTAACGTATTTGACCAAAATTGGCCTTGGACAGCCAAGCTAATTCGGCTTTGGAGGGAGATATGGACAAAAAATGTCTCAAATAAGCAACGTTAATTGCTTAAATTAACACACTTTTGATGCTTTAAGTACAACATTACTGGTGTGCAAAAGTACAACAAATTGCCTTGAAATCTATTTTTTATTATCAAAACAACAAACTGCAAAGGCCGCCCCTGGGCGACCTTTGCATATACTACGATCAGCTTATGATCAGAATGCGTGCAAAATACCTACTGCTGTACGCGTTGCAGAACTGTTACCCGCACCGATGATACCCAGTGCCAGCGATACATCTTGTGCATTTACAGAACCAGCTTTTGCATAGGTCAGGGATGCATACGCTGTTGTACGTTTGCTAAATGCATATTTGGCCAGTCCGATGAACTGATCGGCTTTACCTTCGATGTCGCCGGAACGTTTGGTGTTGTAATAAGCGGCTGTCAGTGTTGTCTGATCAGACAAACTGAAATCTGCACCCAGGCCAATCACCGCAATCTTGCGTCCGTCTGCGCTTGGCAGAGCATCAATCTTGATAGCGCCTTCGACCTTGGTTTGTGCATATGTGCCGCGCAGCATAATAGACGGAGTGACCTTAAACTTGGCGCCAGCGGCAAAGCCAGTCAGATTGGCTGCATTGGCATTGTCTTTCATTTTTGCATAAGACACAGCCGCGCCATTGGTACCGTCAGTGAAGAAACCAGACGCACCAGCGTAGTTGCTGGCTGTTGTATCACCGGCTTTTTCACCGAAGCCATACATCAACCCGCCACCGAAGCCTGACATCAATGGAGAAACATATTTGATGGAGTTATTTTGACGCAGTGCAGTACCACCCTGGTTAGTACCGAAACCACCAAAGAAGGCGCCAGAATTCAATGCACTGAACATCACGTTAGGATTGGAACCTGCATGTGCCAAACTCATAGGATCAGCCAGACCAACAGAATCCACACCCAGAATATTGTTACGACCCAGAGTAACGGAACCGAAATCACCAGACAGACCTACCCATGACAGGCGATCAAACAGGGAAGTGTTATTACCAGTCTGATTAAATACATTACCGCCAAAACCTGCACCGGCTGCACCAGTGTCATTGGCCAATGTACCTTCCAGATTGAAGTTGGCTTTCAAACCGCCGCCCAGATCTTCAGAACCTTTGATACCCCAGCGGGAAGTCAGCAATTGGCCTGCATCCATGGAAAATTTAGAGCCGCCTGTAGCAGTCTGATTAGTAGTCGCTACCACTGCTGCATCAATAATCCCGTAGATAGTAACGGAAGATTGTGCAGACGCTGTCGCTGCAAATGCACTCAGAACTGCAAAAGCCAGTATCGTTTTTTTCATTTAAACAGTCTCCAAAATTATAAGTATTTTTACCGACCAGACGTTTTTCGCATGGTCATGCTTTTGTATTTAGTCTTGCCAAGACTTCGTAACCTGCTGATTAAGAAGCTAGATTCCATTGGAACAAATTAAAAGATTTAGGGCAAAGAGAATTTGCGAACGACCGTATTTAAGCAAATTTTATGTGGCGTTATCACAACAAGCATCTTCTTTCTTATTGTGAGAATCATAATTTTCTTGAAAGTCTTGATGTGAATCATGCAGCCTGGCAATCCCTCTGAAGCACGCGGTGTTCTGTCCTATAATTCGGGCATTGACGCTTACTTCTTCAGACTAATCTATGAGCACTTTAGCAATCGACCACCTCATCCAGGGATTTGACCGCGCATTGCGTGTCGTGAATGGACAAGCTCGTGCCAGGCGCGGTAATCCGGCCCAAGGGATAGACGAAGCAAGCATGTCGGATGAAGAAAAAACCCATAGCGCCGGCCTGATGCGTGTCAATCATGTGGGCGAGATTTGTGCCCAGGCTTTGTATGACGCCCAGGGCGCGTTCACGAAAACGGATGATATCCGCCAGCAATTTCAGCATTCCGGCATTGAAGAAGAAGATCACCTGGCATGGACTGCAGGTCGCTTGAAGGAATTGAATTCGCATACCAGCCTGCTGAACCCCTTGTGGTATGCCGGGGCCTATGCAGTTGGCATGCTGGCGGCCAAAAGCGGCGACAAGCTCAGCCTGGGATTTGTGGTTGAAACCGAACGTCAGGTTGAAGCCCACCTTGCCAGCCACATGGATAAATTACCTGCGCAAGATGCCAGGTCGCGCGCCATTGTGGAACAGATGCGTGTAGATGAAATTGCTCACGGTGCGGCTGCCCAGTCGCTGGGCGCCAGCGAGCTGCCGGCACCGGTCAAGGCAGGGATGAAGTTCATGGCCAAAATCATGACGGCCAGTGCGTATTACATTTAACTCTCATCACAGACATCGCGCTTTGCTATTGTCCACAGATAAATTAAGTTGTGATTAGCTGAAATTATTTTTTAAATAACTTTTTTGTCGCATTCAGTATCTGAACACCCGAATTTTCAATTAAATTCTTGGTGGATATGCTGCTTTCCACCTTCGTAGTTTGAACTTGTAACGACGATCAGGAAAGGTGGAAAACGATGCGCAATAATCAACCCATCACCGGTAAGGAAGTTGAAGTCAAAGATGGTCAATCCATCGTTTCCAAGACCGACCTTAAAGGAAAAATTCAGTATTGCAACCCCACCTTCATCGAAATCAGCGGTTTTGAAGAATCAGAACTGATAGGTGCGCCCCATAATGTTGTCCGGCATCCGGACATGCCGGCGCAGGCATTCGACGACTTATGGGGCAGCATCAAAGAAGGCCGGCAATGGGATGGCATGGTAAAAAATCGCTCCAAAAATGGCGACCATTATTGGGTAAGAGCGAATGTCACCCCAGTCATTGAAAATGATCAGGTGGTTGGCTATATGTCGGTACGTACCAAACCTAGTCGCGCAGAAATAGCAGAGGCGGAACAGTTATATCGTCGCATGCGTGAAGACAAAGCTGGGCGATTCCAACTACACCACGGTCAACTGGTAAGAACCGATATTGCCGGAAAAATAATAAGTGCTCTGCAATTTTCCGGCGGCACAAAACTCGCGCTGGGTATGCTTTCTGCCATTGCCATGATACTGGTGGGTGGTATTGTGCGCCTGTTGAGTTCAGGCTTTCAAATCATTGACTTCTCCACTATGTGCGTAGCTACTGCGATCATCGCCTATCAATGGTTTGCCATACGCCGCAACTATATACAGCCACTTCAGCAAGCCATACATGCTGCGCGCACTATGGCAGGTGGTGACCTGGCGACTTCTGTTCCCAAAGGCGACGACAGCGAGATGGGGCAGCTTATGCAGGCAATGCGTCAGATGAACATCAATCTGGTATCCATTATTGCCGATGTCAGAACCAACGTGACCTCTATCAGCGGTGGTAGCAGAGAAATTGCAGATGGCAACATGGATTTGTCCAACCGTACTGAATCACAAGCATCCAGCTTGCAAGAAACAGCTGCCAGCATGGAGGAGTTTGCTTCCACGATCAAACAGAATTCCGACAGTGCCTCACAGGCTAATTACCTGGCTGAAACTGCCTCCAAAGTTGCCATACAAGGCGGCGACATGGTTAGCAAGGTCGGTAGCACGATGCATGAAATCAGCAATTCTGCAAAAAGCATAGAAAATATTATCAGCCTGATCGATGGCATCGCTTTTCAGACGAATATCCTGGCGCTGAACGCAGCCGTAGAAGCAGCACGAGCTGGTGAACAGGGTCGTGGTTTTGCGGTGGTCGCGAGCGAGGTACGCAACTTGGCGCAAAAGTCAGCCAGCGCCGCAAAGGAAATTAAGGCTCTCATAGAAGATTCCATGAGCAAAGTGGATACCGGCAATAAATTGGTCGAAGATGCATCAAAGACCATGCTGCAACTAGTGCAGTCAGTGCAAAACGTTACCAGCATCATTCATGAAATCAGCAATGCCAGCAGTGAGCAAAGCGACGGTGTAGATCAAATGAATCAGGCTGTTTCACAAATGGATGAAATTACACAGCAAAACGCTGCAATGGTGGAAGAGGCCGCTGCATCGGCAACCAATCTGGCGGAACAAGCCATGCATTTACAGCAGGCTGTCAGTATCTTCAAGCTGGACACAGGTGTGCCCGCAGGAACGAATATGAGACCAGCCAACAAGGTCAAAGCAGCCCCATCACTGGCCGTGGCCAAACAACTGCCGCATAGTAGATAGCATTCATTTTCAATGAGCCACCCATTTCAACCATCAGCGTCATATACGATCTGACCTGCTGTTGCGAATGAAATTCATGGCCAAAATCATGGCAGCCAGTGCCTATAATATTCAGGCATTTTATTTAACTTGCAGATCAAGGCCTTTACACATTTTGATCTGCGAGTCCAAAGTGATACGCGACCATGGCGCACGAAGCATAGCCCACGTTCGCCACATCCATTTTCTGCTTTTATATTTTCTGTAGTTTTGCACTGCTCAGGTCCAACTGTTTCACACCTAATTTTCCAAAATTGATATAGGCACTCGCAACGGCACCACCGCTACCGCCTACGATTTTATCAATCACGCCTTCACCAAATTTATCATGCACAACATTCTGTCCTATGCGCCAGGCCATTTTGTCATTACTCTGTTTAAAACTCTGTGCAATCCGGTTAGCGGCGTCATCGGGGGCTTCATCCCATGCTGATTTTTTATTGCCAAACCAGCTTGCCTGTATTTTGGGTGACAACCACTTGACTGATTCTTCGGGTAATTCTTCCAGGAAGCGTGAACGCATGTTGTAGCGCGTCTGGCCATGTAACATGCGGGTTTGTGAAAAACTCAGGTACAGACGCTGGCGTGCGCGGGTAATCGCCACATACATGAGACGACGTTCTTCTTCGACGCCGCTTTCTTCCTGTGCGCTGTTTTCGTGCGGAAACAAGCCTTCTTCCAGACCGGTAATGAAGACCGCATCAAATTCAAGCCCCTTGGCTGAATGCACGGTCATCAACTGCATGGCATCCTGTCCAGCTTGCGCCTGATTGTCGCCAGCTTCCAATGAAGCATGCGAGAGGAAAGCCGACAGCGCTGACATCACAGTTGGCAAGGCAGCATCGGCATCGATGATCTGATCAGCATTCCCATTTTCCAGCAAGACCACAGCACTGCTAGCCGGGCCGGCAAAGGCTGGCGCCTCTTTGTTGAAGCCTTCTTCTGACACAAACAGGGTTGCAGCATTCACCAACTGCTCCAGGTTTTCTATACGGTCTGCCCCCTCTTTTTCGGTCTGGTAGTGCGTCAGCAAAGTGCTGACTTCCAGCACAATTTTTACCATTTCCGGCAAAGGCAGGTTCTGTGTTTCGAAACGCGCACCTTCTATCAATTTAACGAAAGATGCCAGCGAAGAACCGGCCTTGCCAGACACATACCGCACGGCTGCATACATGGAACTATTCTGCTGCCTGGCGACATCCTGCAATTGTTCCAGCGAACGCGCCCCTATGCCACGGGTAGGGAAGTTCACCACACGCAAAAACGCAGAATCATTGTGCGGGTTGTCCATCAATTGCAGATAGGCGATCGCATGCTTGATCTCGGCCCGTTCAAAAAAGCGCTGACCGCCATATACGCGATACGGTATGCCAGCCGTGAACAAGGCATGCTCAATCACACGCGACTGCGCGTTCGAGCGATACAAGATCGCGATTTCGCTGCGCAACGAACCTTCACGTATCAAATTCTTGGCTTCATCTATGATCCAGTTGGCTTCCTGTATATCACTGCTGGCTTCCATGATGCGCACCGGTTCACCGTGACCGGCATCGGTACGCAGATTTTTACCCAGGCGTTTGCTATTGTGTTCTATCAGCACGTTTGCACTGTCCAGGATGTGACCATGTGAACGGTAGTTCTGTTCCAGTTTGATCAGGTTCTGCACCTGGAATTCACGTTCAAAGGACGACATATTGCCGACATTCGCACCACGGAAGGCATAGATACTCTGATCATCATCACCCACTGCAAAGACAGCCCCGCCGTTCTTGGTGCCCTCACCGGCCATCAGTTTCAACCATTTGTATTGCAAGTCATTGGTATCCTGAAACTCGTCAACGAGGATGTGGCGAAACCTGTTCTGATAATGTTCACGCAAGGGTTGGTTACGGCTCAATAATTCATAGGTGCGCAACAGCAACTCGGCAAAATCGACTACGCCTTCACGCTGGCATTGGGCATCATACAAATCATACAGAGCGACCAGCTTGCGATTGAAATCATCGTAGGCATCGACCTGGGCAGCACGCAAACCCTGGTCCTTGGCGCCATTGATGAAATACATCAGGGTCTTGGGTGGAAATTTTTCATCATCGATATTGTTCGCCTTCAACAAACGCTTGATGAAGGATAACTGGTCGGCAGAATCGAGAATCTGGAAAGTCGACGGCAAACCAGCATCACGGTGATGCGCGCGCAACAGGCGGTTACACAAGCCATGGAAAGTGCCTATCCACATGCCACGTGTATTAATCGGCAACATGGCCGACAGGCGCGTCAGCATCTCCTTGGCCGCCTTGTTAGTAAAGGTCACTGCCAAAATACCACCGGGTGATACCTGGCCAGTCTGGATCAGCCAGGCTATCCTGGTCGTCAGCACTCGCGTCTTGCCAGAACCGGCACCGGCCAAAATCAGGGCAGACTGCGCTGGCTGGGTCACGGCAGCGAGTTGTTCAGGATTTAAGTTGTGGAGTAAATTTTGCATAGCCAGATTATACGGGACTATGTCATTTGCGCTTTATGCCGCAACCGGGCAGCTTAAAATTTGTGGCGGGATGAATGTATTACTGACTTGACAGGCTTATTACACCCGCAGATAATCATTTCAATCGCTATCCCATTTTTCAGTCTCATTTTCAATATGCAAACTCAGGTCAAAGATCAATTACACACACAAGGCTACACTGCCTTGGGTATGGTCTTTGCCAAAGCCAAGAAACAGACGCTCATCTGACCGGGGCGTGCTGTCCCGTCAGGTGAGCTGACAGGATGGCAAAACGGTCTCTTCCCTTTGTGCTATGTGTCAACTCCCTGCGGGTCTTTTAACCGGTCCACAGGAGAACAGGCATGTCCAGTAGCATCAGCAATTCCAGCCATACACATATCGCACATATTGAATCTAACCGCCAGACCAGACGCGCTGATTTCTCCGGCATCTGGGTCGCCCTGGTCACGCCATTTTGTGCCGACACAGGGGCGGCGGTGGACTTCCCTGCCTTACAGGCATTGGCCAGCAAGCTGATCCTGGAAGGGGTAGCCGGCCTGGTAGTTTGTGGCTCTACTGGCGAGGCAGCCGCACTCAGTGAAGAGGAACAATTGCAGGTGCTGGACGCCGTACTGGCTGTGGTTCCGGCCCATCAAGTCATCATGGGTTTAAGCGGTAATCACATGGGGCAAGTCTTGCACAGACTTGCATCAGTGGGGCAAAGACAGGTCGCTGGTGTGTTGGTCACACCACCGTATTACATACGGCCATCGCAGGCTGGCATCCTGCACTACTTCCACGAAATCGCTGATACGTCGCCCCTCCCTGTGCTGCTATATAACATTCCTTACCGCACCGGAGTGAATATGGAATTAGCCACCTTGCAGCAACTGGGGCGGCATCCCAATATTGTCGCCATCAAGGATTGCGGCGGCAATCTGCAAGCCACCATGCAACTCATCAAGGATGGCGATATCCAGGTACTGGCAGGGGAAGACCATCAATTGTTTTCTACATTATGCCTTGGCGGTGCTGGCGGCATACTGGCGTCTGCGCATGTGCGTCCAGACCTGTTCCTGCGTTTGCAGGCGCATATCAATGTAGGTCAGCTTGTACAGGCCAGGACAATTTTCTATCACTTGCTGCCGGTCATGCAGGCACTGTTTGAAGAGCCCAATCCGGCTCCACTGAAAGCAGCACTGGCGGCATCCGGCACAATACAAGCCTGCCTGCGTGCCCCCATGCAGACAGCGACGGCAGAAACTGTGGATAATTTATTGCGTGCGATAACAAACCTTGACATCATTGCATAGAGCATTGCCCGGCTGGCCTAAGCAAAGGATAATGCGGCTTCAATTATTTCTTTCTGAATGATGATGCCACGTTTGAATCCTTTGCTTACCTTGCTGGCTGCGGCCACGATTTCTTACACCGCGCCTGTCGCTGCCATGACCATGCTGCGCTCAAATGACACCCTGATTTTATATGGCAAGGTGGAAGCGGATGATGCACAACGCTTCCGCCGCAATCTGTCGGGTGGTGAAGTGCACAATGTAGTCCTGACCGAAAGCCAGGGCGGCGACCTGAATGCAGCCTATGGCATTGCCCAGTTAATCAGCGGCAGGAAAATCAATACTGCAGTCCAGGGTAATTGCTTTTCTTCCTGCGCCATCATGTTCATGGCAGGTAAAGAGCGCCGCATGCTCGCCAGCAAGGACCTGGCACGTACCAATCTTGGCTTTCACGGCCCACACAACAAGGAAACCCGTGAAATCAGCACCGATGCCATACCTAAATTACGTGAATGGTTGTTGAAGGCAACAGAAGGCAAATTTCCGGAATCATTGCTGGACCAGGCCATGTATATCAAAAGTGCCAGCGACATGATGTTCTTCTACTACCCGGGCGCGAACAAAAAGAGGGGCAATATCCGCTTTTGCACGGAAGGTACGCTCGCCAATCCGCGCAAATGTGAAACCATAGAAGGCCACGATATCATCAGCGTCGGCATCCTGACCACGGCAGAATTATTGAAGGTCGAAGACCTGGAACCGCAAGCGGCTACCAACAACGAAAACCAGGAAACCGGCAATAGCCCGAAGTAATGGCACATTACTGGGACGCGCAGCGAGTTAACGCCCCTCGCTATTATCACCGTATGGAAAAATCTTCAGTTGCATCATATCGGCATTCATGCGGTATGTCCCAGGTCGTAAAATCGCCCTTCAGGCACCGCCATAGTATCTCTTGCTTCCCTTCATAACGGGGTGCCAGATAAAAAACCTTGTCCTTGAATGGTTCGATATTCATCGTGACGGCTATCAAACCATTTTTTTGGTCGATTTCTATACTCTTTATATCGGCTGGTAGCTGGGATTCAAATCCAGCCTGGTCGATATTTTTAGGGAAAGCGTGATGACTCAAAATATAGTCACCTACTGCCCGGGATACATCTTTTGCACTATGCACCGCATCGTTAATAGCCAGCCTGCCATTGACTACTAACTGTCTCCTCGCCTCATTTTTTTGAGTTTCAGGATACGTCAAAACGGCAATTACTGAAAAAATCAGGGCATACAGGCTAAAAGCAACGATAGTCCAACGTCGTTGCACGCGATTAAAGTGCTCCAGGCTATCCCAGTAAATATTGTGCCAGGCCCATAATCTAGCAGTACGGCCTATCTTAAAAGCGACAAAAAAACCAACGATGGGAATGAAAAGAAGAAAGCCTATCCCCCTTTTATGACGTGCGGTCCAATAAAGCGCCAGCAAAAATGCTCCCCATGACCAGCCATCCACGCCGTCAGGTGCAGGATAATAATCGCCTCTACCCGAGTCGTTATCTCTTTCCTCTATCAGGCTACCAGGTAAGAATTTTTGTCTCTGACTGGAAGGGGAATTGTTCGCGCTCATTGAAGTAGCCTGCACATTGCAGGTCAGGAGAAATTTGGATCACAAAGTATATACCATACAATTATTCGGCTGGTGACTTTGCAGTATGCAGTATGCAGGGCGTGAATATGCAAGTTCAGAACGACTCTTTTCTTTGAAACGCTTTTTCATACAAAAATAGCCTTGCAAATGCACGCGCCGCCTGTTGCGGTTGCTCTGCCATATACACACTGCTGATTACTGCCACCATGTCAGCCCCTTGTGCCAGCAGTGGCTGGCAATTTTCCAGTGTCATGCCGCCGATGACCACATTCGGCACATCAAATTCCCTGATTGCTTCAGCCACTATGCTGGCTGGTGTGGTCACCGCATATTGCTTGATGCGCGAAGGATAAAAGCCACCAAAGGCAATATAGCTGGCACCACCTTTAACGGCCGTGCGTGCGAGTTCCAGATCACCATAGCAGGATGCGCCCAGAATCTTATCCGCCCCCAGCTTTGCCCTGGCATCAGCGACCGACATATCGGTGCCGCCTACATGCAAGCCATCGGCATCAATATCCAGACAGAGGTCCAGATGATCATTGATGATGAAGGGCTTGTCAAAACTGCGGCACAACTCCAGCAAGGCCAGGGCCTGGGTTTTGCGCAGTTCCCGGCTGGCGGTTTTGTGGCGGTATTGCACGATCCGCGCGCCGCCCTGCAAAGCCTGCTCCGTGACGGCCACCAGCTCGGCAGTATTGTCCCAGTCAGGGGTGACGACATACAAGCCGCTAAGTTGAGCACTACTGAGTTGACGACTGCTAAGTTGACGAACACTTGATTGGTTCATGATTTTTTCCTCGTATTCAATACTGGCTGGCGTGCCGGAATAAGCTGTCCTGCAGCTATGGCATAAGCATGTTGCAAGCTCTGCTGGGTATAGCTTTGCGCTTGTTGCAAGGCGTCTGCCAATACGACGCCCTTTGCCAGTTGTCCGGCGATGGCCGACGCCAGTGTGCAGCCGCTGCCGTGAAATTCACCCGGCAGGCGTGGCCATTGCCATTCTTGTGCAGTCTGCCATTGTCCATGCTGAAACCAGATATTTTTCACCCGCACTTCCGTTGCATGACCGCCTTTCAGCAAGATATCGGCTTGCGTGTATTCCATCAGGTTTTGCACCTGCGCCTGAAGATCACTCGCCTGTGGTGACAGACGTTTTAACTCTGGCAAATTTGGCGTGATCAATGTCGCGACTTTCAACAAGGGTTCAATCGCCTCTACCGCATCATCCAGCGATAAACTGTCACCATGTCCGCTACCCAATACCGGATCGAGGATGACTTGCAGATCGGGATATTGCAGTTTCATCTTCTGGATAAAATTCGCAATCGCTGTCGCATTTTTTTTGTGCGCGACGATACCCAGCTTGATGACCTTGACCGGTATCTTAGCGACCAGGGTCATGGCCTGCTGCAAGATAATTTGCACATCAACAGCATGCACTGCATAGGCATGGTCATTGTCTTGCACCGTCAATGCGGTAATCACCGGCAAGGCATGCGCACCCTGCGCAGCAATCGCTTCTATGTCAGCCTGTACGCCCGCGCCACCGCTGGGGTCATGTCCGGCAAACACCAGCACACATGGACGGCTGGGTGTCTTCATCAGACGATGCGACCAGCCATGGGCGATGAGGGTGACGCCGCAAACTTGCGCGGCATGCGCCCCGCCAGAAAGGCTTCCCGTCCGGCTTCGACTGCCAGCCCCATGGCACGCGCCATGCGCACCGGGTCTTTGGCACCCGCTATCGCCGTATTCATCAATACCCCATCGCAACCCAGTTCCATGGCGATGGCGGCATCCGACGCCGTACCAACACCAGCATCAACCAATACCGGCACCCTGGCCTGATCGATGATCAGCGACAGATTCCAGGGATTCAAAATACCCATGCCGGAACCTATCAATGAAGCCAGCGGCATGACGGCAACACAGCCCAGGTCTTCCAGCATCTTTGCCTGTATCGGGTCATCGCTGCAATACACCATGACATCAAAACCCTCTTTGACCAGGGTCCTGGCTGCCTTCAGGGTTTCAGGCATATTCGGGAACAGGGTTTTCTCGTCACCCAATACTTCCAGCTTGCACAGTTTGTGACCGCCCAATAATTCTCGTCCCAGTTGCAGTGTATAGACCGCATCTTCGGCGTTATAACAACCGGCAGAGTTAGGTAAGATAGTGTATTTGCTGGGTGGTACTACGTCCAGCAAGCTTGGTGCATTCGGGTCTTGCCCGATATTCACACGGCGTATCGCTACCGTGATGATCCCGGCACCACTGGCTTCTGTTGCCAGACGGGTTTGTTCGAGGTCTTTGTATTTGCCACTACCGACCAGCAAGCGCGAGCGGTAGGTTTTGCCGGCTATGGTGAGGCCTGGCTGGTTTTCTGTATTCATTGTTTTATCTCCAAAATTTGGGATGCTGTTTGGCTCCTTCCCCTTCAAGGGGAAGGTTGGGATGGGGATGGGGTTCTGCAGCAAACTGAATGTTTGCTTAATCGACTGAACCCCATCCCCACCCTAGCCCTCCCCTTGAAGGGGAGGGGAATGTCCTCAGTCTTTTAAGACTGCTCTTTGTTCACATGCCGCCAGATTTCTTCCATCACAGCACTAGTTTCACTCAATACCTGATTATTCCAAAAGCGTAAGACAGTAAAACCTGCCTTCTTCAGCACTTGAGTCCTATGCATGTCATACGTTTGCGCTTCAGTATGCTGCCCCCCATCAACTTCAATCACCAAACGCTTTTCCAGACAAACAAAATCCAACACGAAATGCTGAAATGGATATTGCCGTCTGAACTTCACGCCAAGCTGTTCGCCACGCAAACCTTGCCACAATTTCTTTTCGGCATCAGTCATATTTTTTCGCAGGACTTTTGCTGTGGTAATCAAGGCTTCGCTGGTTGCGTTTTTCATATTTTTTCGCAAAAAATATTTTTTAAATCCCTTCCCCTTCAAGGGGAAGGAGCTAAAAAACTCAGCCACCACCAATAGCACGCACAACATCTACCTTGTCTAACTCATGCAACTGGTACTCTGCCCACTTCGACTTCGGAATAATCTGCCGGTTAACCGCCACCGCAATCGCCTGCTGCGACAGATTCAATTCTGCGATCAGATCAGCCAGCAACGTACTCGTCAGTTGCCGTTTTTCTCCATTGAGTTGTATCTCCACCATGGCTATTGCTTCTTGTAGATTTCCGCACCGGATTTGATGAATTCGACGGCTTTGACTTCCATGCCCTGCTTCAATGCCTGTATCTCGCTGATGCCTTGTGCGTTGGCATAGTCGCGTACTTCCTGCGTAATTTTCATGGAACAGAAATGCGGACCACACATGGAGCAGAAATGGGCAACCTTGGCAGAATCCTTGGGCAAGGTTTCATCGTGGAATTCACGCGCTTTATCGGGATCAAGACCGATGTTGAACTGATCTTCCCAACGGAATTCAAAACGTGCCTTGGACAAGGCATTGTCGCGTATCTGCGCACCGGGATGGCCTTTTGCCAGATCGGCTGCGTGGGCGGCAACCTTGTAAGTGATAATGCCATCCTTGACATCTACCTTGTTGGGCAAACCCAGATGTTCTTTAGGTGTCACGTAGCACAGCATGGCAGTGCCATACCAGCCGATTTGCGCAGCGCCTATGCCGGATGTGATGTGGTCGTAGCCTGGTGCGATGTCGGTCGTCAAAGGGCCAAGCGTATAGAACGGCGCTTCATGGCATTGTTCGAGTTGCAGGTCCATGTTTTCTTTGATCAGGTGCATGGGCACATGACCGGGGCCTTCTATCATGACTTGTACATCATGTTTCCAGGCAATCTGGGTCAACTCGCCCAGGGTTTTCAATTCACCTAACTGGGCTTCATCATTGGCGTCATAGATAGAACCCGGGCGCAAGCCATCGCCTAAACTAAAGGACACATCATACGCTTTCATGATGTCGCAGATGTCTTCAAAATGCTCATACAAGAAGCTTTCTTTATGATGCGCCAGACACCATTTCGCCATGATGGAACCACCTCGTGAGACGATGCCGGTCAGGCGCTTGGCTGTCATCGGCACATATTGCAGGCGTACGCCAGCGTGGATGGTGAAATAATCGACACCTTGTTCAGCCTGTTCTATCAGGGTGTCACGGAAGATTTCCCAAGTCAGGTCTTCGGCCTTGCCGTTCACTTTTTCCAGCGCCTGGTAGATAGGCACGGTACCGATAGGCACGGGTGAATTACGGATGATCCATTCACGGGTTTCGTGTATGTGTTTGCCGGTCGACAAATCCATCACATTGTCGCCGCCCCAGCGTATCGCCCAGGTCATTTTTTCGACTTCTTCGCCAATGGAAGAGGTCACTGCAGAATTGCCGATATTGGCATTGATCTTGACCAGGAAATTACGGCCTATGATCATAGGCTCGATTTCAGGATGATTGATATTGGCCGGAATAATTGCACGGCCACGGGCAATTTCTGAACGTACAAATTCTGGCGTGATTTCTTCAGGTATCGCAGCGCCAAAAGACTGGCCGGGATGTTGCCGGCCCATGACGTCTGCCAGCTTGTTACCCATGGGGCCAGAGGCTTTCAGGTTTTCCAGGTATTCTTTCCTGCGCAGGTTTTCGCGGATGGCGACAAATTCCATTTCCGGCGTGATAACGCCCTGTCGCGCATAATGCATTTGCGAGACATTCCTGCCTGCCAGTGCACGACGCGGCAAGCGCTTGAGATTGAAGCGCAATTCGGCCAGCTTGGGGTCATGCAGGCGGGCTATACCGTATTCGGATGTAGGGCCAGCCAGTTCTTCCGTGTCATTACGCTCGGCTATCCAGGCACCGCGTACTGACGCCAGGCCAGAACGGATGTCGATTTTGACAGCAGGGTCGGTATAAGGGCCAGACGTGTCATAGACATAGATAGGCGGGTTTTTTTCCGAGCCAAACATGGCAGGTGTATCAGACTGGCTGATTTCGCGCATGGGTACACGGATATCGGGACGGCTGCCCTGTACATAGGTCTTGCGGGAATTCGGTAGTGGCTGTATGGCTGCCTCGTCTACCGTGGCGGTAGCGGACAAGAATTGCGGGTTGGCGTTCATTTTGGCTCCTTTGCTTTGTTGGCATGGAGCCAGCAAAGGAGTTTCCAAAGTCGGGATGCGCACGCTGAGGGTGGCAAAAAGTCTTCGGCAGCTTCCCTTCGCTGGCATTATCCAGATCAGGTTCGAGGGTATTTCTCACCCAACATCACGATTCATAGCGTAATGGCAGGACCCCTAGCATTTTTTCTTCGGGTCTTAGAACAAGACCGCGACGAGGCCAGATTATACGACTTTTATTTTAGCTGTGGTGCTTAATTATGGTGCTTATTTATTGCGCAACTGGCGATACACACTTCACCTCTGCTGCATCTCCGACAACATTGCTGATCTGCACTTTAACCGGTCCGTGAACTTCAGCCAGCTCCACCATGCCGGCCTTGATGGCAGCCGATAAATCATGGTCCAGTACCGGCAAGGCGTCTTCATATGCAATCAATAATTTGCTGACACCATATGCGCGATTGCGCCCATTGACCTTACCCAGATACAGGGCCATGTCGGCAATCTGCAGGGCTTTTTCCCAATTACAGACCAATTCGGGGATGCCGGAAAACGGCAGGCTGATAAAACCGGCGGTCATGGTCACTGCGATTGAGACGCCATCGACATCTACACTGGCTTCACCGATGACGCGCAGTATGCGTTCCACCAGGTTCTTCAATTGTGCAGGATTCGAGCGCGGTGAATAGATCAAAAACTCTTCTCCTCCCCAGCGCAGCACCATATCCGTATCGCGCACTGTACTGCGCAAGCGTTGTGCCACTTCCATTAGCACCACGTCACCGGCAGCATGGCCGTAACTGTCGTTGATATTTTTAAAATGATCGATATCCATGAGTATCAGGCAATCCGGATTTTCCAGGCTGTCCTCGCGACGCTCACCTTCCGGCAAGATCACCCTGCTCTTCATCAGGTCGACGAAAGAGCGACGGTTGTACAAACCGGTCAGGGGATCACGCACGGCATGAAACTCAAGTTGCTGGTTAACTTCGCGCAATTTCTCGTTGGTCTTGCGTACCCGCTGGTAGAGAAAGAAAATCACGATGCCTATCATCACCATCACTACTGCAGCCAGCAATAAAATAATTTGCTGCAGCTGACGATTTTTAATTTCAGCATCCTTGAGTTGATTCTCGCGGGCCAGCAATTCAATCTGCTTTTGTCTTTGTTGAGCATTGAACTGTTCTTGCAAAGTCGCAACGGCGCGGGCACGGTCAGACCGAAACAATTCGTCACTGAGTTTTTGCTGCTCACGCACGACTGCCAACGCCTCTTTGTGCATGCCTGCGGTTTCGTACATCGCCCCAATTTCACTCAACAGGCTTTCCATGTCCGACTTGGAGCCAGTTTCCATGAAATACTTTTTGGCCTCGTTGATATACGTGATGCCCTGCGCAAATTTTCTTTGGCCAGCCAGGCCAAATCCTATATTGGCTTTGGCCATCGCCACGGCAAAGGGGTCGCCAATCTCTTCCGCTTTTTGCAGCGCTGTCCTGGCTGCCTGTTCGGCTTCGTCATACTGGTGGACGCGCAAATAATAATCTGAAATATTGCCCAGGGCAGTCGCTGCAACAACCGGCATGCCAGCATCCGTGGCAATCTGTAAGACGGTCTTGTAGGCGTCCAGCGCCTCGGCATACCGGCCCAGGTCGGTCAGTGCCAGGCCACGCGCCATCACCAATGAAGAGATGGTTTTGGGAGAGTCAATTTTCGGTGTTATCGACAATGCGTCATTAGCGGTTTCCAATGCCTTTTCTGCATTGTGCATGTTTAAATAAAGGCGGGAAATGGCTTCCATGCGGTACAGCCTGGCCTGGGCCCGGCGGCGCGGTATCTGGTCAGTCAGACGCAAGGCTTCCAGACAATAGGCCAGCGACTTGTCAAAATTACCGATTGCCAAGTGCACCGTACCAAACGCAATGTTCAGGCGCATCAGCACTTCGGCATCTTTGCTGTCACGCAAGGATTGTTGTGTTTCCTCCAGTTTGACCAGTGCCAATGCAAACTTGCCCTGGTCCTGCAACTGAAACGCTTCCCCGATCATGGCCAGGGCGATCATGTCGCCATCATTGTGCGCACGCGCCAATTGCATCAGTTCAGCATTGGTGGCATTCGCTTCTTTATTCTTGCCGGCGTCGTACAGGATGGTGATCAGGGTTTTCAGTAGTTCGACACGCAAACTGTAATTGGCATAGGTGCTGCCATTCGCGCTGATTTTTTCCTTATACGCCCTTAGTTGCTGGAGTGCAGCAGTATTATCCCGGTCTGCCAGGTCGTGGATGGCTTCTATCTCACGCAAGTCATTGTGGCTGTCGGCCCTGACTGTCGGGGGCAGCAAAACCAGTAACAGGCTCGCCATGCATACACACCATCTCAAGCATTGATTTTGATGTCGAAGCCGGAACATGCATGCCCTCGCTGGGAGAAAATAGGTGACTTTAAGTAGGCTGGAAAATGGGAAAGGCCGTCAAAACGGCCGGAGCCAGCCTATATCAACCATAAACAGGCGACAAGCATACGACTTTCCCTCTGTTTTAGATACGCCGTTTAAAGTCGGTGACACAATCTATTACACAAAAGAAATAGAGATGCCGATAGATAACATAGATAACAACAGATGTTGCTATCTATCAGACAAGGGTCGCATTTCTCTTGCATGGCATAAAAATTATCTTTAAAACAATTTAACTCGCAGTAAAAAACCAACTTCTACACCTAGCTCATTTATAATCAAAGGTTTAGCAATCACCGCAGATCATATTATGGAATTAGCCAAGTCTTTTGAGCCCGCAGAAATCGAACAATCCTGGCGTGGCGAGTGGGAAAAACGTGGATATTTTGCCGCCACCATGGATGCAGGCAAACCATCCTTCTGCATACAATTGCCACCGCCGAATGTGACAGGCACCCTGCATATGGGCCATGCCTTCAACCAGACCATCATGGATGGCCTGACCCGTTACTACCGCATGCGCGGTCACAATACGGCCTGGGTGCCAGGTACGGACCATGCCGGTATTGCCACACAAATTGTAGTAGAACGACAACTTGATGCACAAAAGATTTCGCGCCATGATCTGGGCCGTGAAAAATTCCTGGAAAAAGTGTGGGAATGGAAAGAAAAATCCGGCTCCACCATCACCGGCCAGATGCGCCGCATGGGTGCGTCTGCCGACTGGGATCGTGAATACTTCACCATGGATGCCGAGCGCTCTAAAGTCGTCACTGATGTCTTCGTCAAACTGGTAGAGCAAGGCCTGATCTATCGCGGCAAGCGCCTGGTCAACTGGGACCCGGTACTGGGTACGGCTGTGTCCGACCTGGAAGTGGTATCGGAAGAAGAAGATGGCTCGATGTGGCATATCCGTTATCCGTTTGTTGATGGCTCTGGCCATCTGACTGTGGCAACCACCCGCCCTGAAACCCTGCTGGGTGACGTGGCCGTGGCGGTTGACCCGACGGATGAACGTTATATCCACCTGGTTGGCAAGATGCTCAAACTGCCGCTGACGGGCCGTGAAATCCCGGTGATTGCTGACAGTTACGTAGACAAGGAATTTGGTACCGGCTGCGTGAAGATCACACCTGCGCATGACATGAACGATTACGCAGTTGGTCAGCGTCACAAACTGGACATGATTTGCATTTTTACCCTGGATGCAAAGATCAATGAAAACGCCCCTGCCGTGTATCAAGGCATGGACCGTTTTATCGCCCGCAAACAAATCGTTGCTGATCTGGATGCACAAGGCTTGCTGGACTCAGTCAAACCACACAAATTGATGGTGCCACGTGGCGACCGTACCAATGTGGTCATCGAACCGATGCTGACCGATCAATGGTTCATGGCCATGAGCAAACCGGCACCGGAAGGCACGCACTTCCCAGGCAAATCCATCGCTGAAGTCGCACTGAAAAAAGTCGCTGATGGTGAAATCAAGTTCATTCCGGAAAACTGGACCACGACCTATAACCAGTGGCTGAACAATATCCAGGACTGGTGTATCTCGCGCCAATTGTGGTGGGGTCATCAAATCCCGGCCTGGTATGGTGACAATGGTGAAATTTTTGTGGCGACCGATGAAACCGGTGCCAAAGCCAAGGCAGTTGCTGCTGGTTACACTGGCGCGTTGAAGCGTGACGACGATGTACTAGATACCTGGTTTTCGTCTGCGCTGGTGCCTTTCTCTACCATGGGCTGGCCAGAGGAAACACCGGATATCAAGCAGTTCCTGCCATCCTCGGTGCTGGTCACCGGCTTTGACATTATTTTCTTCTGGGTAGCGCGCATGGTCATGATGACCACGCACTTTACCGGCAAGGTACCGTTCAATACCGTGTATGTGCATGGTCTGGTGCGCGATTCCAGCGGCCAGAAAATGTCCAAATCCAAGGGTAATACCCTGGACCCTATCGACCTCATCGATGGTATCAGCGTTGATGAGCTGGTGGCCAAGCGCACAGTCGGTTTGATGAATCCAAAACAGGCAGCCAGCATAGAAAAGGCCACCCGCAAGGAATTTGCCGATGGCATTCCTGCCTATGGTACCGACGCCTTGCGCTTCACCATGGCCAGCTATGCATCACTGGGCCGTAATATCAATTTCGACCTTGGTCGTTGTGAGGGTTATCGCAATTTCTGCAATAAACTGTGGAACGCGACCCGCTTTGTCTTGATGAATACCGAAGGCAAGGATTGTGGTTTTGGCGCAGATGTGGGTGCAGCTGATCTGGAATATTCACAGGCTGACAAATGGATCATCTCTACCCTGCAAAGAGCAGAGGCCGAGGTGGAAAAAGGCTTTGCTGACTACCGTTTCGACAATATTGCTTCTGCCATCTACAAGTTTGTCTGGGATGAATATTGCGACTGGTACCTGGAAGTTGCCAAGGTACAGGTACAGCAAGGTAATGAGGCGCAACAACGCGCCACCCGCCGCATGCTCTTGCGCGTGCTGGAAGTGATCTTGCGCCTGGCTCACCCTATCATTCCTTTCGTCACCGAAGCTTTGTGGCAAACCGTGGCACCATTGGCAGGCAAGACTTTGAACCCGGCTGGCGACAGCATCATGGTGCAGCCTTATCCGCTGTTTGTCGCTGAAAACGTCGACACGCATGCCGAAGCCTGGATGCAGGCGCTGAAAGGCATGACTGACGCTTGCCGTAACCTGCGTGGTGAAATGCAATTGTCCCCAGCCCTGCGCGTGCCGCTGTTGTTGCAAGCCGCTAATGCCGAAGACAAAGCCCGTCTGCAGGCTTTTGCCCCTTACCTGCAAGCCTTGGCCAAGCTGTCTGAAGTCAGCGTGGTGGATGCCCTGCCGGATTCACCGGCGCCGGTATCCATCGTAGGCGAATCCAAACTGATGCTGAAGGTGGAAATCGATGTGGCGGCTGAACGTGTACGTATCAGCAAGGAAGTCGCCCGTCTGGAAGGCGAAATCACCAAGGCAGAAGCCAAGCTGGGCAATGAAGGCTTTGTCGCCAGGGCACCGGCACAAGTGATCGCGCAAGAGAAAGAAAGGGTGGCAAATTTCTCTGCTACCCTGCAAAAACTGCGCGAACAACTTGGCAAATTGCCATCAGCGTAATACCGTGGGTTAAAGTAGGTACTCTAAAAATCTTGTACGTGGTAAATATTTTGCCACGTACAATCAATTCCAATAAATCAGAGACCTAGGTTTTTTCTTTTGGAGACAGCATGAAAAAAACAGTTCCACTTGCGTTAACTGCATTATCCGCATTTTCCGCGTTATCCGTATCCATCGCCCTGGCTGGTCTGCCCATGCTGGCGCAGGCAGAAGAAAGCCCGGTCGGCCTATGGAAGAGCATTGATGATAAATCTGGCAAGCCCAAGGCATTGATACGCATCACCGAAACTGCTGGTGAATTGCAGGGCAGGATAGAAAAACTGTTCCTGGAAGCTGACGCACCTGAAAAGAATCCAAAATGCGACAAATGCGAAGGTGCCAACAAAGACCAGCCCATCGTCGGCATGACCATCTTATCCGGCTTGAAAAAAGATGGCGATGAATACACTGGCGGCAAAATACTCGACCCGGGTAATGGCAAGTTATATAGCAGCAAACTCAGCGTGATTGAAAACAACAAAAAACTGAATGTACGCGGTTATATTGGTGCACCGATGTTTGGTCGTACCCAGACCTGGTTGCGCGAGCAATAAACCCCTGCGATAGCAGTAAAAGAAGCAGCAACGGGAGCCATGGCTCCCGTTTTTATTTAAATAATAGTATTAATCAGCGCCCATCTGCTGCTGCCACGCTGCCTGTCTCTCGCTACTTGAACAGTCTATTCGCTGGTGTCAGCCTGCCCGGGGGCATGCAAGGGTAAATGCATGATGAAGCTGGCACCGCTGCCAGGCTTGCTCTCAACGCGAATGCTGCCACCCAGTACATCGCGTATCAGGTTATACACAATGTTCAAACCCAGGCCACTGCCGCCCTGCCCCAGTTTGGTTGTGAAAAATGGATCGAATATCCTGCTCATATTGGCTTCCGAGATACCGACGCCGTCATCACTGACGCTTAACTCGACCGCTGGCGGCTCCAGGTCCAGGCGATGTGCATGGATACTGATCACGCCATTCCCCCTGCCATCAAACCCGTGCAATATGGCGTTATTGATCAGATTGCTGATGACCTGACCAAGCAGGCCCGGATAAGAATCCATCCAGATGTCCGCTGGCAAATCCATACTTACCTGATGGATGCTGCGCTTGATGCTGGTACCCATGGTCAGTACTGTTTCGCGTATCACCTCATCCAACAGAAACGCTCTTCTTTGTGCACTGGTCCGGTCAACGGCAACCCGTTTGAAACTGCCTATCAATTCCGCCGCGCCATGCAGGTTGCGCAATAAAATATCGCTGGCCTGCAAATTTTGCTCTACATACGTTTGTAGTTGTGCACGCGTCATGCCGAGAGCCATTTTCTTGCAGAACTCGTGACTCAGGTCGTGTATGGTGCTGGCGACCGTCACCGAATTGCCTATGGGTGTATTGAGCTCATGTGCCACTCCTGCGACCAGTGAACCCAGTGCGGCAAGCCGGTCTGTACGCTGGATTTCCAGTTGTGCATTGTTCAGGTTATCCAGTGCTGTACGCAATTCCTGATTGGAGCCATGCAGTTCTTGCGTACGATCTGCAACCCGCTGTTCCAGTGTCAGTTGATGGCTGGCCTGCATTTGCATCAACTCACCCAGTCGTACCCGCATGGTATCAATGCCGAGTGCCAGGCTACCCAGTTCATCCGGTCTGGCCACATGAACCGATTCTGTAAACTGCCCTTCACCCAGGCGGTCCACATCCAGTTGCAACTGTTGCAGCGGACGCATCATGCGTCTTTGAAACAAGAGCCACAACAGGAAAAAAGAAATCAGCAACTGCACAAGAATGGCCGCGCCACCTTTCGCTAACTTCTTCAGGAATTCCTGTTCCATCAGATGGCTGCTCATCACTATCGTGACGCGTCCTATGATGCCACCACCTTTGCGGACATTCCGGGTTTCTGAAATCAGATCCTGTTGCTGTGCATTGGCCTGTTCGGCATGGACAAAACGCCCAAGGGCGGCATCTTCTACCGAAATGCGTACGACATCCGGATTAAGCATGACGGAATTGACAAAACTCTGTGCCGCTTCGGCATCAACCTGCCATAGGGGAATGGGCATGGTTTGTTCCAGCATGTTGGCATACTGACGCAAAGGGCCACGCACGCGCACTTCATATTCCCGTTCATAGCTATCCCTGGCCAGTACCGAGCCCAGCAACATCGCCGGTATGACAATACCCAAGGCGATACCCAGCACAATCGCATTTCTGAGCGACAGGGAAGAGAATCGGCCGGGTGCGGCAGGCTTGTGTGTATGCTTGCCGGGCATTGCTACAGTCTGTCCAGATAAATAATCATGCTGCCAGCAGCATGCTCAGATTCAAGACCTTCAGTCAATACGCTCATCAAAGCCTCTCCCTCTCACGAATGGCCAGCCGACAACGCGTTACCACAGATCGTAATGCACGAATATTCTACATGAAATCAATGGGTATTCTGGGGTAAGTTGAGCTGGGGTAAGTTGAGCCGGACTTACTTACCGCAGACTTGATCCAGATCATCTGCATCAACTGTAATTTGCTTACTATGAGGATAAGGAAATATTTCCCCATTTAAACAAGGAATTCCCCTATGCAAGTTGACCATCACCCACTGTCCACTGAATTTCCTCAATTCAAGGAAATCATTCATGAATTAAAACTTGGCAACGCTCATTTCGCAAAACTGTTTGATGAATATGATGTAACGGACAAAGCCGTCAATCGTGCTGAAAATGGTAAGGAACATTTGGGTGACGTGGCACTGGAAGACCTGAAAAAACTGCGTATCAGTTTGAAAGACCAGTTATTCCACATGCTGCAGAGCAAGCCTGTCGCTTAGAACATGCAGCTTTGCACAGATGTGTTCAGGTGCGTCTGGCCCGGAACACTTGCTGGTCTGCATAAAAAAACTGGTCTTGCTGTGGCCACCAGCCAGGCAGGCCGAGTATTGGCAAGGGTGTGTAGTCTGCGGTAGTCAAAGGATGGCTGGCCAGTTGCGCAGCCACCAACTGATCTACATGCGCACGCCTGGCTGTCGCATCCAGCACAAAATAAGCCTGATCAACCATGAGCACCCAGGTATGGGCCGTAATGGCTTTATACGGCTTGACCAGTTTTTCCATCAGGGCATGGCCAAAACACCAGACTTCGGCAATCTGACCAAACTTGTCTGCCTGTGCGACAAAAGCATCCTGCCATGCATGCGCACGCAGAGATGCGATCAACGCCTGTCCTTGCTCACTGTCTTCGACCACCAGCAAGGCCGCATTTTCATCAAAAATGGTAGCTGCATCGCGTGCCGGCCCGCGTGACTTGCCTATGCCAATAGCCTTAATCTGGGCTGCCTGCAGGGCATTCAGTTGCCGCTTCACACAAGGAAAACTCAGCCACACCAGTGCATTGAAAAAGTCATGCAGATTTTCCCTGGTCGGCACCTGCCCACTGGCGCTGATATGGGCTTCATAAGCAACACCCTCCGGCAGTTCTTCCTGCGCAATAAATTGTATAGGCAGGTCGAGGTGATTCAGCAAACCGGATTGGGCGCTCAACTGACTGATCCGCGTGCGCCAGTCAGCGCCCGCCAACACCTCTTGCGCCACCGGCAATACGGCGGCATACCAGTGCCGTGACCAGTCTATGCCATCAAAAAAACGTGGGGGCATGTGCGTCAATACTCAGGCTGCACGCATTTTCCAGTGCAGAGTTTCACCGCTGTTCAGAGGCACCATACTGCTGTCGGCAAATGGCAATTCGGCGGGCATTTGCCAATCTTCACGCACCAGGGTAATGGTGCCTTGGTTGCGTGGTAATTGATAAAAATCCGGACCATTGAAGCTGGAGAAAGCTTCCAGCTGATCGAGCGCGCCAGCCTGTTCAAACGCCTGGGCATACAATTCCATCGCATGCATAGCGGTATAACAACCGGCACAACCACAGGCATGTTCTTTCAAACCTTTTGCATGTGGTGCAGAGTCTGTCCCCAGGAAGAAGCGTTTGCTACCCGAGATGGCAGCTTTGACCAAAGCCTGCCTGTGGGTTTCGCGCTTGAGCACAGGCAAACAGTAATAATGCGGGCGTATGCCACCTTTGAAAATCTCATTGCGGTTATACAGCAGGTGATGGGCAGTAATCGTCGCGGCAATCGGGCCGTCGGATTCTGCCACGTAGGCAGCCGCATCACTGGTGGTGATATGTTCAAACACCACTTTCAATTCCGGCATGTCTTTGCGCAGCGGTTGCATGACGCGGTCAATGAATACTGCTTCACGGTCAAATAAATCAATCTCAGGATCAGTCACTTCACCATGTACCAGAAAGGGCATGCCAACTTCCTGCATGGTTTCCAGGGTCTTGTAGCAATTTTTCAGGTCAGTCACACCAGCATCGGAATTGGTGGTGGCACCAGCCGGGTACAACTTCACCGCATGTACAAAGCCACTGTCTTTGGCACGACGGATTTCATCTGGCGGCGTGTTATTCGTCAGGTACAAGGTCATTAATGGCTCAAATGTCATGCCGGCATGCAAGGCCGCCAGGATGCGCTTGCGGTAATCAGCGGCCTGCGCGGTTGTCGTGACGGGTGGTTTCAGGTTAGGCATGATAATGGCACGCGCAAACTGTGCTGCCGTATGCGGCAGCACACTGCTCAATGCTGCGCCATCTCGCACATGCAGATGCCAGTCGTCGGGGCGAGTAAGGGTGATTTGCTGCGGGGTATTGCCAGAAGTCGTGGTTGTCATGATAGCTCGCGTTGACGGAATACCGGCATTTTACCTTTTCCCCTGCTTTTTCTCGAATATTGACGACCTTGCGGACTTGCTTTTTTTCTTGCATGAATAGCAAGCTAGCCATTTTCTGAAAAAAAACAGAATTTGTTTTCACTAGGACTTACGCAAAATTGTCCCAGCAAGGCTATCGTTTCTAGGAAACCTCCCTTGCAGGGGAGGTTCGTTTCGTTGGCAGACAACATGTTGTCTGAAACCCCAACTACACCGTAGCGACGAAGACAGTACTTTAGTACGCGGCTCCTAGGAGAGGAGCTGCAACGCAGCTGGGGCGGTTTTGCGTAAGTCCTATTCACAAGGAAAAACAGCCCTGGAACTTGTTCAGGGCTGTTTTTTTGAAACAAAAAATACTACCGAAATTTCACTTTCATCAATGAATGATTTTCGCCAGGAAATCACGTGCGCGGTCAGATCGGGCATTGGTGAAAAATTCATCCTTGGCACAATCTTCGACTATGAGGCCCTTGTCCATGAAGACGATGCGATTTGCCACTTTCTTGGCAAATCCCATTTCATGGGTCACGACCATCATGGTCATACCTTCCTGTGCCAGACCGACCATGACATCCAGCACTTCATTGATCATCTCAGGATCGAGAGCAGAAGTAGGTTCATCAAACAACATGGCGATCGGATCCATGGACAGCGCACGGGCAATCGCTACACGCTGCTGCTGACCGCCGGATAACTGGCCAGGAAACTTATCCTTTTGCGCGATCAGACCAACACGGTCCAGGTATTTGAGGCCGCGTTCAGTCGCCTCCTCTTCTGAACGACCAAGTACCTTGACCTGGCCTATGGTCAGGTTTTGACGAATGGACAAATGCGGGAATAGCTCAAAGTTCTGGAACACCATACCAATGCGCGCACGCAATTTGGACAAATTGGTTTTCGGGTCGCCGACAGACACCCCTTCCACCGTGATTTCACCCTTCTGGAAAGGCTCCAGACCATTGACCGTCTTGATCAGGGTCGATTTACCGGAACCGGATGGACCACACACCACCACCACCTCGCCTTTGGACACTTCGGTCGTGCAATCCGTCAATACTTGAAACTGACCATACCATTTGCTGACATTACTTAATTTAATCATTTGAATTCTCCAGGATACTTTTTAGCTTTCTTATCGCTTCAATCTGTCACCAAACAAGGTCAGCGAATGATCGCTATCTTTTGGTTCAGTTTCTTGACCAGTGTCGACAACGCAAAGCAGGTGACAAAATACACCACACCGACGAACAGGTTGATCTCAACAGGGCGGCCATTATTATTCGCAACCACCGTCGCAGAACCGACAAAATCCTTGATCGACAATACCGAGACGAGAGAAACGTCCTGGTACAAAACGATGGTCTGCGTCAAAAGAACTGGCAACATATTCCTGAATGCCTGCGGCAAAACGATATGTCGCATGGTCTGGAAATAATTCATTCCCATGGCATTACCGGCCCATACCTGGCCACGCGGAATCGACTGGATTCCCGAACGCATGATTTCGCAATAGTAAGCCGCTTCAAACATGACGAAAGTGATCATGCAAGACATTAATGGCCCAACCTTGACCGGCTCAGGTGAACCAATAATCCACGCACCGATATATGGCACGAGGAAGTAAAACCAGAATATCACCAGCAACAAGGGGACTGAACGTACCAGATTTACATAGCCAGAAGCGGCAAGAGAAACAAAGCGATTGCTGGACAAACGCATCATCGCCATCAAGGTACCAAGAATGATGCCACCGACCATGGCCAATACCGTCAGCTCAATCGTAAACAACAGGCCTTCAGTAATCAGATTCCACCAGGTGCGCTGGAGAACTTCGAAGTCAAAATTATTAAACATCTTAGCGCCCTCCCTTTGCTGCGCCGCCAGTAATGAAGCCTGGCACGGCTAGTTTACGCTCAAGGAAATTGGCCATCATGATTGCGGCGACAGAAACGAACAGGTAAATCAGCGTTGCGGCAGTAAATGCCTCAAATGTCTTGTAGGTAAATTCATTCATCGAACGTGTGCGCGACATCAATTCAAGCACGGTAATCGTGGATGCAACCGAACTGTTTTTGATAATGGCCGCAACTTCATTCGTCAAGGAAGGCGTAATGATACGGAAGGCCATAGGCAGCAATACATACCTGTAGGTTTGAATCTGCGTCAGACCCAGTGCCGTACCCGCCATTCTTTGCCCGCGTGGCAAAGCATTGATACCGGTAGACACCTGCACGGCCACACGTGCCGAGGTAAACAAACCCAGGCTGATGACGGCAGTGTAAAACGACACGTTCGGCAAATTCTTCATCCACGTACCCAGGGCATCGGGTACCAGTTCCGGTATGACGAAATACCAGATGAACATTTGCACCAATAAGGGAATGTTGCGAAACAGCTCAATATATCCGTTCGAGAAACGCACCAGCCATTTGTTTTGCGTTGTGCGCATCGTGCCGATGACCGAGCCCAACACCAGGGCAATGATCCATGCCAGCATGGCCAGCGCCAGCGTCACTTTGACGCCCCAGATCAGGGTATCAAAATACGTGCCGCCGCCGTCAAGCGCATCCTCCCAATAAATATTCCAATTCCATTGATAATTCATGTGATCTCCCCAAAGCTTCGTGCGTCACCAGACATCAATGACGGACCTTGCAAAATAAAACGGGAGGAGACTATCCGCCCGTTTTGATCTGCCCTATTCCTTCTTAGAACCTGCTTACGATCTTACTGCGCGCACGTGATCGGGGCTCATGCGCTGCTCAAAATGCTCATGTACTAGAAGTACATTCCGCTTTTTGCGCTGCTCTTTACTCCGCTGACGCTCGCTCGCTCGCTACAGATCGTAATCAGGTTCTTAAGCCCTGCTACTATTTTATTTTTTCTTTTTCAGCACAGCTTTTTGCGCTTCCGGTACAGCTGCATAAGCAGATGGTTCACCAGAATCAGTCGGCTTTGCCACCACAGCCTTGAGCTGCTCAGACATAGGTATGTTCAGATTGATACCTTTTGGTGGAATCGGTTGCTGGAACCATTTGTAATAAATACGGTTCACGTCGCCAGAAGTCAGCACATTGCTGATCGCTGTATCAACTGCCTTCTTGAATGGTGCGTCATCCCTGCGCATCATGATGCCGTATGGCTCAACCGACAGTGCGTCCTTGCTGACTTCATAGTCAGCCGGTGACTTGGAATTGGCTGCCTGAGATGCCAGCAGGATGTCATCCATGACAAAAGCAACGGCGCGACCTGTTTCCAGCATCAGGAAAGCTTCTGCGTGATCTTTAGCAGGCAGAATATTAATGCCCAGATTCTGATCTGCATTGAGAGTGGTCAACTGTTTCAGATTCGATGTGCCTGATGTAGAAACGACCGTTTTTCCTTTCAGGTCAGCAAGTGTTTTGATATTCGAGGATTTTTTCGACAAGATGCGGTTCGCTGTAACGAATGTCGTTGGGGCAAATGCAACCTGTTTTTGACGTTCAACATTATTTGTCGTCGAACCACACTCCAAATCTATTGTGCCATTGGCCATCAGCGGTATACGGGTAGCTGATGTAACCGGATTCATTTTGACTTTCAGGTCCACGCCCAGCTGTTTATTGAGAGCGAACACGACCTTCATGCACAGATCGATGGAATAACCTTGATAAGACTGTTTGTCATCAAGGTAAGAGAATGGAATGGAAGAATCACGTACACCAATGGTAATGGAGCCTGCGTCCTTGATTTTTTTCAGGGTTCCGGTTTCTTGCGCCTGTGCAGCACCAGCGATCAAACCTGCACCAATCAGCGCGCCCAACAATTTCGAAAATTTCATACTGTCTCCAGAAAGTTAAATCAAAAAATTCATCGCTTTGAGTTTAACAAAACCCTCAGCTTACTTATCGCTTTTTTTTACCCGACTTAATACGTATTACTACTTATTCGACTACTGCAAAAACAAGACTGGCCTCGCCTTCTGTCTTTCTTTGTTGCAAGCCCCGTACCAAAACACATGCAAACCATGTGCCAGAACCTTAATCCGCCACCTTATCTGAAGGAAAACGTATGTTATCCCGCAACAAAAAACCCATAGGCATATTCAAATTTGCCCCTTTTGGGGGTACAGGCTTGCGAAACCACTTGTCATACAGTTTGTTGATTTCCCCTTCATTCATCAAACGCCCCATTTCGCGGTCAATCAAGGATTTGAAAGCAGGATCATCCTTGCGCAACATAACGGCATAAGGTTCCGTGGACAGCGGGTCGCCTACCACGACAAATTTAGCAGGATCCTTGCTATTGGCCCGCAAGCCATACAGCAATACGTCATCCATGGTGAAGGCATCCGCTTGCTGGCTCTCGACCATACCAAAGGATTCGTTATGATCGTTACCTTCCAGCAGCTTCAAGCCCAGACCACGCACCTTGTCGCGGTCGTTCAGCAATTTGACCGTGGTGGTGCCCTTGGTCGTCACGACTCTTTTATCTTTCAGGTCAGTCCAGTTCTTGATGCCGGAATCTACTCTGACTATCATGCGTGCCGTCGCAAAAAAATGCGGTATGGTAAAGCTGACCTGCTTGCGACGTTCTGCATTATTGGTGGTGGAACCACATTCCAGGTCCGCCTTGCCATCGACAATGGCAGGGATACGGGTACTGGGCGTAACCGCCAGATAGGCCACGTTCAACTGCGGCAACTTCAATTCCTTTTTCAAGGTTTCCACCAGTTTCAGGCAAATATCCAGTGAATACCCTACCGGTTTTTTATCATCGTTATAGTAAGAAAATGGAAAAGACGCTTCACGGTGAGCAATCGTCACTGTTTGCGTCTCTTTGATATGCGCCAGGGTATCCGCGGCCCATGAAAGCGGGGAGCACAAAACCAGTGCACAAGGCAAACTGGCTCTCGCTATCCAATTTAAAACTTTCATGCGACCCCCTTTGAACCCAATTCAGGATGGTAATGACAAAGATCAATATTCTTCAACAGAAAATTTCACAATCAACAAAATATTATTCGGTATTTTTTGCAATTAATACTTGCTCAAACATTCAGATATGCACGCAAATATTGTTCCATCGGAACTTCCACTAGCCTCTTTTTGCATTCGCAAAAGAATATTCGTGCAAAGTGACTGCTTCATGATGAGAATGATTGTGGTAAACACGTACTCACCCTCTGCTCATTCCATCAATCCCACCATGCACCGACCCATGTGCCTGCATCGCAGTCTGTAAATCCGGCTCCAGAAACGACAATATCCACCACCTATATAGCATAGGTGATGGATAGTTTTTTACAATTCCTGCTTACGGGTAAAGTCCACGAACTTCGCGTGCCTGTAATACCCTGGAACATCCGATAATAAATGCTGCAGTACGCAGTGATACTTTCTTGTCTTCCGTTACCTGCCAGACCGAATTGAAGGCTTCCTTCATGATGCGGGTCAGGCGCTGGTTGATCTCATCTTCTGACCAGAAATAGCTGGAGAAGTCCTGTACCCATTCAAAATAAGATACGGTCACACCGCCGGCATTGGCAATTACGTCTGGTACCACCAGCACGCCCTTGTCACGCAAGATATCATCCGCTTCCGGTGTAGTCGGGCCATTCGCGCCTTCGAGAATGATTTTGGCGCGGATCTGGTCGGCATTCCTGACGGTGATTTGCTGTTCCAGCGCTGCCGGGATCATGATGTCGCAATTCACTGCCCAGAATTCTTCATTCGGCAACACCGCTTCTATACCTTCAAAACCGGCCACGCTGCCTTTGGCTGCGACGTGCTCCAGCAGCTTGTTCACATCCATGCCGTTTGAATGGAAAATGGTGCCGCCATGGTCTTGCACAGCAACGATTTTGGCACCGGCTTCAGCAAACAGACGCGCGGCAATACCGCCAACGTTGCCAAAACCCTGCACGGCAATTTTTGCACCAGCAATGCTCATGCCGCGTTTGGCAGCCGCTTCGCTGCCGACAACGAACACACCACGACCAGTCGCTTCACGACGACCCAGGCTACCCCCCAGGGAAATAGGTTTGCCGGTCACCACACCAGTGGCAGTGCGGCCTTCATTCATGGAATAGGTATCCATCATCCACGCCATGGTTTGTTCATTGGTGTTGACGTCCGGTGCCGGGATATCCTTGTCCGGGCCAATGATGATGCCGATTTCAGATGTATAGCGACGTGTCATGCGCATCAGTTCGCCGCGTGACAGGGTTTTTGGATCAACGCGGATACCACCCTTGGCACCACCGTAAGGTACGTTCACAGCAGAGTTCTTGATGGTCATCCAGGCAGACAAGGCCATCACTTCTGACAGAGTCACATCCTGATGGAAACGCACACCACCCTTGCCTGGACCACGCGAAGTATTGTGTTGTACACGATAGCCTTCAAAGTGGGAAATCGAACCGTCATCACGCTCAATAGGCACATCCACAATCAGGATGCGCTTGGGGCGTTTCAGGGTTTCCACCCAGCGGGACAGGTGTCCCAGGTAAGGTGTGACACGATCAATTTGCTCAAGGTAAACTGACCAAGGACCGGTCTCAGTCGGGGTAAGATAAGACGGTATCTGGTGCTGGGTGGACATGGTATGGCCTCTTGAAATGGTTGAACTGGTTTTGCGAATCTTTTCATTCAGCCCGGTCATTCCCCGGCGCCGAAAGCAGACGCATCATAGTCTTTTCATTCTGAAATCAGCCAATGCTTTGTTTGCATGAATCTATGCATGAAATGCATAACCATGAAACTACTCCATGTTACATCCCGCACTTTCACAGACGCGAGATTAAATTTCTAACAACATCAGGTTTCTCCGTCGGCACGCCGACGAGGTTTGCCTTGCTTGCCGTTCGATATCTTTTCGCTGGCCTGCAACTGCTCCAGATAATCCCACAGGCGCGATACGATCAGCTTGCCCGGTCTTTGCAATGAGGGCCGCTCGCGGTACAGGCGAATTTCCATATTCACTTCCCATGCACCACTGCCATTGTCTGCTCGCGCCAACAGCTTTTGCTTGACTTCACGCGTGACTGCTGACTCTGGCAAGAACACGACGCCACGTCCTTCAAGCGCCATCATCTTCAATCCTTCTGCCATATCTGTTTCATAACATTTTTCAAGATGCAAAGGCTGTCGTGCATCGTTCAATATCAGGTCTACCATGCGCCCCAGGTAAGCATTATTGGCATACGCCAGGAATGGCAAGGGCGACTGCGCCGTACCGGGCAACAGCAATTCCGGCACACCGTGTTTATCACAACGGATATAGGCACGCAGGGCTTCTGTTCCCATGCTGATCATGTCGTACTGACTGCTATCGAGCAGCAAGGGCTGGCGCGGATGGTGATAGCACAGCAGCAGGTCGCAACCGCCCTCCACCAGCGTCATGACAGCATCATGAACATTCAGCGCCAGCAGGCGGCTATTGATTTCACCAAATGCGGCTTCCAGCCCAGTCAGCCAGCGCGGCACATAGGTCAGCGACAGGGTATGCGGAACCGCAAAATCCACCGTGGTTTGTGTAGTCGTGCGTTTGCCGCGCAACAGGGCGCGCGCATTATTGATCTGCCCCAGCATGGCGATGGCCTGCTCATAAAACACTTCACCGGCATGTGTCAAACGGGTGGGATACGAAGTGCGGTCGATCAGGTCACTGCCCAGCCAGGCTTCCAGCGATTGTATGCGGCGCGAAAACGCTGGCTGCGTCACATGACGCAATTCGGCAGACCGGCTGAAACTATTGGTCTCTGCCAGTGAGACAAAATCTTCCAACCATTTTGTTTCCATGCTTATGCGCTCACCAGTTCAACTTCATCCGCTTCGTCATCGTCTTCGGCCACTTCTGTCTTCTTGCTTTGCTGACGTTCCCACATGCGCGCATACGCAGCTTGCAGTTCCAGCAGTTGCGCATGGGTGCCACGCTCGATAATACGGCCCTTGTCCATCACCAGTATCTGCTCGGCATCAACGATGGTGGACAGGCGGTGCGCGATCACCAGGCTGGTACGATTGCGGGCAATGTCTTTCAATTGCGCCTGTATCAATTGCTCGGCATGCGAATCCAGCGCCGATGTCGCTTCATCAAAAATCATGATGGATGGATTTTTCAACAGAGTACGGGCAATGGCTACCCGCTGTTTTTCGCCACCAGATAATTTCAGGCCACGCTCGCCAACCATGGTGTCGTATCCGTCCGGCAGGGTCTCGATAAATTCATGAATATAAGCGGCCTTGGCAACGGCAATAATTTCTTCCTTGCTGGACCCCGGCTTGCCATAGGCGATATTGTATTCAATCGTGTCATTGAACAAGACTGTGTCTTGCGGCACGATACCAATCGCAGCCCTGACCGATGCCTGGGTCAAGTCGCGCAAATCTTGTCCATCAATAGCGATCCTGCCTGATTGAATATCGTAAAAACGGAACAAGAGCCGCGACAGGGTAGACTTGCCAGAACCACTGTGGCCGACCACTGCCGTGGTCGTACCGGCAGCGATGCTGAAGTCCACATCAAATAAAATCTGCCGCTTTTCTTCGTAGTTGAAATTGACGTGAGCGAAGCGAATTTCCGCCCCATTTTTATGTTGTATCTGCAAGGCTTTGGCAGTGCTGGAATCAGCCACTTCGCGGTTCTGGTCCAGCAGGGAAAACAGTCTTTCCATATCAGCCAGGCTTTGCTTGATTTCCCGGTACAACACACCCAGGAAATTCAGGGGAATATACAGTTGTATCATGAATGCATTGACCAGCACCAGGTCGCCCAGACTCATACTGCCGTCAATCACCCCCTGGGTAGCACGCCACAAGATCAGGGTCACCGCCGTTGCGATGATCATGGATTGCCCTGTATTCAACAGGAACAGGCTGCTTTGTGATTTCACCGCTGCGGTTTCAAAGCTCTGCAAGCCTACGTCATAGCGTTGGGCTTCGTATTCTTCATTGCCGAAATATTTAACTGTTTCATAATTCAACAACGAATCGATGGCCTTGGTATGTGCCTTGGAATCAAGTTCGTTCATGGTGCGACGGAAATGCGTACGCCATTCCGTCACCGTAATCGTGAAAATAATATAGGTCACCAGCGCTGTCGCGGTGATGATGCTAAACCATTTGTCGTAATGCGTACTCAGATAAATCAGCACCAGGCCGATTTCCAGCAAGGTTGGCACTATGCTGAACAGTGCATAAGAAACCAGCGAGGAAATCGCGCGCGTGCCACGTTCTATGTCACGCGTCACACCACCAGTTTGCCGGTTCAGGTGAAAGCGTAGTGACAAGGCGTGCAGGTGCCTGAACACTTGCAAGGCGATGGTACGCACTGCCCTTTGCGTGACTTTGGCAAATACAAATTCACGCAATTCGGTAAACAGCGTCGTCGACAGGCGCAAGGCACCGTAAGCAATCAGCAAGCTGACCGGCAGCACCATGATCATGGCTGGATGAGTGGGGCTGACTGTCATGCTATCCACCAGGTTTTTCAAGACCATGGGTACGCCGACATTCGCCAGTTTGGCAGCGACCAGAAAAGACAGTGCCAGCAACACCCGCCACTTGTAGGCCCATAAATAAGGCAGCAGCGTCTTGACGGTGGCCCAATCGTCGCGCTTACTGTCGCTGGCGGCCGCGGTGGAAGGCGTGGCTGGCAAGCTTGAGCTACGGATGGTTTCTCTGCGTCGCATGGAAGGGGTTCTCGCTTTAAATGTAAAAAATGGTGTTGCAAACAGGACAGTTAAGAGTGCCGCTGAGGGTGCAGATCTTGGTGTGGATAAAAGAGTGCATCAGATAGCAGACAGTTTTATCAAGGATACCGCCATTGAAAATTATAGGGCATAAACGATTTTACTTACGGCCCGGCCCAGCAACGCCTCTTATCGGCTTTGCCCTCTACACGCAGCATCTGTCTGTAGATAGATCATTTGCGGTTTTCAAGATGCGCAATTTTGGCACTTTTTCTCTCGTCGTTTAAAGAAATCACGCTATTTTGCTGTCTTTTTTACATGAAAACAATCTGCTGAACCCCGCCGCCAGCAGCATATGTGTCAACAATGCTTAAAAATGAAAAGTAATGGTCGATATTTCAGCAAACTGGCATCTGGCAAGCCACTTGCTTTGATCAGACTGTGTGAAAATTGGTTTAAGATTTGACACCCATCAATCACTATCTCATTACTCTTATTTTTCAGGCAAAACCATGACAGAACATACTCAATCGGGACTTCCATCCCATATGCCGACCCTGCGGGTCATGCCCATGCCCGCCGATGCGAATGTGCATGGTGACGTTTTTGGTGGCTGGATCATGTCCCAGGTCGATATTGCCGGTGCCATCCCTGCGGCCCGCCGTGCGAATGGCAGGGTTGCCACGATTGCGGTCAACTCTTTCCTGTTCAAGCAGCCGGTATTTGTTGGTGACCTGTTGTCCTTCTATGCCGAAGTGGTCAAAGTTGGCAATACCTCGATTACTGTCTCGGTGGAAGTGTATGCAGAACGTAATCGTCTGCAAGCCAGCACCGTCAAGGTGACGGAAGCCACGCTCACCTATGTCGCGACCGGCAATGACAGGAAACCACGGCAGATTCCGCCACTGGAAGATATTGCCAAGGTAGGTTGATTGTTCATGAAGCTGTCACGTCGTCTGTTTTTACAGCAGTCTTTGCAATTCACCGCCCTGGCCGCAATGGCGCAGGCATTCCCCAGCTTTGCTGCCGAACGCAGCACGGTGTATCCGTTTAGCCTGGGTGTCGCGTCCGGGTCACCACGTGCAGACAGTGTGGTCTTGTGGACGCGCTTGCTGCCCGATCCCCTGAATGCACAGGTGCTGCCAGCCATCGTCTATAAACTGCGCTGGGAAATTGCTGAAGATGATAATTTCCGGCGCATCGTCAATAAAGGTGAAGCACACGCCCTGCCGGAATTGGCACATAGCGTACACGTCGATGTGACTGGCTTGCAGCCGGATCGCTGGTACTGGTATCGCTTTATGCTGGGCGATGCAGTCAGCCCCGTTGCACGCACCCGCACGGCACCAGCACTGGATGCGGTCGTTGGCAACCTGCGCCTGGCGGTGGCATCCTGCCAGCACTGGGAATTTGGTGAATATGCAGCGCACCGCCATATTGCTGCCGCCAATCCGGACCTGATTGCCTTTCTGGGCGACTATATTTATGAGTGGGGGCCGTATGATACGCGGCACCCGGGCAAGCCGCGCAAACGCGAGCAGGAGAGTTTCACGCTGGCAGATTATCGCAGCCGTTATGCCCAGTATAAATCCGACCCGCAATTGCAGGCAGCACATCATGTCGCGCCATGGATAGTCACCTGGGATGACCATGAAGTCAGCAACGACTATGGGAATGACCGTGATGAACGGCTGGACGTGAATTTTCTCTTGCGTCGGGCGGCTGCTTACCAGGCATTTTATGAACACATGCCGGTACGCCTGCATGCATCGGTCAGTGAAGCCGAGCGTTTCAGCAATATGCGCATCTATGACCGTTATGACTGGGGCAGGCTGGCACGCTTCCATGTGCTGGATGACCGACAATACCGGTCGCACCATGCCTGCTCCAAACCAGGGCAAGGTGGTTCCAATTCGGTAACGAATGCGGAATGCAGTGAACGCATGGACCCCAATCGCACCATGCTGGGCCAGGAACAGGAAAAATGGCTGGGTCGTGGCTTCGCCAGTTCCACTGCCAAGTGGAATATCCTGACTCAACAAACGCTGATGGCGCAATCAAGCCAGACCGCTGTCGCCCAAGAAGGCGATGGCAAATTCTGGACCGATGGCTGGGATGGCTACCCAGTTGCCCGCCAACGCCTGTTTGATGATATCCAGAAGCACAAACCAGCCAATCCTGTGGTTATTTCCGGTGATGTCCATACCTTTTATGCTGCTAATCTGAAGCGCGATTTTTACAGCAAATCATCGCCATCCAACCCCATCCTCGCGACGGAATTTTGCGGTACGTCTGTGACGTCCAGTTCTCGTCCGCAAGAACGGACGGATCAGTATGTGGCGCAAAATCCGCACATCAAATATGGTCGCAGCGACAAGCGGGGTTTCATGCTGATGGAGATTTCCCAAACCAGGATGCTCACGCATTTTCTTGGCCTGGATGACGTCTCCAAAGCGGATTCCGGCATTGCCACACTCAGCAGTTTTTTTGTGGATGACGGCAGGACTGGCCTCAGCATTACCTGAACCAGGCATGTATTCTTGCGGTGTACTGTAGATGAAAAAAGGAAGGTGGCAAATGCCAGCCTTCCTTTTTCATCCGCGCAGATCAGCATCCGCGCCATCTGCCTTATTTACTTATGCCTTCTTTTCATCCCGCAGTTCGCGTCGCAGGATTTTTCCTACATTCGTCTTTGGCAAATCCATGCGGAACTCGATGTACTTGGGTTTTTTGTAAGCCGTAAACTGTTCCTTACAATAATCCATAAGCTGATCTACTGTCAGGGAAGGGTCCTTGCGGACCACAAACAGTTTTACTGCTTCGCCGGAATTGGCATCGGGTACGCCGATACACGCGCATTCCAGTACGCCTGGATGCATGACGATGACTTCTTCAATTTCATTTGGATACACGTTGAAACCGGACACCAGAATCATGTCTTTCTTGCGATCGACGATCTTGGTATAACCCGTCTCATCCATCTTGCCGATGTCACCCGTTTTAAAGAAGCCATCCGCTGTCATGACCTTGGCTGTTTCATCTGGACGGTTCCAGTAGCCCACCATTACCTGTGGCCCGCGTATGGCGATTTCACCTGCGGTACCCAAAGGAACGGGGTTACCGTCGTCATCCAGGATAGCGATTTCAGTGGAGGGAATAGGCAAGCCTATGGTGCCGGAAAAATCCTTGGTGTTGGCAGGATTGGCCGTCGCCACCGGCGATGTTTCAGACAAGCCATAACCTTCAGCGATGGCGCAGCCCGTCACCTGCAACCATTTGTCGGCAACGGCTTTTTGCACCGCCATGCCACCGCCACTGCAAATTTCAAAACCGGAAAAATCCAGTGTCGCAAATTCGGGATTGTTCAACAAACCGTTATACAGGGTATTCACTGCAGGGAAAATATTGACCCTGTAACTGCGCAATTCCTTGATGAAACCGGGGATATCGCGTGGATTGGGGATCAGCAGATTCATGGCACCGACGCGCGTGCCCAGCAGGCTGCATACGGTCAGGGCAAAGATGTGATACAGCGGCAAAGCGCAGACTATCACTTTCTGTTCATCGGTATGACCAGACATACTGGGTGCCAGCCAGGCATCGTTTTGCAATACATTGGCAACCACATTTTTGTGTGACAAGGTCGCCCCTTTGGATACACCGGTAGTACCACCAGTGTACTGCAGGAACGCAATATCATCGTGCGTTGTGCTTACTGGCGTAAAGTTCACACGTTCAGCTTCTGATGCCATCTGGTTAAAGCGTATCGCCGAAGGCAGAGAAAATGCCGGCACCATTTTCTTGATATGGCGCACCACGAAATTGACGATCATGCCTTTCATGCCGCCCAGCATATCACCCATGCTGGCGACGACGATGTGCTTGATTGCGGTCTTGCTTAATACATGTTCCAGCGTGGTGGCAAAATTTTCCAGGATGAAGATGGCTTCGGCACCAGAATCCTTGAGCTGGTGTTCCAGTTCACGTGGTGTGTAGAGGGGATTGATGTTAACTACGGTATAACCAGCACGCAATATGGCAGCCATGACGACGGGATATTGCAAGACATTCGGCATCATGATGGCGACGCGTGCACCTTTTTTCAGGCCCTTGCTTTGCAGCCATCCACCGACTTTTTTGGACAGGGTATCAAGTTCCCCATAAGTCATGCGCTTGCCCATGCAGGCATAGGCATCACGTGCTGCAAATTTCTGAAAGGCTTCTTCCATCATTTGTACCAGTGACTGGTACTGATTCACATCAATTTCCGCCGGTACACCTGCCGGATAGGATTTCAGCCAAAATTTATCCATATTTTCCTCGTCTCTGATGATTGTTGTTGTATTTGTGTCCCAAGGCCCGGCCTTGGCATCGCGCTTGTGAAAGCACTGCAGCATAGACAAACAGGGCATTGCCGGAATTTGATTCCAGTTCTCGCTTGATGCTATCGGCTAAGTTCTGGCATGGCAAGTGTTTTAGACGAGACCTGAAAACATACTCTAGGAATATGTCGCATTGCATCATTTTTTTAGGACACAATTCAGCCTGTTTTTGATTCAGGACAAAGGCAGATGGCCAGATTTCGCAATTAAAAAATGTCTGGAAATACGGCATCCATTATAGTTACCAACAAGCATTATTCAGCTATGCGCACTTCTCCACTTCGACCAGCGTGTCATAAAAGGTCGGTCCACCACCCATTTCGGTCAAACGCTGGCTGGTCACTTCATTGGCGTTCTTGTGATCGCTGGCCAGTTTTTTCCACCAGATAGACAAGCCAACCACCAGACCCGGCCTGGCTTTATCCGTCACACGTGCCACTGCCTCGAAACTGCCACGGTCATTAAAAATCCGCAGGCGATCACCATGGGCTATGTGACGTTGTGCCGCATCCTGAGGATGGATATCAAGATGCGGCTGATCTTCCGTATCACGCAGGCTTTGCACATTGACGAAAGTCGAGTTCAGGAAATTCCTTGCCGGTGGCGAAATCATTGCCAGGGGAAAGCGTGCTGCCAGTTCAGGATTGCTGGCCAGGGATTCATACGGTGCAACGTAGGCCGGCAAAGGATCTAGCCCGGCTGCAGCCATGCTGGCACTATAAAACTCGCATTTTCCAGACGGAGTACCAAAGCCGCCATGGGCAAACGGTGCATCTGGCAATTTCAGTTTCGACCAGCCGGTCTTCTTCAACGAAGCCCAGTCAAAATGCACGGCATGCGCGTGCTGTTTATTGAAGGCCTGGGCGGCAATGTCATCATCACTCTCGCTGAAGCAAGCTTCAGTCAAGTGCATGGCTTTGGCCAGCATACGGAAAATTTCGGTATTCGGCCTGGCTTCTCCCAAGGGCGCAATCGCTGCGTTGTTTGCCATCATATACAGGTGTCCGTAAGTACTATGTATGTCTACATGCTCCAGCTGTGTGGTAGCAGGTAACAGGATGTCGGCATAATCCGCTGTGTCCGTCTGAAAATGCTCAAGTACGACCGTGAACAGGTCGTCACGCGCAAAACCCTGCATGACCTTAGCCGACTCTGGTGCAACGGCAACGGGGTTGGAGTTATACACGATCACGGCCTCGATTTTGGGGCCAAAGCCCGCCGAGGTTTCACGCAGTAAATCATCGCCTATGGTGCTCATGTTGATGGTGCGGCGAGGTAAATCCTGCGGGAACAAATCCGGCCTTTGCAACACTGCCGTATTTTTCGGGAAAGCATCCGACAACGACAGTTGCGCGCCGCCGGCGGCATGACGCCAGGCACCGGTCAGTGCGGGCAGGCAGCAAATATTCCGGACTGCCATGCCACCACCGTGCACCCGCTGCACACCGTAGTTCATGCGTATCATGCTGGCTTCGCCGCGTTGTCCACATTCACCATATTCGCGCGCCAGTTGGTTGACCTCTTCAGCGGTAATGCCGCAGGTAGCAGCGACCCGCTCTGGCGTCCATTCTGCTGCCCGCTCACGTAGTTGTTCAAAGCCCAGAGTGTGGTCTTTGATATACGCATGATCCAGCAAATCATCCCTGATCAGCACATGCATGAGACCAAGCGCCAGGGCAGAATCCGTCCCTGGTAGCAAGGCGATATGTTGATGGCATTTTTCGGCTGTCAATGAACGATAAGGGTCAATCGCGATCAGCCTGGCGCCCTTGCGCTTGGCTTCCTGCACGCGCATCCAGAAATGCAGATTGGACGCAATCGGATTGCCACCCCAGATCACAATCAGTTTGGCATTTTGCGTCTGTTCAATATCCGTACCGTTACGGGTACCCACGGTGTACTTGTAACCAGCGCCACCCGCAGTGGCGCAGATGGTGCGATCCAGAAAGGATGCCCCCAGCTTGTGGAAGAAGCGCTGCGCCATACTTTCGCCCTGCACCAAACCCATGGTACCGGCGTAACTATAGGGAAGAATGGCCAGTGGCTTGCTGGCCACCAATGGTTTAAGCTTCTCTGCAATAATCGCAATCGCTTCAGCCCAACTAATGCGGGCGAACTTGCCTTCGCCTTTTTTACCTATGCGCTTTTGCGGATACAGCAAGCGGTCGGGGTGGTAGGTGCGTTCGGTATAGCGCGACACCTTGGTGCATAACACCCCGGCCGTCGTAGGATGATCCGGGTCGCCTTTGACCGCAGTGGCAATACCATCTTCAACGGTGACGTGCAAAGCACAGGTATCGGGACAATCATGTGGGCATACGGCCCTGACGATATTGCTGCTCATATTCTATCCTGTCTGAATGGTTGCTATCGGTTTCTATTTACCCTGCTGTAGCCATTGCCTGCCCTGACATCGTAGTCCTGTCGGCAGCATCGCAAGGGATACAAAACCAGTGTTTTTTGCGTTATCAGCACTCGCTTTGATGATCACTTAATTGGGTAACACATCCGGCTGCTCGCCAAGCCGCTTACCAGGGTTATGTTGTTCCAGTGCCAGCAACGCGGCTGAATGATCTGCATGTGGATAAGTTTGCAATAAACCGCGATACACCTCACTTACCAAGCTGGTGATGGGTAAGCTGACCCCTGCATCCTGCGCGGCCAGCAAAATGTTTTCCATATCCTTGGCCTGGCTCTTTACCTGGCCACCGGGCATGAAAGTGCGGTCCAGCATACGTTGTCCGTGCACTTCCAATATCCTGCTTTCAGCAAAACCGCCGCGCAAGGCCTGCCGTACCGCAGCCGGATCGGCACCGCCCGCCTGTGCCAGCAACAAGGCTTCGGCCACGATATTGATGGTGCCACCGACGATCAACTGGTTACATAACTTTGCCAGTTGCCCGGTACCTGGTCCACTGACACGCATAGGTTTGCCCATTGTAGCGAGGATGGCTTCCATCTGCTGATAGACCGCCATTTCAGCCCCTGCCATAATCGCCAGCGTACCTGCTTCGGCGCCGATGACACCACCCGATACGGGCGCATCCATGAACTGATGTCCGTGCGCCTGCAATTGCGCGTGCAAGACCTGCGCCTGAGCCTGTTGTATCGAACTCATGTCGATTACGGTGCTGCCTGCCCGCAATGCCGGCAAAATGCCTTGTATGACTTCGGCAACAGCATTGCCATCTTCCAGCATGGTAATGATGACCCCGGCACCTGACTGCTGCACAGCTTCCAGCGCCGTCGCAGCCACCTTTGCCCCGTCCGGTTCCAGAGCCGCAGCCTTGGCATAAGTCCGGTTCCACACTGTGACAGGATAAGCTGCGGCCAGCAATCGCCGCGCCATGGGCTTGCCCATCAGGCCTATGCCAAGAAAGACTATCTTTGTTTCAAGTGCTGGTTTCACCTTGGTTTCCTTCGATTTTTTTGCAGATCTGAATTGTAAACGCAGCGTCCTAAGACCATGTTGCCAGACATTGCTACAATAGCGATTCTGATGTTTGTCTGATTTCTTATTTTCACCTGAAAGCCAATTATATGCGCCTGCGTATTACTTCTTTATTCGCCATCGCAGTGACTGCTGTGTGTGCCAGTTCTTCCGTATTTGCCCTGGATTCAGCCTCACTGGAATTTGCAACCGGCAACAAAACCAAAATGTTGCGTGCCGGCCTGCAATCCAACTGGGACAATCAATGGTTCTCGTCAAACGGCACCCACGTTGGCGGCTATTGGGATGCTACCCTGGCGCAATGGCAGGGCAACAGTTTTCAAGGTAAGAGTGGGGCAACACAAAATCTGACTGATATCGGCATTACCCCTGTATTTCGCTTTCAAAACGACAGCAAAAAGGGGTTTTATGGCGAAGCCGGCATAGGCCTGCATATGCTGTCAGAAATTTATGACAACAATAGCCGCCATTTTTCCACCAATTTCCAGTTTGGCGACCATATCGGCCTTGGCTATGTGACCAAAGAAGGCTGGGACCTGAGCTTCAAGATCCAGCATTATTCAAACGGCGGTGTCAAACATCCAAATCCAGGTGTAAATTTTGCGGTACTGAAGGCTGGGTACGCGTTTTAAGGTCGTTACACCTCTCGCAGTGGAATTAAAAAGGAGCTCAGGCTCCTTTTTTGTTGCCTGTCGAATCGTGAAAGCTGTAAGACCGCTCACCACAGAGACACTGAGGCGCAAAGAAATGCAGGAGGTCTCCGACGTAAATTCATCTATCGTTAATCGGCCGAAACCCATCCCCACCCTAAGCCGTCCACTGCGCCGCTTGCAAGCGGCTTAGATTCTGTCGGCACAAAGCATGCTTTGTGAAACCCCGACGCCATCCCCTTGAAAGGAGGGGATTTCCAGGTCATTTTTTGTCAAGCACATTATTCCGGACAGCAGTGAGCGCAGGCTGAAGGTTACTATGCTGGCGCACCAGCATCGTTGGTTGATACCCCCGAAGGCCGGGCCACAGAGTAAAAGCAGAGAAGTCCCTAATGCTTTTGTCTTTCCAGACTTTCTTGCCTTTCTCGGTGCACCTCTGTGTCTCCGTGTCTCTGTGTTGAGAGGTCTTGATGTTGATATTGGCGTTGGTGTTGTTTTTGATCTTGTGTTACGCGTGTATTTTCCGTTCGCGCAAAGCGAAACCCCCGCTAAATTGCTCTAGCGGGGGTTTCTGGATACAAGCCTGACGATAACCTACTTTCACACTGGTTGCAGCACTATCATTGGCGCGTAATCGTTTCACGGTCCTGTTCGGGATGG